>NZ_CAKLBB010000006.1:0-332253 GCF_920939515.1 Sphingomonas sp. Leaf4 | reverse complement strand
CGGCAAGGTCGCCGACGACTGGCCCGCCAGTCGCTGGGGTGAGTTGATGCCGTGGAACTGGATGCCCCCGGCAGATCAGCCGACCGCGCAAGCCGCATAATCTGCGGCCTCCACGCCGCGCTTACGCTCTTTGAAAACTCGCGAAAGAGCAAGTTTTCAGACGGTGCCAGCCCGCTCCCCCTCCCGACCACTAATTCAGGATACGCTGTGGGTGGCCGGGAGGGGGAGCGGGCTGGCACCGCAAAACGGACCTTTACACCAGACGCAAATCTGGCCCGACCAGCCGCAGCGTCCGCCCGGCGACCAGCGTCACCGGCCGGCGCACATCCCCGAGGATCAGCGTGCGCGTACCCGCGCGGTCGGGTCGCAAGGTCGCCTCGACCAGCCGCCCGCCCTGCCAGCGCAGATCGACGCCGCACCCGCCCCGCGCGCGCAGCCCTGCGATCCGGCCGCCGCTCCACGCGCCGGGCAGCGCCGGCAACAGGCGGATGGTATCGCCCTCGCTCTGCATCAGCATCTCGCCGATCGCCCGCGCCCCGCCGAAATTGCCGTCGATCTGGAACGGCGGATGCGCGTCGAACATGTTGGGATAGGTCCGCTCCGGCCCGAGCAAAAACCGCAGGATGCGGTGCGCATGCTCGCCGTCGCGCAGCCGCGCCCACAGGTTGATGCGCCACGCCGTCGCCCAGCCGGTCGCCTCGTCACCGCGTACTTCCAGCGACTTGCGCGCGGCGGCCGCCAACGCCGGGGTCCGGTCGAGCGAGATCTGGTCGCTCGGGAACAGCGCGTAGAGATGCGAGACGTGGCGGTGGTTCTGTTCGGGCGCGGTCGCGTCCCAATCGGCCTGCCATTCCTGCAACTGGCCCTGCGCGCCGATCCGGTCGGGCGCGAGGCGGGCGCGCGCCGCCGTCAGTTCGCGGACGAAGCCGCCGTCGATCTTCAGGATTTCGGCGGCCTCGGCGGTCTGGGCGAACAGGTCGCGCAGGATCTGCTGGTCCATCGCCGGCCCTTCACAGATCGCGATACCGGGGCGATGCTCGTTCTCGGGCGAGAGCGACGGGCTGGTCATCAGACTGCCCGTCGCCGGATCGGTGACGAGCGTGTCGAGGAAGAAGCGGCATGCCCCCGCCATCACCGGATAGACATCGCGCAGGAACGCGGTGTCGCGGTGATAGTCGTAATGCTCCCACAAATGGGTACACAGCCATGCCCCGCCGGTCGGCCACATGCCCCATTTCGCGCCGTCGACCGGCGCGGTCGACCGCCACAGATCGGTATTGTGATGCACCACCCATCCGCGCGCGCCGTACATCTCGCGCGCGGTCGTGGCACCGGTGATCGCGAGGTCCTTGAGCATCGCCACCAATGGCTGGACGCATTCGCCCAGCGCCAGCGGTTGCGCCGGCCAGTAATTCATCTGGGTATTGATATTGATCGTGAATTTGCAGCCCCATGGCGGATCGACGCTGTCGTTCCAGATACCTTGCAGATTGCCCGGCTGGGTGCCGGCGCGCGACGAGGTGATGAGCAGGTAGCGCGCATAGTTGAAATACAGCGCCGCCAGCCCCGGATCGTCGGCGGTCACGCCGGCGACGATCCGCCGGTCAGTCGGCAAGTCGGCACCCGCGTTGTCGCCGAGGTCGATCGAGACGCGACGATAGAGCCGCTGGTGGCTGGTCGCGGTGTCGGCGGCGATACGGTCGAACGAGCGGGTCGCCGCCTTTGCGATATGTCGTTCGACGATCGCCACCGGGTCGGCAGTGATGTCATCGAAGCGGCGGTAGCTGGTCGCCATCGCGATCAGGATCGTGACGCTGTCGGCGCCGCGCACCTGCACGGCATCGCCGACCGACTGCGTCGCCCCGCCCGAGGGCAGCACGCGGACCAGCGTCGCGAACCGCAGCGCGCCGGGGATTCCTTCGGCTGCCCGCCCCTTGCCAATCATGCGCAACCCGTTGTTCTGCGCGGTGACTTCGGCGGACTGCGGCGTGGTGAGCGCGATGTCGAGGTCGAGTGCTCCCTTGCGGGCGGCACTCACGCGAACGGCGATCACCTGATCGTCGGGCGATACCACCACGTCGCGCCGATAGGCGACGTCGCCGGCGATGAAACCGGTCGTGCAGCGCGCGGTGTCGAGGTCGAGCGCGCGCTGATAGTCGCGCACCGCGCCGAGACCGGGTATGGTCAGCAGCAGGTCGCCGATCGTCTGATACGGCATCTGCTTGATCGGCACGCCCATCAGGTCGCTCTGCGCCAATGCCTGCGCTTCGGCATAGCGTCCGGCGGCGATCAGGCGGCGGACTTCGGGCAGGGATGCTTTTGCCTTGGGATTCAGCGGGTTGTGCGGACCGCCGGCATAAAAGGTGTCCTCGTTCAGTTGCAGCCGTTCGCGCGCCGTCCCGCCGAACACCATCGCGCCCATCCGGCCGTTGCCGACCGGCAGCGCCTCGGTCCACTTCGTCGCAGGGGCGGCGTACCACAGCCGGTCGGGGCGTAGCGGCGGCGCGTTGGCGACCGCGACATCGGGCAGCGCCAGTGCCGCCGACGCGGCGAGCGAGGCTTCGAGCATGGCCCGGCGGGTCAGTCCGCCTGTATGATCGTCCGTCATCCCGCCATCTCCCCGCTGTTTTGACAGACCCTATTTATCTGACCACGGGAGGTCAAATCCGGCATTACATAAGGATATAACAAAATCTTTATATCATTTTGCCGAAAAGGACGAGATGCGGATATTCAACGTGCAGTCAGCGCGGGCGCCGCCGGTGCGGGTCGTCGAGCTGGGCCAGCCAGCCGGCCCCTGCCGGTGAAGTCTTGGCCACCGTGCCGCGGGGTTTGCGGGCCGAATCGATGTCGATGTTCGCCTTGTCGAACCGCAGCCCGGCCAGCCGCTCGGTCGCCCACACCACTTGGCCGCGCAGATGGTGGAGCGTGCCCATCGACACCAGCACGCGGGCACCGGTGGCCAGTTCGGCCTCGTTGTCGATACAGGCGCCCGAGGCGGAGAGGTTGCGGACGCGGCATTCGATCGCCGCGTCGCTGGTTTCGACGAGCGCGCGCAGGATGACGCTGCTGCGGCGTTCGCGTTCAGGGACATCGTTCGCGGGATCGGTCATCGCTACGCGGTATCGCCCCGGGGGTCCTAAAGCTGCGTTAATCGCGCAGCGTAACGACCGGTATGGGTTGGGAATTGGTGCCCCTGGCCGGGCTCGAACCAGCACTCCTTGCGGAATCCGATTTTGAGTCGGACGCGTCTACCAATTTCACCACAGGGGCACGCGGGGCTCCGTTAGCAAAGGCCGCGCGCCGCTGCAACTAGGCGAAGACGTCGGTATCGTCGAGCCGGCCATAGGGGTCCTTGGGATCGGGGCCGAAGCGGTTGGGGCCGGGCGTGCCGGGCAGGATCATCAGCACGATCTGCGCGACCCACACGAAAAAGCCGACGAGCGGCACGAGGCTCAGGACATAGAACAGCAACAGCCACCAGCCGCTCATGTCGCGGTCATGCAGCCGGCGGACCTGCACCGCGAGCGAGGGGATGAACAGCCCGAGGCCGATCAGCCCGAGGATGCCAAAAACGCCCAGCATCGGACCGTTCACGTCCTGCGAGGGAGCATCTTCCTGCAGCAGCGAAAAGGCACCGAGGGTGCCGAGGATCGTGCCGAGAACGGCGAAGATCAGCACATAGCCGAGGACGAACATCCAGAGTTCCTTGCGACGCGACCGACCACGGAAATCGGCGTAGCGTTTGAGCGGCAGCAGCATCCAGTACATCGTCGAGACTCCTTGAGCGGTTCGTTCAGTTGACCGGCGCGCGCCGGCGATAGCCGAGCGCCTCGGCGACATGTGCGCGGCCGATCGTTTCCACCCCCGCCAGATCGGCGATGGTGCGCGCGACGCGCAGGACGCGGGTGTAGCCACGCGCCGACAGCCGCATCGCCGCCGCCGCCTGCGCCAGCAGGGCGCGGGCACCGTCGTCGAGCACCGCCGCCTGCGCGAGTACCGCGCCGTCGGCCTCGGCATTGGTGCGCGGGCCGTCGGCACCATAGCGGGTACGCTGGACCGTTCGGGCGCGGGCGACGCGGGCGGCGACCTGTGCCGAGCCTTCCGCCGGGGGCGGCAGGACGAGGTCGGCGGCGCTGACCGCCGCCATCTCGATCACCAGATCGATCCGGTCGAGCAAAGGCCCCGACACCTTCGCCTGATAGTCGGCGGCGCAGCGCGGCGCGCGGGCGCAGGCGAGCGCGGCGTCGCCCAGATGGCCGCAGCGGCACGGGTTCATCGCCGCGATCAACTGCACCCGCGCCGGAAAGGTGACATGGGCGTTGGCGCGCGCGACGCTGACCTCGCCAGTCTCCAGCGGCTGGCGCAGCGAATCGAGCACGGCGCGCTGAAATTCGGGCAGCTCGTCGAGGAACAGGACGCCCAGATGCGCCATGCTGATCTCGCCGGGCTTCACCTTCAGCCCGCCGCCGGTGAGCGCCGCCATCGATGCGGAGTGATGCGGCGAGCGGAACGGGCGGGCGCGCGTCATCCGCCCGCCGGTCAGCGTGCCGGCGACCGAGGCGACCATCGACACCTCCAGCGCCTCGGCGGCGTCGAGCGGCGGCAGGATGCCGGGCAGGCAGGAAGCGAGCAGCGACTTGCCCGCGCCGGGTGGGCCGACCATCAGCAAATTATGTATGGCTACACCGAAAGCCGGTTTTTGGCTTGAGTGGCTCCGATCTACGGGCCAGTTCAATTCGCGGTCCCTCAGGTCCAGCATCCCCTGGTTCGGCAGACCGCCATAAGGGCAGCAGAAACCAGCATGGATCGATGGCCATCGCGGAAGCCCACGTCGCGGCGGGCGGGTGCCTGCGCTCGGACGGCCTTCCCGGCTTGTCGGCCATGCATGTTCGACTTGCAGGGCGCGCATCACAATTCTCCGGCGAAATCGCTTTCCAGCAACTCGAAGAGGTCGCCGGAGGAAAGGACGACGAAACGCTCCTTGACCTTGTCCCCACCGGAGTTCGCGATCGCCTCGGCGATCTTCGAATCCGCATGCCACGTTTCCGCCTTCGTGGCTGCGGGGAGGCGGTGGGTGCCGCGCACCGACGTCCAGCCGAGACGGCCGAAGTAGCTGACGGTCCCATCCCCGTGCTCGATCCGCACCACATCGCGATAGGCCGAGACACCCAAGGGGCTTCCCAACCAGTACACGAACACATGGGCCGTATCACGAAGGACGGCGTCCGTATCCTCATCGTCATCGGCCGAGCAGATATGGGTCCGACCGCCGGCTTCGGGCGGTTCTCCCACCTCATCCTCGTATGCGTCCTTCGCCTTGACCCATTCCCCATGCTTGATGCGGTGGTCCCCGAAGATGAAGCAGGTCCTGGAGAAGCGATCGAAATCGGCCAGCAGGGCGCTCAACACGGACGCCGGAGTGGACTTTCGACCGGCTTGAAAGTCCCTTGCCGCCGGATTGGATGCGACGCGGGGCGCACGGTCCAGATCGCTCGGGAGAATGGCTCGCGAGAGACCGCGATAGTGTGCGTAGAGGTCCTCCAGCTTGCCGTAGCCGTCCGGATCCTCCACGCGATCGAAGAGAACCCCTGCCTCTCGGAGACTCGGCTGCACGCCCTTCCGTCCAAGCGCACGGCGCGAAGCATTGGCGGAACCGATGATGGCATAGCGCGTGCCTACGAAGATCTTGGCGTGAAGGCCATCGAGCAGTGTCACCAGCCCATCGGCATGCGGCAGGTTCTTCCTGCGCAGACCCAAGGCCTTAAGCGCGTTGCGCGACGTGCCGCCCATCGAGATGTCGAGTACGATTTCGATCTTCCGCTTGCGAGCGATCGCGCCCAGCTCCGGGCCCCAGAACGCCACGGCGCAGCGGAGGCGGCCCGGTTCGAGGAAGAGATTGAGGATCGCCTCGGCGAGTTCGTGGCCGTGCAGTATCTTCATTCAAGATCTCCGCTGAGCAAGGTAGTCGCGCGCGCGTCTGATCGAGCGTCGCTGGAACGAGTATAGCGTGAACTGCCCGCCGTGGGTTGACCAGCGGGATAGCCGCCCGTAGCGGCAGCGCTTCTCAAGCCTAACTCGCCGCCCCGGCAATCTGCCTACCGCTTGCCGCAATGGAGGATTGCAGGCGATCGAAACCCCGCACGGCCGTGATCTCCCCTTCCTCGACCTTCACCAAGAGTCTGAACGGCTCCTGCACGGCGTTCTGCATCACATCCACCTGTTCGATCCCCACCACGATCCGGGATCGCTGCGTCGAGAACGCTTCCAGTGCTTCTTCACCGCGCCTGAGCATGTCGAGCTTGCGTTGGTTCATCTTACCCGCAGCCCACAAGGACGATGCTGCCTTGAGCTTGCCGCGGAGAGCCGCGTCGATCTCGGCCAGACGAGCTCCACAGTCATCAAGCTCCGCGAGCGAACGCAGAATGTCATCCCGGCGATGCCGCTTGCCGAGTTCGCCTCCCGGAAATTGGGACAGCAACTGCCAACCGAGCGCACGGGTCCGCAGACACTGCAGCAGCAGCCGAAGAAGGTCGTTGAGTTCGCGTTGACGTTCTTCGACAGAGTCTACGAACTCGTTGGAGGTGAACAAGCCACCGTCCTTGGTTTCCTGCAATTCGCGGAGCACGGCGGTCAGATCCTCTGCGAGATGATGCTGCACCTGCAGGAGATCCGCTTCATGGCGCTCGATCTGTCCGAGAACGCTGGCGGAATGCTCTCCCGCCGTGATCGCGGCGGCCTGCTGCTCGAAATAGTGGATGGCGCCGGTCAGAACGGAGCGGCGTGCCGTCTTCTGGAACGACGCCACCTTGCCGACGTCGTTCTTGAGTTCCGACAGCTTCTCGCTGATGTCGGCAAGGTGCTTCTGCGCAAGCGCGATGGAAGCAACGTTCATAAAAGCCGAGACGTTCGCCAGAACGGCCAGCTTGTCCGGACCGAACAGGGTAGCATGCTCAGTGATGCCGTTCGCCCCGCGGGACATCGCGCGATAGCCGCCGCCCTTGGCCTTCATCAGGTCGCCACTGCAGACGACCTCCATGTACTTCGTCCCGGTCGCGCCGGCGATCTCGGCCGCCGTACCGATCGCAGGAACCGCCTGCACGATCGAATTGAGCCGGCAGATCCCCGGATCCGCTCTGTCGATAGGATGCCAGGCCTGCAGGCCGCTCTCGCGGATTTCGCACAGCGATAGTACGGGTCCGCCGTCGGCATCATGGATTTCGAGTCCGGGCAACTCACGAACCCGAGGTTCGCGCCGGGTGACCGCAACGGATGGTCGCGACTGGGCCGTGCCCCGCCCCTCACCGACGATCTTGCGACGCAGATAGGCCACGTGCAGGACGCACGGCACCGTCACCTTGTAGCTCGCATCGAGCATCGAGATGCCGAGAACGGCCAACCCACCGGTCGCGAAGAGGGGGATCATCAACGACGAGGCGCCCGCCTTCAGATACCAGTTCTTCTCCGAGGTTTGCCCGAGCGCGGTTTTCCGGGCGTTCGCGGCCAGACGCTCCCGCTCGGCGGGCTCAAGCGCCTGCCAGCGCTGCTCAAGGAAGATGTCGAGCAGGTTGCCCTCGTTCTCGACGGTCCGACCCTTCTCGTATGGTATGCTGAGCTTCCAACAGACATCCGCCACGAGTTCATCGTAGGGCGGTCCCTCCCCTCCTCGGCCGATGTTCTTCAGCGTGTTGCCGCCATAAAGCCGCAGCTCGTCCCCGATCAGGGCATGGTACTTGGTGTGATCTGGACTGTGCCGCCTGTATTCGTCCTTCGCGTCCAGGAAGTTCCACGATCTGGAAGTGATCACCTCGACCAGGGGATCAAGCTCGTCCTTCGCGCTCAGAGCGAGCACGGCATATAGATCTCCCCCCTGCGCTCGCCGCAGCAGATCGTCAGTCATGACTTCCCCCAAGAGTGAGCGGACGCCCCGCTCATGGCACAGGTATGTTCCGCATCGACGCACGCCACAAGCGGTTCCCGGCGGAACTGACACCGGATTGGCGCTTCCAGGATGGCCACGATGTCCAGCGAGTCGTCTGTTCGAACGACACAACCCCGAGATTCATTCTCACGAGGGCGAAGCAAGTTTGCGGCGCGCCGCATCGCGATTAGAACTAAGCTGAATGACGCCGAGGGCATCGCGTATCTTCCGCATCGGCCTACCCCTTCAGGAGCCCGCTTTTCGCGGCAGACGTGATCGATACGACGGCATCTGTCGCATCACCTGCTCATCATCGTTCGAGCCGCGACATCGAGTCGCCGCAACGATGGAGCATCAGATGAGCAAGAGTAAGAGCGGGGGCAGCTTCCGCAGCGCGATCAGCGGTCGCTACGTCACCGCGAAGCATGGAAACGCCAGTCCCCACACCACGGTTCGCGAGAGCCGCGGATCGAGCGGCAGTTCCGGTTCGCATCATCGCAGTGCGATCTCGGGACGTTACGTCACGACCGCTCATGGCAAGGCGAGCCCCCACACCACCGTCAAGGAGTCCTGATCATGGCCAAGCGCTACGTCACCGCCACGGGCAAGAACTCGCAGGGCGACATCACCAGGCTCTGCCAATCCGGTCAGCCCTGGTCGCCGCGCAGCAAGGCTGACGCCATCAGCGACATCGAGGCCGGCAGCCACGAATACTGGGTCAACTGGTCCAACGCGCCGGAGACCAGGATCCGGGTCGTGCAGGGGCAGACCGGCAAATATCTGAGGACGGACCGCGACACCACGTCGCGGAACAATCTCGACGACCTGCCGAACTGCTGATCGGCATCCTGGGCCGGGGTTCCGCCCCGGCCCCGTCTTCTCAAGGCATGGACGGAAAATCTCCACGACGATGGCCGGCGACCATGTCCGCCAGTTCAGGGGGAGACAGCACCTCCACCGAGTCGCCCCACATGTAGAGGTGCCAGCACATCTCCAGCAGTCCCGCTGCACGGAAACGGACGAGCAGCGATCCGTCAGCCCGCTTCTCGACCATCTGGTTCGGATGGAACTGGAACCCCTCGGCTCTCGGCACGGCCTTCGGGGAGAACAGCCACGCGACATCGTGGATGCCACCTTCCTGCTGATACGATCCGAAGCACCGCTGCGCGTGATCGTCGAGATCGAACCCCTCCTTGCGGACGAACGATCCCGGCAGGACGGTAGCCTCTTCGATCGCGTCGACCCTGAAATGCTGAATGCCACCGCCGACCTTCTCCAGATCGACCGCGACCACGTATCGTCTAGCGCCGAGCAGCAGTCCATGCGGAGCGATCACCCTGTCCCTTGCAACGGCATCCTTCCAACCGCAATACCGTATCCCCAAAGGGGAACTTCCTTTGAGAGCGGTCGAGATGGCGGCATCGATCGCGTCGCGACCGATCGGGCGCGGTCCCGGCCGAGCCGCATGTCCCAGAGCGAGCAACAGCGCGTCCTCATCCGCCTCGATCCGGCGACTGCGCTCGTCCGGGATCAGCGCCAGGATCTTGGCGTGCAGCAGACGCAGCGCCTTGACCTGGTCGGTACCGGCTCCGTTCGCGAGCATCTCCTCGGCGAGCGACAACGCGGCCAGCTCCTCCGCCGTAGGGGTCAGGAGCGGGGCAATCGCGGTACGCGGAAGACGCCATCTCGTCCTCCCCGACTCCTCGTCCTTGAACTCCTCGAGTTCGGGGAAACGTTCCCTCAGCGCGTCGACCACTCGCTGTGCGGTCCTGTAATGGCGTTCGAGTACCCGTCCGATCTCTTCGAGACCCACGCCCCTCGCCGATGCGGCCATCGCCGCGATCGTCAGAAGGTCGATCGCGTTCCGGTACGACATCGACATCTCCCATGCGACAGGATCTGTCGTCTGGAATGAATATGCCGGTCGTGCATGATGCGGTCCAGCGGACGATAGATCCGGAACGGGGGTGATTCAGATGCTACGGTACAACGGACGGACGCTGTTCTCGGCAAGCGACCTCGTGAACTTCATGGGTTGCGTCCACGCCACGACCTTCGACACGGCCAACCTGATCGAAACCACGGCCTTCCCGCCCGACGATGACAGCGCGGTGCTGCTCCAGCAGAAGGGCATAGAGCACGAACTCGCCTTTCTCGCCCGTCTGCGTGACGAAGGGTACGACGTTGCGGAGATCTCGACGGAAGGATCTCTCGAGGAGCGAGTCGATGCGACCAGACGCGCGATGCGGGATGGCCACCACGTCATCTACCAGGGCGCGTTCCTGGTGGGTCGGTGGCACGGCTATTCGGACTTCCTCCTTCGGCGCGACGACGTGGTCTCCGTGTTCGGCGCGTACGCCTACGACGTCGCCGACACGAAGCTCGCCAGATCGGCCAAGGCGAAGCACGTCCTGCAGCTATGCGTGTACGCCGAGATGCTGGCGGCGGAACAAGGCATCATGCCCGCCGAGATGCACGTCGTGCTCGGAACCGGGGAGATGGCGTCGCTCGCGACCAGATCGTTCCTCCACTACCACCGACGCGCCCGCGAAAGGTTCGAGGCGTTCGTCGATGGCGGACCAGTCGTATCGTCCACGGATCCATGCGGCCACTGCGTCTTCTGTCGCTGGAATGACCGCTGCGATGCCGAATGGGAAGCGACGGACCACCTTTCGATCGTCGCGGGAATGGGCAGAAGCCAGATCGCGGCGCTCCGATCGTTCGGAGTGAACGACATCGGCGGCCTCGCGGCGATGAGGATCGGCGACAGAATTCCTGGAATGCAGCCGGCGACGGTCGCCAAGCTGGCGGGACAGGCCAGGCTCCAGCATCACCATCGCCGGACGGGCGAACGGCGCGTCGAACTGCTGCCGCCCGCGGACAAGCGGGGCTTCGGCCGCCTTCCGCGGCCGGACGTCGGTGACATGTTCTTCGACATGGAAGGGGATCCGCTCTTCGATGGCGGTCTCGAATACCTCTTCGGCGTCGTGGCGTTCGACGCCACCGGCGAGGACCGGTTCACCGCCTTCTGGGCGCACGACCGCGATGCGGAGAAGATCGCCTTCGAGCAGTTCATGGATTTCGTGACCGATCGCCTCGCCCGACATCCGGAGGCGCACGTGTACCACTATGCGGCCTACGAGGAGACCGCCCTCAAACGTCTGGCGATGTATCACGGCACCCGCGAGAAGGAGGTGGACGATCTGCTTCGAGGCGACCGACTGGTCGACCTGTACAAGGTCGTGGCCGAAGCCATTCGAACGTCCGAACCCCGCTACTCGATCAAGAACATGGAGGCTTTCTACCTGCCCGGCGGCAGGCAGGGCGAGGTCAAGACCGCCGGCGATAGCATCGTCCTCTACGAACGCTGGCGGCAGCTCGGCGACGGCAGGCTGCTGCAGGAGATCTCCGACTACAACGAGATCGACTGCCGGTCGACGCGCCTCTGCCGCGACTGGCTGCTGTCGCTCCGCCCGCCCGAGACCGACTGGTTCACCGGACGCGCTCTCGCACCACCCGATCCGGTCAAGGTCGCCGAGCGGGAAGAGGCCGACGAGCGCACGCGCGTGCTGGCCGATCGCCTTCTCACAGGCGTTCACGAGCCTTGGCGACGGCTGCTGGTCGATCTGCTGGAGTTCCACCGTCGAGAGGCCAAGCCGACCTGGTGGGCGATGTTCGCCCGGCAGGACATGGACGCGGACGAACTGCTCGACGACGCCGAATGCATCGCCGGCCTGCAGCCGCACCCGACCCGCCGCCCATGGAACGACAAGAGGTCGGTCGTTCATCCGTTCACCTTTCCGGCCCAGGACTTCAAGATGAAGGTCGGCGACAAGCCGCTGCGGTCGGGTACGCTGGAATCGGCGGGGGAGATCGTGTCGCTCGACGAGGACGAACGGGTCGTGGCCCTGAAACTCGGCCCCACGCGATCAGCCATCGTACCCGGATCGGCGCTGATCCCTGAAGGCCCCGTGGGCGACAAGCCGCTCCGCGCCGCGGTGCACCGCTACGCCGCCGACGTCGCGATGGGCGGCTCCCGCTACCCTGCCCTCACCTCGATCCTTCGTCGGGACCGCCCCCGGCTGACAGGTCGCCGGCCCGATCAGGCCATCGTACCGGACGATGCGGACCCGACTGCGGCGGCGATAGCCGCACTGCGTGTCCTGGATGACAGCTACCTGCTGGTCCAAGGCCCCCCGGGCGCGGGCAAGACCTACACCTCGGCGCAGGCGATCGTCGCCCTGCTCGCCGCCGGCAAGCGGATCGGCGTAGCGTCGAACTCGCACAAGGCCATCAACAACCTCCTACGGGAGGTGCAGGCGATGGCCCTCGCGCAGGGCATACGATGCCACGGCATGAAGAAGTCCAGTCGGGAAGACCAGAGGTTCGACGGCGGCGGCTGGATCGAGGACGTCGTGGGCGGCAGCGGCAGCGGCGTGCAGCCGCATCATGAGCTGGTCGCGGGAACGGCATGGCTGTTCGCTCGCGAGGAGCTCGACCAGGCGTTCGACCACCTCTTCATCGACGAAGCCGGCCAGGTCAGTCTGGCCAACGTCCTGGCGATGGGAACCTCGGCGCGCAACATCGTGCTGGTCGGCGACCAGATGCAGCTGTCGCAGCCCATCAAGGGCACGCATCCCGGCGGCAGCGGGCAATCGGCGCTGGAACACCTTCTGGAGGGACGCGCCACCGTTCCCGCCGATCAGGGCGTGTTCCTGCCGATCACGCGCCGCATGCACCCCGACCTCTGCCGCTTCGTCTCCGAGGCGGTGTACGAAGGCCGATTGAAGTCCGAGATGACGACGGCCGTCCAGCGGCTGGAGATCGACGCGTCCCGAGACCCCGAGGCGCTCGCGCCGTTCGGGCTCCGCTTCGTGGACGTGCATCATGCCGACCGGACGCAACGGGCGCCGGAGGAGGCGGAACGGCTCGCGACGACCTATCGTGCACTTCTCGGTTCGCACTGGATCGATCGCCACGGCGTCCGACACCGCATCGGCACCGAAGACATCCTCGTCGTGTCGCCGTACAACATGCAGGTCGAACTGCTGAAGCGCACGCTTCCCGATGGTGCCCGTGTCGGAACGGTGGACAAGTTCCAGGGACAGGAGGCACCGGTCGTCCTCGTCTCGATGGCGACCTCGTCCGGTGACGATCTGCCGCGCAACATCGAATTCCTATACAGCCGCAACAGGATGAACGTCGCGATCAGCCGGGCGCGCTGCCTCGCCGTCGTCTTCGCCAATCCTAGGCTGCTCGAGATACCGTGCCGGACCATCGCGCAGATGGAACTAGTGGACGGCCTCTGCTGGGCGAGGGAGTTCGCTGTCGAACAGGCATCGAGAGGTCACGCCGCGGATGCACGGACCGGCATCGAGGCCACGACCCATGCCGGCTGATCGCCGACCGATGCGAGAGGGGAGACCGTCGGTGCCGGACACCGTGCCGAAGTCGATCACCGCAGCGATACGCACGTTCTGTCGCACCATCACCGAAAACGATCCGATCTGGGTGCGTTGCCGCCCCGACCGCGACGCGGTCGCGTCGGAATGCTTCGACAACGTGGCGCGGAAGGTCGCCCGCGCCGGAGGATCGGTTGTCAGCGGATGGGCGATCTGGACCACGCCGGGCGTCTACCTGGAGGCGGAGCACCACGGCGTATGGCGTCGACGCACCGGCGAACTCGTCGACGTTTCCCCGCAGCCGAACCTGCCCAAGCGCATCCTGTTCCTGCCCGATCCCCACGCGGTACATGATCCGCTGAGGCACAGGGACAACGTGCTGATCGCGACCAGCGACGACCCGGCGGCCATCGAATTCGTCGCGTTGGGAAACCGCAGAAACCAGATCCATGGTTCCTATCGCGCCGGGGGAAATCGGTTGACGCTGTTGACCCCGTTCGATCAGAAGGAACTTGGCTTGATCGAGATGCGCCTGCGGACGCTTTCGGCGCGGCTGCTTCGTTCGACATGACGTAGGGTTCGAGCTTCGTCTCCTTCCCGCAAGCATCCGTCGAACGTTGCGACGGTCATGATCCAGCAAGCCGAGCAAAGCATCACCGGCTAACCCAACGTGCCCGCAGCGACGTGGGAAGATCGCTAATGACGGAGACATGCCTGAAGGTACGACGATTTGGGCAGGTAGTCGGAAGGCGCGCACGTGAGCCGTTCGGTAAATTCACTGGGCCGAAACGCCGACGCACACGCAAATCCAGCCGCCACCGCGGCGGATAGATTGCGACCGGCAGGCGGGACACTCCAAACGAAGACTGAAGCGGGCCACGGTTGCAAACCGCAGCCCGCTTCTAACGATTAAGAGATCGCAGGCCTCAACCTACGTAGACGTTCTCTACCGAACCATCATACAGGCCGAGAAATCCTTCAACCGCTTCGGCAACGAAGATGGCGCGCGAAAGATGACCAATCGCGTTCCATAGGCGCATGCCACCGGCAACGGCTTCAACGTCTTCAAGCGACAGTTCTACGATATCCATCATGACATTTACCCCTTTTCGCCGTACTGGCCAATAATTGGTATCACCGATTTTGCGCAGGTCAACGCGAATCAAATGCAACGCCAAAATACGCCTGCAGTAGCGCGCCTTCTAGGCAATTGTGCTGCTGCACGAAGGCATAGCAGCTATTGTGGGATCATACGAAGATGCAGGAGCAAAACTTGTTTAAACATTCAATTCGGATGTTGTTTACGTTGACCGGATTGACCATGGCAGTTAAAATTTCCACCATTTTTGCAGGATTGGTGGTTTACTACATTGCTGGCGCAGATATCACTTCCGTTGACGGCGCTCGGCGAACTCCTGGACCTGCGCTTTTGATAGCAGCACTGCTCGTGTCCCCTGTGATTGAAACGGCTCTAGTTTACATTTCTACAACCCTATTCCGCAGACTTCTACAAAGCAGCCTCCCGGCGGCGGTAGTGGCGGCGGGAATTTTGGCCATGATGCACGGGATAAGAACTGAATCTCTTACTTATTTTCCGGGATTTTTGATGTTTTCGTTGTTTATAAACTATCATGTTGATCGCAAATTATATGCGTTCACCATGGTAACCATGTCTCATCTTTTAGTTAACATATCTTCGCTGATGATATAAATATCTCTAGGATATTTACCCAATAGTTTATGGTGCAATCCAATATTTCATATTAACAGCGATTATTGGATAATAACGATCCGCTTACCGAAAGTTGTCGGCTGGAAGCCGGTGTGAAAACTCGGAGCGAGCGCGATGGAACTGATCCTCTTCCCTGCGAATGAAGCTGATTTCGCCATCGTCGATCTCTCGATGGACGAGATCGACGCTACCGTTGGCGGCATGCGCTTCGGTGCGCTGATCTGGCGTGGACTGGATTACGCAGGTCGCATCTTCACCGCGGCTCAGATCGCGGACATGACGTCCGTGGACCTGGAAGAATTTGGCCGGTGCGACGCGCGCATGGCACGCCCGGGCGGTGGCATATAGGGTGGAAATCCGCCAGGTGACCAAAGCACGAGCACGAGCCACAGCGTTCCTGTTCACCACGCTGAGCTTCGTGCTCGTGCATCTCGCGTTCGTGAGCCCCATACTCATACCATTATTCTCCTACGCCGGCATCGGACCGCTTCGCGCGCCGATCGTCGAGGAGCTCTTCAAATTGATGGCCGTCATCGTCTATCGGCGGCGGATCGCCGAGATGCGTGCTCCGGTTCCGATTGCATTGATCGCGGCGGCGGTGTCGCTCGGCGAAGCCTTCATCAACGTCATTCTGCGCCTGAGCGGAATGATAGCGGCACTGGACCTTTTGCCCGCCGAGTCCGATCCGGCATCGATAGGCGTTCTCGTAGCAACGATATTCGTCGCGAAGTTTCTGCTTGGAACAGTCGGCCACGCCATGACCCTGCTCTGCGCGGCAAGACTGCTGTCCGACGCGAGATACGTCCCGGCATACGTCGTGATGGTAGGCGCACATCTGCTTCTGAACCTGCTGGTCGCATGACGATTCGGGCGCCTATCGCCCGACCTCGCAGGATGAACGACACGGACGCATCGTTCGCCGCGAAGTTGAAGCGTCGTACCTTGCTGGCACCGTCATGAGGTAGAATGCCGCTGCTGCTTTCCATAGCGGCAGACGACTGTCGATTGCACCTTGCCGCCGATGCGATGGGTCCACCATGTTGCGGGTTCGACCGACACCCGTGCCGGCTCAACCCGACATTCTCAAAATTGCTCCGGGATTGCTCGGCAAGGATGGCAGTCCACGGCTCGCGTTGCCTTCTATGGCAGATAGCAGGCGACCCCTTGCAACATCACGTCTTTTGGTGAAGGTATAGACCCCAATCGCGGAGTTTCACAATGTCGAACGTACTCATCGGCAAAAGACGTTGAATGATTTACCGTTGCCTATCGCGGTAGATTATAGCACCAGCGACGTACAATATTTTATCTCACTTGTAGATGGTTGAGGTCGTGGAGACCTGCTGATTCCGTCATGAAGATTGCTCACCGCTTGTCTGCAGGAGAGCTTCATGAGGAATATCAGACTCACCGATTCGAACATCAGGTCCATGCCGAGAACTGCTACCGGCGAGCCCAAGAAGTTCAAGTGGGATCTGCAGGTCAGAGGCTTTGGAGCCTACAAAACGTCCACCGGCAGGATCTGCTTCGTCTACCAGTACAAGACACTGGATGGTCGCACCACAAGCAGTAAGATCGGCGAGGCAGGCGAGATGACCGTGGCCGAAGCCAGGGACATCGCCGCGGGATACGCGCGGGAACGGAGGCTGGGCATCGATCCCTTCGAGGAGCGTCGGCGACGGAGGCAGGACGCCGACGCGCAGGTCCGGCTCACGATCGCCGGATACTTCGAAGACTACGTCGTGCGTCGGGCAATGAGGAACCTGCCGGTCTCGGTCGAGCGGCAACGCGTATATCGGCGCGATCTGGTCTCGCTTCTCGGCCACGTCCGTCTCGACCGTCTGACGAACGACATCGTCGAGGACTTCGGCGTCCGACTGCTTCAACGCGGCCCCTCGCTCGTACGGATCGGGTACGGCTGCCTGAAGGCCCTGATCATCGACGCGGTAAAGCGCGGCACCATCCAACCGTGCGAAGCGCACGACTTCGACCTCCCCAAGGTCAACAGAAGGAAGCGCCGGCTGTCAGTGGACGAGTTCGCTCGCGTCCATGAAGCAGCGCGCGACATCGGTGACGTCCGCTCGGACGCCGTCGAGATGATACTGCGCACGGCGAAACGAAAGGAGGAGGTTGCCGAGCTCCCGTGGGACGAGATCAATCTGGAGAAGGGCGAGTGGAAGCTTCCAGCCGCGCGCAACAAGAGCCGGTGCAACCAGTTGATCCTTCTCCCCCGACAGGTCGTCGAACTCCTGCACCGCATCCAGCCCGATCCCGCGAAGCGCCGCGGCCCCGTCTTCACACTGGACGGCATCAACCCGGTCGAGATGGGATCGCAGGTGAAGGACCTCATCGACGCCCATGTCCACCGGCGTCTCGAACACGGCGCAGCGGACGGCATGGTTCCCTCGTTCGATCACTGGACCATTCACGACACCCGCAAGGTACCGGCGACGACGCTCCGCGAGCCGCCGTTCCGCTACTCTCGGGACATCATCAACGCCATGCTGCTCCATCGCGTCGGCGACGAGATCGACGACACATACATCCTGACCCAGATGGTCGAAGACGTCGGCGAGGCGCTCCAGACGTGGAACGACCGGATGGACGAGATCACCTCGAGTCCTGACGCATGGCCGGGCGGACGCCATCTGCCCCCGATGCCCCCCGCCGAACGTGCTGCACGCCTCGCGCTCATTCGAAACGGATGGCCGGAACGGACGGATCAGAAGAAGGCCCGGGAGGCCGCCGCCGCCGATCCGGCCTCCGCAGGATCCCCGGGGGCGGCAGCGGTCAGAAAGAGGCGAGATCGTGCAAAAGCGAAGATTTCCTTAGCGGACGCAGCGATGTCGCAAGTAATGAGCAAGCGGATACGGCCGGACATCGGCTCGGAAAATCACCCGCATCGCGCTTGAACAAGCGCGACGATCGGCAACGCATCTCGCGATGCAAGAGTCGGGCGGCAGGCGAGAAGAAAGGTGATTGCAGAAGATCGAGGGGTGAAACCCTGGGGAAGTGAAATGCTCACGCTCGTATCAGGGGTCGCCATGCTGGCGACCCCGAACCTCGTTCATGCAGAACTATCGACGCCCAAACCAAGCCTGATTGCAACGGAGACGACCAAGCGCCCGATCGAAACCATTTTGGCTTCAGCCAACCCTGCTCCTTGCAGTACCGCCACTGGCCAGGGTCTTGAGACGAGTACGGGAATCGACCGGCTTCCCAACACCGTCGTCGTAGGCGATCGCGACCACGACCTCTCCTACGGCGGGGTCGAACCGGTGCACCACCATCTGGTCCTCGCCGACGCCGAGGCGGAAAAACCAGGCAATTGGAACCAAATCTCCGGCGGCATCAACGATCGCCACCGAAACCTCGTCCGCCACACCCTTGCCGACGTTGACGACGCGGAGGACGACATCCGTACCGGTACCAATGGAAGTGAGGGACGGATCGCGAATGTCCACCGCGGCCCTGCGCCCAGCGTCGCTGATGGCGGCGTTCCGTCTCAGACCCCAGAACGTGACGATCGAATTGCCCCACCCGACGATGCCGGCGACGATCACCCCCAACAGGGCGGCGGCGGCGGCCTGGTCGAAAGTCAGACCGGCAGCGATCCGCCCCATCCCTTCAAACGTATCCTTCATATGCTCCTCGCACTCTTCGGGGCCAGCATCGCAGGTTCCGCGATCGCGGGCGTCCAGATGACGCAGAATGGTTCAGATCGCCTTATGATGAAAAAACTCGTTCTAGCGGGAGTTGCAATGATCGCGATCGGTGTGATCGGCGTCGTCCGCGCATAGCAAGGGGCAGCAGACGTTCGAGCGACCATGGGTGTGCGACTACGACGGATCGAAAAGCCTTCGAGCGGATGGAGATGATCGTTGACCGGCTCCGCCTGGACACCGCCTCCTGACCATCGTTCAGGTCAGACCGTTCGGCAAGACACTCCTTGGACGTCCGTCTGGCTCGAAAACTTGCGGCGGACCTTCGAACACAGCGCATAACCCGCAGCAGCCCCTACCGCGAACATCATCGCCCGCGCGAACCAGCCCGTTCTCGAACCCCGGACCTTCCGCGGTTCCAACATAGTGGGAATTGAAACCGGCGACGAATCAGAAGGATTAAGGAAAGGCCGCTCTTGTACGTTCACCGAACCGTCGATTTCCATTTCCTCGGCCGGTCCACCGCCGGATCGGCCGGGCGTGAGCAGTCGCCCATCCGCCTCGTCATCCCGAAGGGTCACGGCGATGAGGACCGATCCCAGCGTGCAGAAACCGAATACGGCCACGGCAAGGAGATTGAAGAAGTCGCGCTTCGCATCGATCCGCCGCATCGCCAGATCGAAGGGCAGTCCGGGCTGATCGCAGCGGCGTTCGGCCTCGGCATTCCACTTCTGCTGACGGTCTTCTTCATTGGCGTATACCTTCGCCAAATCGCTTCGACCAAGTCGGATTGCCGCAACGCGACCCTTCTGTATCTGGCTGGCGCGCTGGGAGCCCTGTTCGCGATCCACGCAGCCATAAACTGATGCACGGATGCTCCATGCGCTCGTCGCAAGAACAAAAACCAGAGCAAGGCCCAATGCCGCCACGATCGGAACCAGAGGCCTGGGTCCGCGTCGGTGCGATGATCGTCCAGGCAAGCGCAGCATCCGACGAAGGAAGCCTTCGCCGACAGTTGAACCTCCCGCCTGTTGCACGTGATGCGTAGTCATCATCGGGGTCTAGCCGGCTCCTATCGGGAAAATGCTACCAGCGCATCCGAAGCGCTCGCCGTGGAAAGGCGACTATAGGGCACGGCCGACTGCGCACCGCGTTACGCGTTCTCCGTCAACAGCATATAATTAAAGGACATTTCAAGGAGCAGCCCAAAACGGAGTGATGGAATGAAACCGACGCCCCCCATGTCCGCTGCCCGCGAACATCCCCACCTCATACACAAGGGCGTCAGAGGAAACCGGCGGTCCGCCATCGTGGTGTCGAACGGACCCGTCGGACGGCAGTCGACCGCGAGGAGCCTCGTCTTCGAAGGACGCGGCCTTCTCGACGCGCATGGAGGCATCACACCGCACGGTCGTGACGCCATCCTCGCCCGCCTGTCTCACCTCGCCAGGACTTCGAAGGCCTCGTACTGCGTCGTCTGGTCAGCGACGGAGTGCACCTGGTTCGAGCGGGACGGTCGGACGAGGAACGGATGCGTACCGCCATACGGTCACGTCTCCGACCCATGGATCGGACGCGACCACGACGTACGGATCGAGCACTGCTGGACGATCACGCTCCCCCAGGGTTCGGAATGGTCCCACATCTGCGTGCGTCGCATCGACCGGGATCTAGTGGAGATCTCACCGGGCGAACCCGTGGTCCTGGCGGACTTCGACGAGCCCGAGGTGCCCGGACTGCCGGATCCGGCAGCGGACATGCTGGCTCCGGACGGATCCCTCGTGGCCCCCCGCACCTACCGAGGGCAGCCAGTCACCGGCATCCGCGACCAGTGGAAACTGCTGGGCCCCGTCCAACCCGCCGAGGACGGCGTCATCCTGCGGAATCCGTGGCCAGACGACGTCCGCGAAGCCTGCGAGCGCATCGCCGGCGGCCCGCTGCCCCGCCGGCTCGTGGACGCCGCGTGGCGCGCCATCGATCCCGAGCATCCGGAGGTCACATACGTCGGCGTGCTGAAGGCCGCCTGACGTCCGCCACGTCGACACGGTTGCGCGGCCAGGAGATCGAGGGCACGCTTCGGACAGGAGGAATACGGCATTGCACGACGTGGATGGCGACAACGACTGGATCTCGACGCTGGACTGGTCCGCGTACCGCAGGCCGCACACCGACTACGTCTCCAAGGCATTCTTCCTCCCCGGCGTGGCGGAGATGTTCGCGCGGCACCTATGCGCTCCCTGGCCGACCGAGATCGATCTGTTCCTCTCGCACGCCGGCAACACGCCGCCCGGCCGCATCGTCCAGGCCGAGGACGCATTCGCCGCGGACGGGACACCGATCCATTCCGTCCATCGCCGCCTGGACGCCACCATGAGGGCGCACGCCGACGATCTGGAGATCGCGATCGCCAGATCCGACGTCATCACGTTCGCAGAATGGCAGGAGATCTGCGACGCAGGCGACGACCTCTGGCATCTCGGACAGGGTGCCAGACGTGCCGTGAACGGGCTGGCACCGATCATCGCGCGCCTCGCCGCCGAGGAGCGCATCCGATGCCACGCGCGTCCGATCAACGGCGGCGGCGACAGGATCCCGATCGTCGGGCGTACATGGTGGGACATGGATCCGGAGCAGGCGGTTCGACGAATGGCGGCCGCCGCCATCGACCCCTCCTCCCCGTTCGACGAGCATGCCCGACCGACCCACCGCATCTTCGTCGAACGGGAAGGACTGCAGAACGCGATCTACGACGCCCAGCGCAAGGAATACGTCGCGATCGCCTTCCTCGAATTCGGCAGATGGGCACTTCGTCGTCCTGCGGACCACTATGCCGTGCAAGTCGCCGAAGTCACCGCGTTCCTGGTCCAGCTGATGGAATCAGGCCATTACGAACACGCGATCAACGAGGACTTCCAGTTCGAAGTAGAGCAGAAGTTCGGAAAACCCGGCCTGGGACGCTGTTACGAACGGGCCAAGGCTGCAGCCATCGCCGATGAACGGCGCGCGCGCTTTGGAAGAAGACGGCCCGCCGACCATGGAACCGGCAAGGTCGCGGACACGATTACTTCAGTCGATGACCGATCGCCGGCGTGGGATACGTCATCACCAGAAGGCGGCGAAAGCGGAGTTCCCGGTTGTTCCGAGCAAGGAAGCGAAGGACGCCGCGCAGATCGCGCCGGGTACCGTTCCAGGACAGAACTCGCAACTGACTGACCGGCCGCTGCAGACCCGACCCTCCGGCCAACGCATCCAAGGCTTCCAGCATGAGATCCATCCGCCCGTAGGAGAACTGGTTGTCGTGACGGCGACGATCGAACGTGACCATCATCCGTCGCGCTTCCAAGCGGTTCCGCCCCAAGCGGGGCAATACCCGTTCATCCTCGCTCAGTTGCCCGGCGACGTCGCGCAGGAACCGGCGCTTCTGCCTGCTTCGCAGCGTTCCGCGGAATGTCTCCAGCCCCTCCTCGACCGTCGCTCTTATGCTATCGACGTCCACGTCTTCCATTCACGCTCCCTTCGCCTCATCGAAACGCAGCGTCGACCTCCGACCGCCCGAAAATCCCGGACTGTCGATTCCATCTCCGCGATGCTTCGACGCCGTTTCTCGTCGCACGAATTTGCCATCCGTTCGGATCGCACAAAACAATCCTGATCCGTTTCGGACCATTCGATGCAGAACACGTCGTTCGAGACGACAGGCGCGGCACGAGGGGTAATGTTCTCCCCGAGCAGAGCGATGGCGGATGGCGGATGGCGGATGGCGGATGGCGGATGGCGGATGGCGGATCCTGCGCATAGCCGGTTGAGGTTCGCAATCGACCACGAACGTTCAGCTGCCTCGCGGTGATGATCACGCACCAAGTTCCGATGATCCGATCGGTCGCTCAATGCGGCCTGCATCAGGACGATACGCGCGAAACCGTGCGTCCCGGAACGCCGACCGGCTCGGTCCAGCGGACGACGTCGACCAGTTCGCCCTTCGCCACGCAGAACGACGGTACCGCGACCTTCTCCCTGGTCGCCTGATGCTCGATGGTGCGTAGATATGCCGCACCCTTCTCCGTCGGCGCGTAGGACAGGAGGGGCTGACGAACGGCTTGTCCGACGCGCCCTTCCACCGCGCCGGCTTCTCGAAGGCGGTACGCGTCGCCAGTCCGGTCTGAGCGAACGCATCAAGCATCGCGACCGACATGCCGTCCGATCCCGGTCCAGCCATCCCGCGCCTCGGTGAGGTCACGATCGGAAAGGGCGCATCCCCGCCCTGCCCTTCGACCTCGTACGGCATGACGTCGATGACGGAGCAGAACCGGTCGCGCACCTGTGCCTCGAGCGCAGGACGAAACGCCTCGGCGCTTGGCTCCTTCGGATCGGTACAGCCGTACAGCGTCCCGGATGCGACGAGCAGCAGGGCCGCGGCAGGGAATCGTTGGAATGTCATGGTTCTTTCCTCTTCGGGTTCAGCGGATGGCGACGTTGACGAAGGCGGCCGTGTCGCTCGCGCGGCGGACGTGTCCGGCGTCGAAAGCGTGGGCGAGACCCACGCGCAGCGTCGATTGGGGAGCGAGCGCGAAGGCCCAGCCGAATTCGACGTCCAGCTCCCTGGCGTCCGGCGAGAGATCGAACGTACGCCGACCTTCCGAAAGCACACCGGACATCAGGTCATACGAAACCGGCACCATCATCGAGGCCCGCGCCCGTTCGACCCGGAACGGCGACGACAGACCGAGGGACGCACGGCCGCCAAGCAGGGAACGTGCGCCTTCGATGGAGAACGCGGTCCCGGCCACACTGCCTTCGAAGCGGAACGCGTCGCCCCCGCCGTCCAGCACCCGCGTACTGCCCACCGTGGCCCGCATCCTCCATGCGATGCCCACGAGCTCACGCTGCAAGACGGCCGTCGCCAGCGTGGTCCTGCCGCCCATCAGCCCTGCGACGCCTGCGCCGCCGCTCATGCCGAGAATCCGGTTCCGCTCGACCAGATCCGTCAGTTCCAGACCCAAGCCGAACGGCATCGAGACCGACGCGACGCGTAGGTTCGACCGGTCATCCCGCGACGCACCCGAAGAGAACGATGCCGACCAGCCGCCCACCGCCCACGACGTCCGCATCCCTACCGGCTGACCCACGACGCCGCGCAGGGGTGAACCGGCAAGGGAGACCGTGCCGCCACCGACGACGGAGTTCGCTTCGATCGTCACCGTCCGGCCAGAACCGAGGGAAAGGCTTGCCATGGCAGGACGGTTCGCCGTGACGCCCTGCCACGGACCGATCACGTCCTGTCCGGCGAAGCCCACGCGCTCCTCGGCGGCCGACCAGCGGCGCGGCACAGGCGCCACGCCGCTCCCCAGCATGCTCCCCGCCAGCAGGCCCGAAGAACGGGCACGGACGCCGGTAGCACCCGCCATCGTGAAGTCCCGGCCGTACCGATCGAACACCGTCATCCTGCCTGCGGACGCCGCGATCCTCGCCGCGGTCGCGGCGCCACCGAACGGCGCCGAAACCTCCACCGATGCGTAGTGGGCGAACACCGCCTGCGCGGCGACGAACGAGGCGGCCGGCGCCTGCGCCTGCATCGCCTTCTCGACGTTCAGCATGCCGACCCCGTAGACCGGATCGGTGCCCGGAGTGCCCATGTCGGTGGCGGTGTCGAGGAGGATGCGGGCGATCGCCCTGCCACCGAGCTGCGGCCAGTGCTGCTTCAGGAGCGCGGCGGCACCTCCGATGGCGGGAGCGGCAAAGCTGTTGCCGGTGACCGTGACGATGCCACCATCCTTGTCGATCGCCTGAACGTTCGTTCCCACCGCCGCGATCATCCGATCGACCAGGATCCCGGCGTTGCCATTGGCGGCGCGAGGACCCCCGTTGGCATCGACGCCGATCGCGAATAGGAACCAGTCGGCGTTCGCGCGGTCTGCGCCGACGAGGTTCTCCGCGAACTGCCCCGCGAAGCCGTCCCGGCCCGCCTCGTTCGGAACCGACTGGACCAGCAGGCGGTCGGCGGCGCGAACCGCGTCCATCGCTGCACGCTGCTCCATGGCGATCGCGCTTCCGGCAAAGCCATTCAGCGACATGACGGTGACGAACGCACCCTTGGAGACTGCCTCCCGCAGCGCCGGTGCGATCAGGGCGGCGTTCGGCTGCCCGCTCTCGCGGATCGGCGTCGTGCTGCCGGCGGTCACGCCTTCGAGGTCCGGTCCCGACACCTTGAGCGCGAGGATGGTCGCGTCCGGCGCGATGCCGTGCACGCCGTTCCCGTCCCGCGCCGCCGCCGCGACCGAGGCGACCTGGCTCCCATGGCCGTCGAGGTCCGCGATGGGGAATGCCGGGACCGTTTCCGGGGGACAGGTTCCGCACCGCGCGATGCGCTGGTCGAAGCCCGTGCTGCCCGGCGAGATGCGACCGGCGAATTCCGACGACGTGAGCGAGATGCCGCTGTCGACGATGGCGATCGTCACGCCCTTCCCCGTGATCCCCCGGTCGTAGGCGTAGGCAGCCTTGGCGGCCACGACCGCGGCGGACGCCTTGTACTCGGCCGTGTCGGCCGCGGAGGGGGAAGGTGCCGGCGTCGGGGCCGGGGTAGCCGGAGGCGTGGGCGTCGGCGTCGAACCACCCGTCGGCGGCGCGCCGCTCCCGGCCGAATTGGTCCCGCCGCCGCCGCACGCGGCCAGCAGCACAGCCGTCGACGCGGCCACGGAATTTCTGAAGATCGTCAGCCGCCTCCTGCGGCGTTCGTCCGATGCACCCACGCGCGTGTCCCCGTTCGCGTCGGCACCGTCAGGCTTCCTCCAGCCGGCGGCACCGCCTCTGTTGACGAGGCGGTGCCGGCCCGTGAGCCGGGGATTGGAAACCTGCACTGAGACAGGCGCGAGCGTCTTTAGGCTTGCGCCCTGGACATGCACGCCCGCTCCCCGGCCGAAACTGGTTCGGGCCGGGCTCGGCTACTCAGTGACGAGGTTTCCACGCCTCGGTCCGCCTGCCGGCGAACGCTCCTGCTCTACGCCCGAAGTGTCAGCACGATCAATCGGGTTGATGACGATCGACGAAGTTTAGATGTCGGACGACCCAGGATCGCCACTGCCGCGCATCCTGTAACCAAGGGACAACCAGACGGGGGGATCTTGATGCACGGACCGGAGCAAACCCTCCAACCGGTCGTCATTCCGAAGCCTGGCCGCATGCCGCTCCGTACGACTGCGCACGTCGCGGGCAGCAACGAACCGATGTCGCGTGCCGAGCCGGCCGACTTCATCCAACACGTGATCCTGTGTTCTGTTAAGGGTGACATGCGTGTCACCCCAGGATGACGCTCGTGTCACCCTCGACCGGATCCGGCATACCAGGCGTTATGCGCCCTGCGGCTTCTCGATTCACCGGGGCCGTCACGCGTTTCTGCCTGTAGAAGACATCAGCCTTCCGGCAGGTGGGGCAGCACGGACATGATGGCTGCACGAAGCCGCGCCAGGCGTGCCGCCGTCACCGCCTGCCGCAGAAGATCCTCGCGGTCGGCCAGCGCGAGGACCGCCGCCGTAACCTCGTCCGAATGGCGCATCAGCACGACGAGTCCCGATCCGCTCGGGCCGTTCCTCGCCTGAAGCCAGTTCTGCACCGTGCGCGCGTTCGCCCCCGTCAGGCGCGCGATGTGCTTCACGTGCGTCGGGGCATCTCCGAAGTCCTTGCGCAGCGCATCGGCGATCACCGCGGCGAAAGCGGCCTCGACATCCGCCCCCGGATCCATCGGAAACCCTCTTCCACCGTCGACGCGAAGATTTCGGTCATTCCTGGAAAACGACATTCCGTCACTCCCTCGATAGACGGAGCGCCTGTGCACGCGGCGTGTGAATCGCTCGTGATGGCTGCCGGAGGATCGCGGTGCGTACAGAGGCTTCAGGACCGACCCGTGCCGCCCAGTACGTGCGGATGTCGACGGATCTGCAGCGCTACTCGACAGAGAACCAGGCCGAGGCGATCGCCGCCTACGCCGCCCGGCGCGACTTCGAGATCGTCCGGACCTACGCCGACGAGGGACGAAGCGGCCTCAACATCGCCGGCCGCGATTCGCTGCGCGAACTCATCGCCGACGTCCAGGCCGGTCGTGCGGACTATGACGCCGTGCTCGTCTACGACATCAGCCGGTGGGGACGTTTCCAGGACGCCGACGAGAGCGCCTACTACGAGTTCATCTGCCGCAGTCACGGCATCGCCGTCCACTACTGCGCCGAGCAGTTCGACAACGACGGCAGCCTCCCCTCCAGCGTGATGAAGAGCATCAAGCGGGTCATGGCCGGCGAATACAGCCGCGAGCTATCGAGCAAGGTCTTCGCCGGCCAATGCCGACTGATCACGCGCGGCTACCGCCAGGGCGGGCCCGCCGGCTACGGACTGCGGCGTTTTCTCGTCAACGAAGCGAACGAACCCAAGGCCCCGCTCGCGCGCGGCGAGCACAAGAGCCTGCAGACCGACCGCGTCATCCTCGTTCCGGGACCGCCGGAGGAAGTCGAAACCGTTCGACGCATCTACCGCATGTTCGTGATCGAGCATCGCTCCGAACGCGAGATCGCCAGCGTTCTGCAGGCCGAGGGCGTGCTGAACGATCTGGACAGACCGTTCAGCCGCGCGGCCATCCGTCAGATCCTCGGCAACGAGAAGTACGTCGGCAACAACGTGTACAATCGCGTCTCCTTCAAGCTGAAGCGCAAGCGGGTCGTGAACACCCCCGACATGTGGGTGCGCAGCGACGGTGCGTTCGAGGCCATCGTCGATCCCGCCCTGTTCGACGCGGCGCAGGTCATCCTCGCGGAACGCGCCCGACGGTTCAGCGACGACGAACTACTGCATCTGCTCCGCGAACTGCTCGGTTCGCGCGGCGTCCTGTCGGGCATGATCATCGACGAAGTCGACGGGATGCCCTCGTCCGCCGCCTATCGCAGCCGCTTCGGCAGTCTGCTGCGCGCGTACCGGCTGATCGGCTATGAGCCGTCCCGCGACTACCGCTACGTCGAGACCAACCGCCAGCTCCGGCTGATGCATCCGGAAGTCGTCCGCCGGACGATCGAGGGAATAGAGGCCGTCGGCGGCAGCGTACAGGTCGATCGAACGACCGACATGTTGACCGTCAACGGCGAAGTCACGATCGCGATCGTCATCTGTCGATGCCGACCGACCCCCGCCGGCAGCATGCGATGGCGGATACGTCTGGACGCGGGCCTGGCGCCGGACATCACGGTCGTCGTCAGATTGGAAGCCGACGACCGGACGGTCCGCGACCACTACCTTCTCCCGTGGATCGACGTCGGCCCTCGTGGACGGATCGGCATGACCGAGGACAACGGCCTCGACCTCGACGCCTACCGCACCGACGATCTGGGCCCCCTTTACCACATGCTGCGCCGTCACTCACTGGAGCCAACCGCATGAAGGGACGTCAGCAGGATCCCGTGCCCGTCATCGTCACGGTTCGCATTGACCAGATCGAGGTTCTCAATCCCCGGACGCGGAACAGGCGGATCTTCGACGAGCTGGTCGAGAGCATCCGGACGGTCGGCCTCAAACGTCCGATCACCGTCCGGCGCGTTCCCGACCACGACCGCTACGAACTCGTGTGCGGCCAGGGGCGGATGGAGGCGTTCCAGCGCCTCGGGCAGCAGCAGATTCCCGCCGTCGTCATCGATGCGACGCGGGAGGAGTGCTTCGTCATGAGTCTGGTCGAGAACATGGCCCGTCGGAACCAATCGCCGTTGGAGCTGATCCGCGAGGTCGGCGCACTCCGTCAGCGCGGTTACACGAACGCGCAGATCGCCGAGAAGGTGGGATTCAGTCCGGAGTACGTGTTCACCATCAACTTCCTGCTCGAGAACGGCGAGGAGCGACTGCTCGACGCCGTCGAGCGCGGCGTCGTCCCGCACACCGTCGCCGCCGAGATCGCCCGTGCCAAGGACGCGGACGTGCAGAAGGCGCTGACCGAGGCGTACGAGAGCGGCGCGCTGGCCGGGGAGCAGATGGTCGCGATCCGCAGGATCGTCGATCTGCGCAACATGGCGGGCAAGGGCATCAGGTCCATCCGTCAAGGCGGGAAGCGCGAGCAGAAGCCGACCGCCAGCGGCCTCATACGGGCCTACCAGAAGGAGGTCGGCCGACAGAAGCTGCTGGTGAGGAAGGCCCGTCTGACGCAGGACCGCCTGACGTTCGTCGTCGGCGCCATGTCGAAGCTGCTCGCCGACGACCACTTCGTGACCCTCCTGCGAGCGGAGAGGCTCGCCAGCCTGCCCCAGCCGATCGCCGAACGGTTGGGAATGACCGATGCCTGACGCCCCGCCCCCCGTCCGCATCTCGTTCGAACGCAGGGTGCTCCGCATCCCCGTCCCGTCGATCCTGCCGCTGAGGCCGATGACCAAGCG
The DNA here is from genome assembly GCF_920939515.1 of Sphingomonas sp. Leaf4. Lineage (NCBI taxonomy): Bacteria > Pseudomonadati > Pseudomonadota > Alphaproteobacteria > Sphingomonadales > Sphingomonadaceae > Sphingomonas > Sphingomonas sp. Leaf4. Next base: position 303,142 of record NZ_CAKLBB010000006.1, on the reverse strand, counting down.
GATACTGGATTCGAAGCGCTATGCACGGATCGCCGTCTCGGTACGCGAGATCGGCGTCATCGAACCCTTGGCGGTCACCCGGGCGGACGCGGACGGCCGGCACATGCTTCTGGATGGCCACCTGCGGTTCCATGCCCTGTGCGAACGCTGCGAGGCGACCGCTGCCTGCATCGTTTCCGATGACGACGAGGCCTTCACCTACAACAAGCGCGTGAACCGGCTGGCCACGGTGCAGGAGCACTACATGATAACCCGTGCGATCGACCGCGGGGTTCCGCCGGACATGATCGCGACGGCGCTCGGTCTGGACGAGAAGGCCGTCATGCGCCGTCGCAACCTGCTCGACGGCATCGCCGAAGGTGCCGTGGAGATACTGAAGGATCGTCCGGTGAATCCCGTCGTCTTCGACGTCCTGCGCCGGATGAAGGGATACCGTCAGGTCGAGACCGCCGAGCTGATGGCATCGATGAACAGCTTCACCGCGAACTACGCCAAGGCGATCCTAGCCGCCACCCGTCAGCAGGATCTGGCGAGACCCGACCGCCCGAAGACCATGACCGGCGTCACGACCGAACAGATGGCGCGGATGGAACGCGAACTCGAGAAGCTGAACCAGGACTACCGAGGAATCGAGGCGACGTTCGGCGACGACGTCCTTCAACTCGTGCTCGCGTCGCGGTATCTCGGGCGCCTGATCGAGAACGCGCAGGTAGCGAACTATCTCGATTCCCGGCACCCGGACATACTGCGGGAATTCCGGTCGATCGTCGCCGCGTCCTCCCTCGATCCCGGCTAACCTACCAGACGGACACACGACCGTTCACCGCATCGACCCTGAAGGCCAACCCTCTTCCGGACTGATCGGAGCGGTCAGGTCAGCGATCGCCCCCTGGTCTCATGAGCAATCCACGCTAACCGATTCTTCACGGCTGACGGCGAACATTGGGGCATGTCGTTCATCGTGCTCGCCTGCGCCCTCGTCGCCATCGACGGGGACACCCTCCGCTGCGGCGAAGAGACCATCCGCCTTCTTGGGATCGACGCCCCCGAACTGCCCGGCCACTGTCGCGAAGGTCGGGACTGCGCCCCGGGCGACCCCTTCGCAGCCAAGGCCGCCCTTCAGGTCGCGGCGAAGGGCGACGCGACGGTCGAGCGGATCGGGAAGGACGTCTACTCGCGTACGCTCGCGCGTGTCCGGGTCAACGGGATCGACCTGTCCTGCTCGCAGATGGCAGGAGGACATGCGATCTACAAACCCGATTGGGACCAGTTCCAGCTCGTGGCGACGGGATGCGACCTGGCATCGGAGGCGAGGCCGATGCGTCAACCGTCGCCCCGTACCCGCAGTGGACCCGCCGCTCGCTCTACGCCGTCCGTCTCGACCGGGTGGAGCTATCGAAACTGTGCCGAGGCGAGGCGAGCGGGCGCTGCTCCCCTGCGTCGCGGCACTCCCGGCTACGGGCCGCACATGGACGGAGATGGCGACGGCATCGCCTGCGAGCCCGTCCGTCGATAGTCGCGGCCGAGGAACATCGTCGCGGCTCACCCGTGACATACCCTCCCCATGCAGCCTCCTTCCCGTCTTACGGAAGAATCACACCGGTGGATCTTCGGGTAAAACACATCGTTATGGTCGTACGATGCCGTTTCACGGGCATCTCGCATCGACTGCTTCCGGGAAGCCGATCATGACCATGGAACGCGTCGAGAGGACCTGACGTCCCGAGTGTTCTTAATCTTCTATGGTGCGACCCCAAACCGGTGCGTGCGACGCGTACTATTGGAATATTTTGTCGAACATCGACCCCGCGAGGACCATCGCGGTCACTGCCAGCAGGACCAGTTCCAGTCTGATCTCTCCGACGACGGGTTCCTTGTTCAGCCTCCCCACAGCACCATTCCTGGTCTGCAGGAACGTGAACGTCAGTCCCGAGACGATCATGGCGAACGATACCGCCAGAACGGTCGATAGCATGAGCGGAAGCGGAGGCGTCCGGCTACCGCTCACCATCATCATCGCGATGATGCAGAACGCCACCAGGAACGACCCGAGAAACGTCTGGTACAGGATCGGAACCACCTTTTCGGACCTGACGCCCACGAACTTCCGTCGACCGAAACTCTTTAGGGATAGATAGTACATCGTCAGCTCCAAAGGCATCAGGTGCCCCCGCCCGGAACGGCGAGGGGCACCATGCAGTCGTTACTCGCCGTTCATCGCGGCGACGGCGGAACCGAGCGCCATGACGCCGGAAACGCCCCAGTATACCGCGGACGCCGTACCGGCGACACCGACGATCGCCGGCGCACCGAGGATCGCGGCACCGACGCCGGCGATTGCCGCGCCTGCGGCCAGAACCTGCGAAGCGGTTACCTTCCCGCCCCCGACGCCGTCGATCTCATCGAGCGACATCTCCTGAATCTCAAAGCTCGCGTTCGTCATCTTCAGTCCCCTTCGCATCGCGGCTGGATCCGCTCCAACCACACGCGAAGGCTATCCGACCGTGCGGAACGGGCAAGACGTCCGACGCGACAACCACCTCCACTTCGGAGAAGCTTGCCCGCCATTACAACCAGTGCGGTCGCATCTCCTCACCACGCAACAAATTACCACGCCAGCGACGAGATCACCCGTCTCCGTAAGGCTTGTCCACGCACGTGCGAACGAGCAGGAACAGGCGAAACACGGTCGTCATGCGCCGCGGTTCAGCTGCTCCTGCCGACACAGTGCTTGACCGCGTGGACTGGCCAGCATTTCGACCGGGCGGACTCAAACGTGGCAAGGAGCCTCGGGGTCGTGCGCGGCTTCGTCAGGAAGCGCACCACGGCATGGATCGACGAACGAAGGCACCACCTCGGCGAACTGCGGCCTCGAGCGAACTTTCCCGATCGGTGACATCAACGAACTCGATCCGCCCGTACCCATCGGCGAGCGATGTCCATGGGTTCGTGGAGCCGTCATGGAGTCATCGCCGTGCAAGCTGGTGCCTTATGGGTGCGAATTGTTCGGTCACCTCCTGAACCAGACCGTCCTGCACCGCATAGATGCGCGATGCGCACAGTATCGTCTCCAGACGGTGAGCGATCATGATGCGGGTGATGCCCAAGCGCGCCACTGCGGCATTGACCGCCTGTTCACGCGCCGGATCGAGTGCCGACGTCCCTTCGTCCATCAGCAGGACCCGTGGTCGACGATACAGCGCGCGCGCAAGCAGCAGCCGTTGCTTCTGACCACCCGAAAGGGCCGATCCCATGTCCCCGACCATCGTCTCGTAGCCCATCGGCATGCCCAGTATCTCGTCGTGGATCGCCGCCGCCGCGGCGGCCTCCTCGATCCGCATCATGTCGGGATCCTCGTCGAACAGGGCGATGTTGTCGGCCAGCGATCCGGCGAAGAGACTGTCCTCCTGGAGAACGGCTCCGATCTGGTCGTGGAAGTTCTTGTGACCGAACCGCGCAAGAGGAACGCCGTCGATCAGAACCTGACCCTCATCGGGCTCGACCAGACCGAGCAGCACCTTCATGAGCGTCGACTTCCCACCCCCGGACGCTCCGGTTATCGCGATGTGTTCGCCCGGATCCACCTTCAGATGGACGCCGTTCAGCACGAGCGGATCCGTCGGACTGTAGCGGAAGCGTACGCCGTCCAGTTCGATGCCGCCCTTCAGATCGCCGCCACGCCTCTCGGACTCCTGGCCGAAGCTCCGGTCCTGATCCGCGAGCGCGATGTCGGAGAGCCGCTCGAGGTGCAGTCCGAGCATGCGGAAGGCGATCGCCTGATCGATCAGCGACGCGCCCTTCTGGAGGAACTGGGTCTTGTAGGCGACGTAGGCGAACACCATGCCGACGCTGAAGCCGCCATCGATCACGAAGCCGACGGCGAGCCAGACGGACAGGATCACTTCCAGACCGAAGATCAGCGTGTTGGCGGCCTGCTGCCATGCACCGATGCGCGCCAGACCGACACCCGCATTCGTGGCGTCGGTCAGCCGCGTCTGCCAGAGAGCATGACGCTGGGATTCCCGGTTGAACAGGCGAAGCGTGACGATCCCGCGCAGCGATTCGATCATCATCGACTGTTCGCGGCCGGATGCCGCGATGGCCTCCTCTTGCGCATCGCGCTGTGCCGCGAACGAAACCAGCCGGACGACCCCGTACAGTGCGAAGGCGACCAGAGCCACCAGCGCGAGCACCGGACTGTAGAAGAACATGACGGCGAGGGTGAACAGCGCCAGGGTACCGTCCAGCACGGTACCGATCGCACCCTCGGTCATGAACTCGCGTATCGGGGCGATCGATTGGAACCGCGACAGGACGTCGCCCACGTGACGCTTCTCGAACCACGAGACCGGCAGGCGGAACAGTCGTCGAGCGACGTTCACCGAAATGCCGTATCCGAGCGACGTACCCGCCGAAAGCAGCACGAACGAACGCAGCAGAGCGGCACCGGCGTTGATGAGCGTGAAGAGACCGAAGCCCAACGCCAGAACGGTCAGCAGATCCTGGTCGAGCGCGGGCAGCGCCGAATCCAGAGCCACCTGCATGTAGTAGGGGGAGGCCAGCACGAACGCCTGCATCACCAGACTGAGCACGAACGTCTGGACCAGCGCCCGCTTCAATCCGGTGATGCGGTTCCACAACTGGGACAGGCGTAAGCGTACGCGCTGGCTCGACGTCTCGAACCCATCGGTCGGGCGCAGTTCCAATGCCACCCCGGTGAAGTGTTCAGACACCTCGGACAGCGGCATCCGCACGCTGCGGCCCTCGGGATTGTGGATCAGCGCCTTCCCGCCCCGCACCTCCTCGAGCACCACGTAGTGGTTCATGTCCCAATGCAGTATGGCTGGCAGCTGCAGGCTGCCGAGCTTCTCGAGCGGCAGCTTGACCGCTCGCGGTGCGAGCCCGAGGCGATCGGCCATCGAGATCAGCGACTTGAGAGCCGCACCGCGCAACGAAGGCTGGAAGCGACGGCGAAGCACGCCGAGATCTACGTCCATCCCATGATAGTTCGCCACCATCGCAAGCGATGCCAGGCCACACTCGGCGACCTCCGCTTGACGGATGAGACGGACTCGCTGCCGACGCAGCAGGCCCAGTTCGAGCTTAACCGTGGCGGTCACCTGTTGCGCACCGCGAAAACGGGCTGGAACAACCATTCGAAGAGGCTGCGGTTCTCCGTGACTATCCGAGCACTCAAGGTCATGCCCGGAACCAGAGGTTGGCGTCGCCCGAACGCCACGATCCAGGGTTCGGGCAGGGCCGCGGTGACGAGGTAGACCGGCATCGGTCCGTTCGGTCCCTGCCGGGAGATCGCGGCGGCGGAGACGTCGATGAGACGCGCGGTCACCGTTCCGAACTGCTGGTAGGGGAACGCATCGACCGCGACGCGCACCTCCTGACCGGGACGCAGGAACCCGGCGGCTGCGGTCGGCACATACAGTTCCACACGCGCGTTCGCATCGGACGGGATCACCATCATCAACTGCTGCTGTGCGTTCGCCGCCTGCCCGAGACGGGCTGTCAGCGCCGTGACGACCCCGCTGATCGGGGCTGTCATGCCGTACCCGCGCGCGAGATCGACCTCCGTCATTCGCTGCATGAGCGACGCACGCTCCGACTGCGCACCCGCCAGTTGCGCCTGCGCTGCCGCGTCGGCCTGGACGACGCCGCGACGGGCTTCTGCGACGGCCGCCACCTTCGCGGTGCGCGCCTGTTGAAGCTGTGCGAGCTGCTGTCGACGGGAGAGGATGGCAGTCTCCCTGGCCTCCATGTCGCGTCGGCTGATGAAACCGCTGGCGGCGACGTGCCCCGCTCTTTCGTAGTCGGCGCTCGCCATCTCCATCATGCGACGCTGATCGACGATCTGGCCGTCCAGGCTCCGGATCTCGGCGGACAGACCTGCGATCTGCTCGCGCAGTCTTGCCTGTTCCGCAGCAGCCGCCGCCACGAGCAGATCGCCTTGTGCCGCGAGCCTGAAGTCCTGCTCGTCCAATGCTCGACGCATCCGGGCCGGTGCGGTCTGTCCACCGATCATGTCCTCTTCGGAGCGGATGCGGGCGAGCAGATCGCCCGCACGGACCCGTTGCCCTTCCATCACCTTCAGTTCGGCGACGACGCCGGGACGCGACGGCATGATGGTCGCGACGCCCTTGTCCAACGTCACCGTGCCCGCGACCGTCTCGACGCGGGCATAGGACGCCGTCGTCATGAATGCGATCGTCGCGATCAACGCGACGAGAAGCAGAAGTCCGATCGCCTGCCATGCGAGCGGCGTCGCGAGGCCGACCGTACCGTGCAACCGGTCACCTCGTGCCCGAAGGACCTCTTCACGGAACAACCGGGTGCCGTCCCTACTCAAGACGCACCGGGTTCTAACGGCATCCGGCCATTGCCGCCACGCGATGAACGGAATCGTCCATTGTTCTCGCCCCGACTCGATCCATTCGCATTCGATACGGATGACAACTTCCGAAACCAGCTCACAGGCAGGTGCTCCTTGGATCTAAGGCTCCAGATGGGATCGTTGAAGATCAAACACCCCGCCTTTCTCGATTGCGCTATTAAAGATCTGGTACCACCCATCAGCAATGCCGATATCGGCCAACTAATCTTTTCTGGCATCCTCAATATTTTCGGGAGGAACACCCCAGTCCCCATCGATCGGGATCGATGCCGTACACTTCCGGAATTCTTCGGAGGGTTGATGATAGTTCGCGCGACAATCCTCCAGACGCCTCCCCCTGTTAAAGGTATCCGAGCCGGGTTCGGCCGCGATGTAGTTCTGCATCTCGAGCGAGATCTCATTCCGACCCGCAGCCGCGTTCCCGCTCTCCGAGGACGATTCCACGACCGGGTGACAGCCGCAGAGTCCTAAAGAAGCGAGCACCGCGATCAAATTCAAAAGAACGTTCATTCTGGATCCATTCTCGGTTCGACAGATCACCACGCCTTGACAACACACGTCGCATGACTGCGTGGACGGAGCCGCGGGACACGGTCCCTCCGGTTCCGCCGTCAGGCGGCCGGACGCATTAGATGTTGTCGAGCCATTCCGTCAGATCCGAATTGGCGCGTTCCGTCAGGCGAACGAACCACCGCCGCCGATCCTTGGGATCCCGCTCGCGGCTGACCAGCTTCAGGGCCTCCATCGCGTCGAGGTGACGGAGCGCCGTCGTCGCAGGAGCTCGAGAGGCCAGACACAACGAACTGACGCTCACGTCGCGACCCAGACCGGCTTGAACGAAGAGATCGAGGAGCATGTCAAAATCAGGCTCCCCCAGGATCTCCGCAGGCAGAAATCTGTGACGCAGGGCGCGCTCCCGAAGAAGCCGCTCGGCCTTCCTCGTTCGGGACGCCTGAACGGCACGTTCCAGCGCAGCGACTTCGATCCCTTCCGCCCCGGACGGAGCGGCTTCTATGCCGACGGCCCCTTCGACGAGAACGAGGATCGAGCGTAACGCCTCTGCCAAGCGACGCTCCCGATCACCACCGCGATCATCGCGTAGCTCCAGACCTGCTCGGCGAACGCATACGCCAGAGGCAGCGTCGACGGCGTCAGGAGGCGAGCCAGATGAGACGTCACGGAGACGAGTTGGAAAGCCGATACCCATAGAGGCCAGAACCTGTCGGTAAGTGCGACGATCGCGAGGAACGCCATCAGGACGACGACGTCGACGGCCAAAATGCCAATCTCCGTTCCCCGCCACAGGTCGCTGCGCCCGACCAGAGCGGTCGCGATCGATCCGAGCATGATGATCGCCAGTCCGCTGCGCTCCGGCCAACGCCCGCATCGAACGACGTACGCGAGCGATGCGAGCAGAATGATCAGGAACAGGAACGGTACGATCTTGAGCATCCGTGCCTCTCTGCACGAAGCGCGCGGTCTATATAACCCGCGTCAATCGACCAGCGATCGGACGTTCGAACCCGAGGTCGCCGCCTTGGTCTCCTCCTCGGGACAACCCACGAGACTACCAATCCCGACTTCACGCATACCGAGCCGACAGCGAGTCAGCGCCAGTTCGCGGCGCGTGTCGACCATGCCGACCCGAGCCTGTCCCAGGGCCGTCATCGTCGCGATCATCGACATGATCGCCTTGTGGCCGACCGAAGGACCGACCTGTGCCTCGAGCCGCCCCTCGGCCAGCGTCGCGAGGAACCTGCCGGCCTGCGCCAGTGCGATGTCCACCGACGTTTCGAACGGTGCCAGATTGGTCACTACGTTGCGAGCTGCTTCCTTGCGAATGTCCGGCATCTAAATCCCCCTCGTGGAGCTCCCGCGCCACGACCTTGCATGCGTTCCGACGGATCAGAACAGTTCGGAGAGCCCGTTGAGGGCTGCGACCACGCCCCCGAACACGAGTGCGATGAGCGCGGCCAGCACGACCACGTAGATCAGCTTCGCTCCGAGACCCATGTCGTTCACTGGACGATCCCGGGTCGGGATCGGCAGTGGAAGGCCCTGGATGGTCGGCTTCTCTGCGACCTCCACTGCCTTGTTCACCGTCGGCTCGGCCATCATCGTCGCACCATATATGGGCGAACGATACCCTTCGGACCTCTGTCCATCCTGAACGAGGGAGGTGTCATGCTGCGCTGGCGGGAGGCCATTGTCCGGAGATGTCGGGAAGCCATCCGTTTCGGCATGGACCACGAGGGTTGCCTGACCCTCCCTATCCGGCTCGTCACGCTCGTGCTCGAACAGGAGACGCGCTGCTTCGACGCTACGGTCGACGCCGAGGTGCTTCCGTGCGGCCGCCAGTCGTTGATGCACCGTGACCGGCGACCGACCGATGCGCCTCGCGATGTCCTTCACCTCGAACCGTGCATGGAACAGTCGAAGGCATTCCTTCTGGCCTTCGGTCAGGCGTTCGAATCCGGTCGCATCCATTCCGGTGGGATAGCGGACCCGATGTCCCGTTGAAAAGCGCGCAGACGCCACCGAACGCGAGAGTAACGACGTTCGGGTACCGACTCCGATCCGTTGATGCCGCCAGTTATCATGTCTGGTCGTCTCGGGCGAACCGCTGCACGTTTCGTGGCATGAGGCGGACCGACCACCCCTGCAGAACGCCGCCCCGCAGACAGCTGACGGGTCACACCGATGGTCCGACCTGCCGGAGCAGCCTCCCCGGCAGGTCGCGGTGCAATGATCAGAAGGACAATCGAAGCCCTGCGGCGTAGTATCCGTCGCCGACGTTGCCCTTCAGATTGATCTTCGGCGCGATCGGAAATGCCACCGTGCCATAGGGCACCACTTCGTCGCTTATCCGCGCACCTACGCCGAACGTCGCGACGAGGGGAACGGAGTAGGTGGCTTCGACACGGCCATACGCGCGAAGACGGGTATTGCTGCACAGTTCCTTGTCCGCATAGCGCCCGTTCGTACTGTCCCTACATGCTTCGGACCCGCCGTTGTCGTAGAAGTAGTACCGACCGTTGTCCTCGGCGTAGATCAATGCGCCGACCGCGGGAGTGACCCTCAGCCCCGGCAGGATCGAGAAGTCGTAGCCGACGCCGAGCTCCCCGCCCCAGCGTCCATCGGCCCGTGCGCCGTTCGCTTCCAGCACGACCTGCGCGCTGGCCGGAGCCGCGCAGCCGAAAGCGGCCGCGGCGAGCGCGATCCCCAACAACCTGTTCAAATCATTCCCCCTTCGAAACGCCGCACATGCGGCGCGGCCGCCCGTAGAGCGTCAATGCGCTCGTCACAAGTCGATGAACCTGGTCCGGCAACGCACGCCGGAAGGAACGGTCGGCAACCATGCCAACCATGCTTGATCGGATTCCGCGGCGTACATGCGAGAGCCTCCGGAGGGGTGAAGAACCCTCGGCAAGGAGGGTCAGCCGGATCCGGGCCGATCAGCGACGTACCCCGCCGCGATGCCTTCGCCGAACGGATGCACCAGAACGTAGGCGTCGTTCACGAGTTCGAGACCGACGAGACGGGTCCGGCGATCGAACGTCATGGCCCTGATGAGATCATGAAGCGCCCCGATGATCTTCATCCTCGCGGACAGACGCTCGTCCTCGTCCTCGCAGCGCATCCGATCACGAAGCTCTTCGATCCGCTTCGCGTGTTCGCTCGGCGAAACCGAACCCCGCGCGGCCACCAGCGCCTCCCGCAGGACCTGAATGGCCACCTCCTCCTCGTCAGCTTCACTCACCAGACGCAGGTAGAGGGCTCGCGGCTCGGGCCGCATAGAGGCAACGGCCAGTTCCATTGCGGTCTCCGCGCGTTCACGCAGGTTCGCGAGGACGCGGGTCCGCTCGGCGAGTTCCACCTCGATCCGCCCCGCCTCGGCCGGCGCCTCGAAGTGTCGATCCTCGATGGCCTGAGCGAGAACCGAATCCAGTACGCAGCGCTCCACGATCGCGTAGTTGTAGTGGTTTCCGTTCCGGCACCCCTGACCGCGCTTGTAGGCGTCGCAGACGAGGTAGTCCTCCCAGACCTCCGTACCGTCGGCCCTGATCTTCCTGCCCTTCGACACGAACGACATGCGGGCGCCGCACTCGCATCGGGCCAGGCCGCCGAACATGTTCGGAAGGCGTCGGCCCCGCCCCATGACCCGCCGCGAGCGACCGGCTACGGCCGCGAGAGCGCGCGCCTGAACGGCGGCATCAATGATCGCGGGATAATAGTCCCGGATCGGCTCTCCGACGAGGGTGCGCACGCCACCCTTCGGCTTGGTGCCCGGCTGGAACTCGCCGAGGACAGCCGGCGAGGTCAGTATCTTCTGGATGTAACTGCCGTACCATCCGGTGGCCCGACCGAACGGAGGAACGCCCTCCTGGTTCAGCCGCCGAGCGATGACCTGCTTCCCCAGCCCGGCGATGGTCCATTCGAAGATCCGCCTGACCGTGGCTGCTCTTTCCTCGATGACGACGAACGTCGGCGGCGAACCCTCGACCGAGAGCCAGGCGGGTGCCCGCTTCGTCATCACCGCCCGGTCGCCTTCGGCGAGACGCTGGCGCTTGGCGGCCCAAGCCGTGCCGACCGCCCGGCTCTTCTTGTCCGATTCGAGGTTGTTCAGACCGGCCTTCACGGCCACTTCGATGATCGCCACCATGTCGAGGTTGTCGGCATCGTACCGTCGATCGTCCTCCACGGTGCATACGACCACGCCCAGCTCCGTGATCCGGAACAGCCAGCCGAAGACGGTCTTGACGTCCTGACGCGATATCCGGTCGAGCTTCTCCACGAGCAGCACGATGCCTCTGGGATACCGGCCGGCCGCGACGGCATCCACGAACTTCGCCAGGCCGCCATCCGTCGTGTTCTGACCTCGGAAGGCGCTGACGCCGTCGTCGACGATCATGTCGACGACGTTCCATCCCTTGGCCGCTGCATACCGGCGGCAGTCGCCTTCCTGCCGGTAGAGTGTGCTGCCCTTGCCCTGCTCCGCCGATGACCAGCGCGCGTAGATCACCGCATCCATAGGCCCGCCCTAACCCAGTGTAGCCGGTTAAACCATCAGCAGATTGTGGCCGCCGGCGGCGGCGATCTCCAGCGCGCGCTTGGCGACTTCCTGCCCCTTTACCTGGGCAAGATCATTGCCGACCGGCATATCCTCCGCATGACCGGCGACCGGACCGGCGAGCAGTTGTTCGCCCTTCAGATGATTCAGCAGCGCCAGCAGGTCGGGTGCGGCGGCGATGGTCGTGCCGGCCCATGCCGCGTCGGACCCTTGCGCGGCGGGGCAGATCAGCGACAGGCCCTCGCCCGCCGCCAGCATCGCCGCCAGCAACACGCCGGGCGAAGCGGCGATGCGGCCGTCGAGCCCCAGTTCACCGACGACCAGATACTCGGCCAGCGCCTCGGCATCGACCACGCCCATCGCCGCCAGCAGCCCGAGCGCGATCGGCAGGTCGTAGTGCGATCCTTCCTTGGGTAGATCGGCGGGCGAGAGGTTGACGGTGATCCGCTTGGGCGGAAGGGCAAGACCGATCGCGGCGATCGCGGCGCGGACCCGTTCGCGGCTCTCGCCGACCGCCTTGTCGGCCAGCCCGACGACGACGAAGGCGGGGATGCCGGGCGAAAGTTGCACCTGCACCTCGACCCGGCGCGCCTCCAGCCCGAGATACGCCGCCGTCGATACGATCGCGACCAAAAGCCAGCCCCCTGCCCTGTTGCCCCATCTGTGGGCTTAAGCGGTGTTCGATGGGGCGTCGAGCCGGGTTTTCGCATCCGGTACAGTGCTTGAACGGAAGTGCTGCCTGTCGTCGTCACCCCGGACTTGTTCCGGGGTCCACCCGGCTGCGCAGGTTGTCGGTCGTGCATCAGGCGGCATCGATCGCCGCGCCGTGGACCCCGGAACAAGTCCGGGGTGACGATGCGGCTGTGCATTTCGATCAGCATCGGGGATTCACAGGTCTGGGGCGGGCGTGACGTTTCCTCGCCGGCCGACCCACCCCCGGCCCCTCCCTTGTCAGGGAGAGGCGTTTTCCGACGGACTGCCTTTGCCATCCGATGGAACACGGCGCACGCCGTCTTGTGGCTGCAACACACTGGTGGCATGGATGGTGGCCATGCAGATCCTGCTCCTGATCCTTGGTTCGATGCTGATTCTCGCGACGCCGCTGGTGGCGTTGTTGCCGGGGCCGGGGGGCATGTTCACCTTTGCCGCCGGGCTGGCGCTGATCCTGCGCAATTCGCCATGGGCCAGGCGCCGGTTCGCGCGGGTGATGCGGCGGTATCCGCGCACCTCGGCGCTGGTCGACCGGGTGCTGCGCCGCGCGAGTGCGAAGCGGCGGCGCCTGCGCGGGTGATCCGTTGACTTGCGACCGACCGATCGCTAAGGGCTCCAACCACGCGGCCGCCGTAACTGGCGGCTTTTTACGTTCTATTGCAGTTCGAATACCTGGGGATGAGTGATGAAGCGGACTTTTCAGCCGAGCAACCTGGTGCGGGCCCGTCGTCACGGCTTCCGTTCGCGCATGGCGACGCCGGGCGGCCGCAACGTGATCCGCGCGCGTCGTTCGCGCGGCCGCAAGAAGCTGTCGGCATAATCAAGATGCTGCGCCGCCAGGATTATCTGGCGGCGAATGCGGGACGCCGGGCACCGATGCCCGGCTTTGTCCTGCTGGTGCGCCAGCGCCGCGAGGGCGAGCTGGCCACCACCGCCGACGCTACAGCCGACAGGGCGATGCGAATCGGCATCACCGTATCGAAGAAGGTCGGCAACGCCGTCATCCGCAACCGGATGAAACGGCGCTTTCGCGCGCTCGCTGCCGAACTGCTGCCCGACCACGGGCTGGCCGGTGCCGATCATGTGCTGATCGGCCGCGCCGGCGGGATCGAGCGCCCGTTCGACGACCTCAAGGTCGAACTGACCAAGGCGTTGCGCAAGGTCCGCCGGTGAGCGACGGCACCCGCCCCCCTGCCCCGAGCATCGCCGCGCGCGCGTTGATGCTCGTCGCGCGCGGGTGGCAATTGGGGCCGTCGCTGATCCTGCCGCCCTCGTGCCGCTATCAACCGTCGTGTTCGGCCTATGCAATCACCGCCCTTCACCGCTATGGCGCGGCCAAGGGGGGCTGGCTGGCCGCGAAACGCATCGCGCGCTGCCATCCCTGGGGTGGGCACGGCCATGATCCGGTGCCTTGAAAGACTGACGCCGTAAGGACCAAGCGCGTGAAAGACGATCAGAAGAATTTCCTGCTGTTCGCGGTGCTGGCGGCGCTGGTGCTGTTCGGCTGGCCCTATGTCGCCAACCGCTTCTTTCCGGCCGCCAATCCGCCGGTCGTGAAGGTCGAGGACGGCAAGGCCAAGGCCGTCGCCAATCCATCGGCCGATCCCGCCGCCGACAGCGTGAACGCGATCCGCGACCGCACTTTGGTGTTGCGCGAGAGCCCACGTATCGCGATCGAGACGCCCAGCGTGCGCGGGTCGATCAACCTGCGCGGCGGGCGGATCGACGACCTCGTGCTGGTGCGCCACAACGAGACGATCGCCCCCGATTCGCCGCCGGTCCGCCTCCTGTCGCCGTCGGGCACCGCCGATGCGTATTTCGCGCAGTTCGGCTGGAGCGGCACCGGCATCACCGCGCCGCCCGCCGACGCGCTGTGGACCGCGAGCGCGACGAAGCTGACCCCGCAGACGCCGGTGACGCTGTCGACGACGGTCGGCACCCAGCGGTATCAAATGCAGATCGCGGTCGACACCGGCTATATGTTCACCATCCGCCAGAGCGTGGCGAATGCGGGGGCGCAGCCGGTGCAGGTCGCGACCTATGGCCTGCTCAGCCGGCGCGGCGCGCCGGTCGACAAGGATACGATGACGATCCAGGTCGGCCCGGTCTATGAAGCCGGCAACGGCGTGAAGTTCGACGTCAACTATACCGACATCGACGAGAAGCCCGAGACCTTCGCCACCAAGGGCGGCTGGCTCGGCTTTACCGACCATTATTGGATGACCGCGCTGATCCCCGATCAGGGCGTGCAGCACACGCTGTCGCTGCGCGGTGGCGACCAGCGGCATCAGGCGGACTATCGTTCGCCGACGCTGGCGGCGGTAGCACCAGGACAGGCGCTGTCGCAGACGACGCGCTTCTTCGCCGGTGCCAAGGAGAACAAGCTCCTCAACGCCTATGAGGAGCAGGGCGTGCCCTATTTCTCGCGCTCGATCGACTGGGGCTGGTTCCGCATCGTCGAAGAGCCGATCTTCGTCTATCTCGACTGGCTGTTCCGCCTCGTCGGCAATTTCGGCGTGGCGATCATCCTGCTGACGCTGACGATCCGTGGCCTGATGTTCCCGGTCGCCCAGCGCCAGTTCGCGTCGATGGCGGCGATGCGCGCGGTGCAGCCCAAGCTGAAGGTGCTGCAGGAGCGCTACAAGGACGACAAGGCGCAGTTGCAGCAGAAGATGATGCAGCTCTACAAGGAGGAAAAGGTCAATCCGGTTGCCGGCTGCCTGCCGACGCTGATCCAGATTCCGATCTTCTACGCGCTGTACAAGGTGCTGCTGCTGACCATCGAGATGCGGCACCAGCCGTTCGTCGGGTGGATCAAGGATCTGTCGGCACCCGATCCGGCGACGATCCTGAACCTGTTCGGCTATCTCGACTTCACCCCGCCGCATTTCCTCGCGATCGGCATCGTGCCGGTGCTGCTGGGCATTTCGATGTACTTCCAATTCAAGCTGAACCCGGCGCCGATGGACGACATGCAGAAGCAGGTCTTCGGGTTGATGCCATGGGTGCTGATGTTCGTCATGGCCCCGTTCGCGGTGGGCCTGCAGGTCTACTGGATCACGTCGAATCTGCTGACCATCGCGCAGCAGCAGTTGCTGTACGCACGGCATCCGGCGCTCAAGCAGGCGGCGGCGAAGTGAGCGATACGCCTCCCCCCGCCCCGCCAGGCGACGCACGCTTCGACGAGGAACTGATCGAATCGGCGCGCAAGATCTTTGCCGGGCCGATCCAGTTCCTGAAATCCGCGCCGTCGCTCGAACATCTGCCCAGCCCCGACGTGTCCGAGATCGCCTTTGCCGGGCGATCGAACGTCGGCAAGTCGTCGCTGCTCAACGCGCTGACCGGGCGCACGTCGCTGGCGCGGACCTCGGTCACGCCGGGGCGGACGCAGGAGCTGAACTTCTTCGACATCGGCACGCCGCTGAAATTCCGGCTGGTCGACATGCCGGGCTATGGCTTCGCCAAGGCGCCCAAGGACATGGTGCGCAAGTGGCGCTATCTGGTGAACGATTATCTGCGCGGGCGGCAGGTGCTGAAACGCACGCTGGTGCTGGTCGATTCGCGTCACGGCATCAAGGATGTAGACCGCGAGGTCTTCACGATGCTCGACAAGGCGGCGACCAGCTATCGCATCGTGCTGACCAAGACCGACAAGATCAAGGCGAGCGAGCTGGACGCGGTCTATGCCGCGGTGGCCGAGGAAGTGCGCAAGCGCCCGGCGGCGCATCCCGACGTCATCTCGACATCGAGCGAGAAGGGCATGGGGATCGCGGAGTTGCGCGCGGCGGTGATCGAGTCGCTCGGCTGAACCCACCTCGTCATTCCGGCCTGCGCCGGAATGACGATTCGTGCCCCGGGATCAGACGCCCCGCGACGCCAACAACCCCGCGCCCACCGACAGCTGCAGCGCGATGCCGAACGCCATGATCGCCGCTGCGCCCAGTTCGCACGACCGATCGGGCAGCCCGCCGACGCTGTGCGGGTCGCTGTCTTGATCGTTCTGCCAAACAGTCAGTTCCAACCGCTCGACACGTCCCGCAGGGCGTGGCACCACCCGCCCCATGCTGAAGCTCATCATCGGGAACAAGGCCTATTCCTCATGGTCGCTGCGCGGCTGGCTGGCGGCCAAGCTGTCGGGCCTGCCGTTCGAGGAAGTCGTCGTGCCGCTCTACGACGCCGACTGGGACCGGCGGCGCGAGGGTGACGAGTTCGCCCCGTCGTCGGGCAAGGTCCCGATCCTGTGGGACGGCGACGAGATCGTCGTGTGGGACAGTCTGGCGATCGTCGAATATCTGAACGAAAAGTCGGGCGGCGACCGTTTCTGGCCCGCCGACGCCGCGGCGCGGGCGATGGCGCGGTCGATGGCGGCGGAAATGCACTCGGGCTTCGCCGCGCTGCGTCGCAAGCACAGCATGAACGTGCGGCAGGTGTATGACCCGGTGCAGCCCGACGACGACGTGCTGGCCGACCTGTCGCGCATCTACGAGCTATGGGCGCAGGCGCGGGCGCGCTTTGGCCATGGCGGCGATTTCCTGTTCGGCGGCTTCGGTGCGGTCGATGCGATGTTCGCGCCGGTGGCGACGCGCATCGTCACCTATTCGCTGCCCTGCCCGCGTTTCGCGATGGGCTATATCATCACCCTGCTCAACCATCCGTGGCTGCAGGACTGGATCGCCGCCGCGCAGGAAGAGGAATGGGTGCTGGAGAAGTTCGAGCAACCCGTCACCTGAAAGGAGCGAGCCATGTCCGACGACTATCCCGGCGTCATCCCCCACCTGACCATCGCGGACCGCCGTGCCGACGAGGCGATCGCCTTCTATCAGGCGGCGTTCGGCGCGGAGCTGGTGCAGCGGATGCCGACCGAGGACGGGCGGGTGATGCACGCACATCTGAAGATCAACGGCGGGTCGGTGATGCTAAACGACGATTTCCCCGAATATCACGGGCCCACCGGCGCTCCGGCGGCGATGACGCTGCATCTGCAGGTGGCCGACGCCGATGCCGCGTTCGATCGGGCGACGGCGGCGGGTGCCACGGTGACGATGCCGCTCGACAACCAGTTCTGGGGCGACCGCTATGGGCAGGTCGCCGACCCGTTCGGGTTCACATGGTCGATCGGCGGGCCGGTCAGGGAATAGTCTTAAAGCCCCTCCCTGACAGGGAGGGGTTAGGGTGGGTCGGCCGGTTGGCTGGCGCAACGTTTCCTCGCGACCCTACCCACCCCCGGCCCCTCCCTTCCAGGGAGGGGAGCTTACTCGCCCAGAAACCCCGCGATCGCCTCGCCCAGTTCGCGTTTCGTCACCGCGCTCATGTGGTTGCCGGGCGTTTCGGCCAGCCGCGCGTCGGGCAGCAGATCGGCGAGCGCGGCGTGGCTGCCGTTGTCGTCGTCGTCCTTTCCGGCCAGCACCAGCACCGGTTGGCGAATCGCCGCCACTTCGTCGCGCGACGTATCGACGAACGTGTCGAGGATGCCGAGCAACGCCACCGCATCGCCGCCGGTGGTCTTGAGGAACGCCTCCGCCATCCATTCGGGCGATCCGCGCTCGAAGCTGCCAAGGTTGGTGAGGATGTTGCGGAAATGCGCCGCGCGTGCGCCGGTGTCGAGTAGCCCTTCCAGCCCCATGCCGCTCAGCACGACCCTGGCCGGGGCCGCGCCCATCGTCAGCATCCGCACCACCGTGCGCGCGCCCAGCGAATAACCGCCGAGATCATAGTCGGTGAGCCCGAGATGCGCGAGCAGCGCCATGCCGTCGCGGGCCAGCGCATCGGGCGGATAGGCGGCGGCATCGTGCGGCCGGGCGCTGCCCCCGTGCGCGCGCAGGTCGGGCATGATGACGCGGCGGCCGGTGGCGGCGATCTTCGCGGCGTGGCCGTAGCGGATCCAGTTGGTCATCGCGTCGCTGAAATAGCCGTGGATCAGCACCACCGGCCGGCCTTCGCCGACCTCGTGCCAGACGATTTCCTGTCCGTCGAAGCTGGCGAAGCGATGGGTGGCGACGTCGGACAAGGCAGCGGCTCCGCGAAAAAAGGATCGTCGTCCCGGGCGATAGGCGGGTGGCGGCCCCAAGTCGAGCGACGCGCCCCCTTCCCCGCCGGGCCGCACCCCGCTACAGCCGACGCAACAAAAGAACAATGTGGGAGGGGGTGCCGGTTTCTTCGCCGGAGTCCGCCGCCATCGCCCCAGCCGTCCCCCCGCACGCCGTACCGCACAGCCGGTCCGAGGATGTCTATGCCATCACCGTCGGCTGCGTGATGATCGCGCTCGGCCTTGCGCTGCTGCGCGCCGCCGGGCTGGTGACGGGCGGGATCGCCGGGGTGGCGCTGCTGGTCGGCTATCTGGTGCCGTTACCGACCGGAGTGTTGTTCACGCTCCTCAATATCCCGTTCTTCCTGTTCGCGCGCGCGGCGATGGGCAGCCGCTTCATGTGGCGGACGATCGCGGTCAACGGCGGGATCGCGCTGTTCTCCAGCCTCGCGCGCTATGGCATTCGCATCGTCGAGGTGCATCCGGCCTTTGCCGCGATCGCCGGGGGAACCGTCATCGGCATGGGCATCCTCGCGCTCGCGCGGCACGATGCCGGGGTCGGCGGGACCGGCGTGGTGACGTTGTGGCTGCAACGCACGCGCGGGTGGAATGCAGGCCGCACGCAGGTGGCGATCGACATCGCCATCCTGCTCGCCTCGTTCGCGGTGGTCACGCCGACGCTGATCGCGTGGTCGGCGCTGAGCGCGGCAGCGATCAGCGGCATCCTGATCGCGTGGCACCGGCCGGGGCGTTACACCGGTTATTGATGGGCGGGGATCACGCTGCCGGCTTCACGCCGCCAGCATCACGCCTTCGTGATCCTTCAGCATCGCCGAGGCGCGTTCGGTGGCGCTGCGGGTGTCGTCGGCCAGTTTGCGCACCTCGGTCGCGACCACCGCGAAGCCGCGCCCGGCATCGCCGGCGCGCGCCGCCTCGATCGCGGCGTTGAGCGCCACCAGCCGGGTCTGCGACGCGATGCCGCCGATCGTCGCGACGATGCCGGCAAGCTGCGTCACCGCCGTCTGCAATTCGTTGCGCTGGTCCTGCAACTCGCGGTGATAGCGCATGCCTTCGTCGAAACGCTGCTGCACTTCGAGTTCGAGCCGTACCTGCCGCGTCTGGTCGGTGGCGATCTTGACGATCTTGACCGGGCGGCCGTGCTCGTCGAGAATCGGGTTATAGGTCGCCTGCAACCAGCGTTCTTCGCCGCTGCGCGAGACGCGGCGATACAGTCCGGTGTCGAACGCGCCGCTGCCCAGCTTGCGCCAGAAATCGCCATAGTCCGGTTCGGCGGTATCATGGACGGTGCAGAACATGCGGTGGTGCCGCCCGGCCACCTCGTCGAGCCGGTATTCCATCACCTTGAGGAAGCGGTCGTTGGCCCACAATACCACGCCGTCCAGACCGAATTCGACCACTGCCTGCGACCGGCAGATCGCATCCCACGTCCCGACATATCCGATGGAATCGTCCATCCATCCCTCCTGCGATAGCAAAGGGTATACGGCTGGCGGACTTAAGATTTGCTTAGGAGTGGCTCGCCACCGGGCCGCAGGCCCGGTGCGATACCGTACCGGTCAGTCCTTTTTCAGATGCCGACGACCCAGCAGTTCGGCGATCTGCACCGCGTTCAGCGCGGCACCTTTCCGCAGATTGTCCGACACGCACCACAGCGCCAGGCCGTTCTCGACGGTCGAATCCTCGCGCACGCGGCTGACATAGGTCGCGAATTCGCCGACGCATTCGATCGGCGTAACGTATCCGCCGTCCTCGCGCTTGTCGACCAGCATGATGCCGGGCGCTTCGCGCAGGATGTTCTGCGCGTCCTGCGCCGACAGTTCGTTTTCCAGCTCGATGTTGATCGCTTCGCTATGGCCGACGAACACCGGCACGCGGACGCAGGTGGCGACGACCTTGATCTTGGGATCGAGGATCTTCTTGGTTTCGACCACCATCTTCCATTCTTCCTTGGTCGACCCGTCGTCGAGGAAGCTGTCGATGTGCGGGATCACGTTGAACGCGATCTGCTTGGTGAACTTCACCGGATCGGCCGAATCGCCGACGAAGATGTTGCGGCTCTGTTCGAACAGCTCGTCCATCCCCGCCTTGCCCGCGCCCGACACCGATTGATAGGTGGCGACGACGACGCGCTTGATCGTCGCGGCATCGTGCAGCGGCTTCAGGGCCACCACCATCTGCGCGGTCGAGCAATTGGGGTTGGCGATGATGTTCTTGACCTTGTAGCCGTCGATCGCTTCCGGGTTCACCTCGGGCACGATCAGCGGCACGTCGGGGTCCATGCGGTAGAGCGACGAATTGTCGATCACCACGCAGCCCGCCGCCGCGAACTTGGGCGCATAGATTTTGGTCGCGTCGCTGCCGATCGCGAACAGCGCCATGTCCCAGCCGGCGGGATCGAAATGCTCGATGTTCTGGATCTTGTACTGCTTGCCGGTCTCGCCGAAGTCGGCCATCTCGCCGGCCGAGCGCGACGAGGCGAGCACCGCCAGATCGTCGATCGGGAATTCCCGCTCGGCGAGGATGTTCAGCATTTCGCGACCGACATTGCCGGTCGCGCCGGCGACCACTACCCGATAACCCACTAGCCTACTCCGCGATCAAATCTTGCGCGCGGCATAGCCAATCGGACCGAATTGTAAAGTCAGGCCACCCCCAGCGTGGGGCCGGGCAGCGGTTCGCGGAGCCGCGGATGGCGAAACGGCTGCCATTCCCAATAGGCGAGGCTGCGCCATGCCCATTCCAGCGGCCCGTTGACGAACGACCGCGCCCACAGGTTCGCCACGATAGTGCACAAGACGATGACCGCGGTGCCGATGGCGAACTGCGCGGCATGGCCGTACCGGTCCCACAGGTCGAAACCGTACGGCGCGAAGAGGATGTGCAGCCCGATGATCTGTTCGAGGAAATAGACCGAGAACGCCATCCGTCCGACCGCCTTGAACGGTTTCAACACCGCCATGCCGCCCACCGACTTCATCGCGAGGTTGATCGCCGCGACATGGCCGATCGAGGTGAGGATGCGCCCCGCCTCCTCGGTAATCCACAGCGTCTTGGGAATCGGCAGGAAGGCAAGGAATTCGCTTACCCCGACGATGCGCGCGCCCAGCCCCAGCCCATAGGTGACGACCATCAGCCCCAGATAGAAGCGCGCGCTGCGCAGCCCCTGCGTCACGCCCCATTTCCACAGCGCGACGCCGATCAGCATCATGCAGAACGCCTCGACGATGGCGATGCCGAGGAAGCCCTTGCCGACCATGAAGGTCAGCCATGCCGTCCACATATAGTGCGCATAGGGCAGCCAGCCGCCTGCATGCGCCTTGCGTTCCTCGACCAGATCCTTCGCCATCTTCTCGGTCGGCTGGCGCTTGGCGATCTTCTCGTTCCATTCGCCGAGCGCCTTGGCATCGGCCGCCGCGACCGGGCGGCCCGCCGCCTGTGCCGCCTGCGCGCGTTCGACCCTGGCGACCATCGGCACGCGCTCGACATACTCCAATGTGCCCATCACCCCCATGGTCAGCGCGAACAGGCTGCCGATCGCGACCAGTGCCTTTGGCCCCAGCAGGCGGAAGGGAAACAGGAACAGCGAGGCGATGGCATAGACCGTCAGAATATCGCCGACCCACAGCACGACGAACACGTTGACGAGGCCGAAGGCGAGCAGCCAGAGCGTGCGACGGAAGAACAGGTCGGCGATCGCCACCGGTCCGTCGGGGCGCATCGCCCGCGCGGTCAGCACCATGAACCCCGCGCCGAACAACAGTTCGAGCACGCCGCGCTGCGTCCCTTCGAGGAACACGTCGACCGCGACCCACACCCCTTTGTCGAGCGGGGTCCAGCCGACCAGGCGCGGGTCGGCGAACAGTTTCGTCACCGACGACGCCTGGGTCGGGACATTCATGTAGAAGATGCCGAGGATCGCGAGGCCCCGCAGCACGTCCAGCACATCGATCCGCGCACGGCCCGTGACCGGTGCGATGGAAACCCCTGCTTCGCTCATATGTCCGACTCCCCCCGAAGTACGGACGTTACCGTACCACGGGGGCAAGTCGTCCCGCAATCAAAAGCGGTCGTTACTTGGCAGCAACGGTCCCGTCGAGGAAGTCGAGGATCGTTCCCCACAGATGTTCGCTGATCCCCGGACCACCGACACGGTGGGTCTGCCCCGGATAGAGCATCAGCTCGAACGGCGTCTTCGACTTCTGCATCGCCGCCATCATCGCGGTCGAATGTTCGAGCACCACATTATCATCGGCCATGCCGTGGATCAGCAGCAGCGGATCGGTGATCTTCGCGGCATCCGCCACGGTCGCCGACGCGGCGTATGCCTCGGGCACCTGACGCGGATCGCCCATGTAGCGTTCGGTATAATGGGTGTCGTACAACTCCCACCGGCTGACCGGCGCACCCGCGACCCCGGCGGCGAACACGCCCGGTGCCTTCTCTAGCAGCTTCAATGTCATATAGCCGCCATAGGACCAGCCATAGGTCGCGATCTTGTCGGACGCGACGAACGGCAGCGATTTCAGATAGTCCGCGCCGGCCAGTTGATCCTCGACCTCGACGCTGCCCATCGCGTGGTGGATCTGATCCTCGAACGCCTTGCCGCGATCCGGCGAGCCGCGATTGTCGATCTCGAACCAGATCCAGCCGCGATCGACCAGATATTGCCGCAGCGCCCCGCCCCACGCCCGGCGCACGACCTGGCTGTGCGGGCCGCCATAGTGCGAGAAGAACACCGGGTAGCGCTTGCCCGGTTCCAGCACCGGCGTAATCATGTTCCAGTGGAGCGTCGATCCGTCCTTTGCCTTCACCGTCCCGAACTGCGTCGGGCGGTGGCTGGCGACATAGGGCGCATAGGGGTGATCGCCCTTCAACGCATTCTCGTTGATCCACGCGAGCCGTTTGGCGGTGGTGTCCGCCAGATAGATTTGCGCGGGCTGATCGGGGTTGGAGCGGGTGACGATCAGCCGGCTGGCCTTGCCGTCCATCGACGCGCCATACGACCAGCCGCGCTCGGTCAGCCGGGTGACGGTGCCCGGCCGCGCGAGGTCGACATAATAGAGCTGGCGTTCGAGGACATCGTCCTTGTTGCCGAGGAAATAGACGCGGCCCTTCGCCTCATCCACCCCGGCCAGATCGCCGACCGCCCAGTCGCCCTTGGTCAACTGCGTCCAGTTGCCCGCCTTCCAGCGATAGAGATGGCCGTGGCCGTCGCGTTCGGACCACCACAATATGCTGCCGTCCTTCATCGGCTGATAGGCGTCGGACAGGTTGATCCAGCTATCCGGCCCCGATTGTTCGGTGAACAGCACGGTGGACATGCCCGTCGCCGGATCGACGCGCAGCATGTCGAGCCGGGTCTGCGCGCGGTTCTGCCGCTGGACCAGCAGCGCCTTGCCATCGGGGGTCCAGTCGACCCGCGCCAGATAGATGTCGGGATCGGGGCCGAGATCGACCTTCACCTTGCCCGAACCATCAGGCTTCATGACGTAGAGGTCGACCAGCACATTGGGCGTACCCGCCTTCGGGTAGCGTTGCTGGTAGATGCTCGTCCCCTCGGCACCGATCGCCGAGCGGGTGACGATGCCGACCGGAGCCTCGTCGAAGCGTTCGACCGCGACCAGCCGGTCGCCGGGCGACCACCAGTACCCGGTACGACGGCCCATTTCCTCCTGCGCGACGAACTCCGCCTCACCGAAGTGGACGGTGTCCCTGCCCTCGGTCGTCAGCGGCGTCTCGCGCCCCGACTTCAGGTCGAGCGCGACGAGATTCTGGTCGCGCACGAAGCTGACATAGCCGCCCGCCGGGCTGACCACGGGATTCAGCTCGCCGCTCTCGCTGTTGGTCAGGCGGCGGACGTCGCCGTTGATCGTCGCGAGATACAGGTCGCCGTCCAACGGCACGAGGATCGACTTGCCGTCGGGCGACCAGTCATAGGCGAGAATGCCGCGCTTGCCGGTGAGCGAGCGGTCGCGCTCGCGCTGCATCTTTTCGGCTTCGGACAGCGCCGCGCCAGTGCCGACCTTCTTGCTGTCGACCAGCATCCGCCATTCGCGCGTCGTGGTGTCCATCGCCCACAAATCGAACCGCTCGCGCTCGTCGGCACGGTTGCGCAGCAGCGTGACGTATTTGCCGTCGGGCGAGAGTTTCAGGCTCTGCGGGGCCGATCCGTTGAGGTCGGGGCTGGCGAAGACCCGCTCCAGCGTCAGGTCGCCCGGTTTGGCCGGGACCGGTGCCTCACTCGCCATGCCTGCCTGTCCCAATGCCAGCAACGCCACGCCCAACCACCATTTCACCATGCTGCCCCGTCTCCGATAGTGCCGGATGGTATCGCCCGATACGGCGGGGCAGTAAATGGCGGAAAACGTGCTGGAGCTGTTCCTCCCCTCCCTGACAAGGGATGGGGTCGGGGGTGGGTCGGTCCGCGAGGGGATGTCGCGCCTGCCACGGGCCTACTCATCCCCGGCCCCTCCCTTGTCCAGGGAGGGGAGCAGAACGGCCTACATCGCCTCGCCCGGATCGACGCCCCACAGCCGCGCCTGTTCGACATAGCCGCCGCGCCCGCGCACGTCGAAATAGCACCAGCCGCCGGTGCAGCGCGACAGCCGCCCGACCACGCCCTTCGCCGCGCGCCACGCCACCGCCGCGCCCGGTTGCGGCGAGGCGCGCAGCTCGACCATGTCCTGTGCGACATAGGCGGTGCGCCGGTCGCTCAAGAGCCCGACCTGAAACCAGCCACGCGTACCGTCGGGGTCCTCGACCCGGCGCCAGTCCTGATACACGTCGACCACCTTGATCGGCAGGTCGGCGCGGCGATAGACCCATTGCGTCGGATAATTCTTGCCCGGCCCGCTGCGCATCCGCGCCTCGCCCGCCGCGACCGAGGCGTAATAGGGCGGCTTGCGACGCTGCGCGTCGGCCGGAAGGGTGGTGAGCAGCGTCGCCACCGCACTCGCCAGCAACGCCTGTCGTCCGAACCGCTTCATTTCCTGTCCCCCTTAACCAAATTCTGCCTCTATCGTCACGGCCGCGCATCGGACAGCCCGTTGACGATTCCCCGGCTTGCCGCCAATCCGTGGATATGGTCGCCGCTTCGCCCCCGCTCCGCCGTCCGCGCGTGTATGTGACGCGGCAATTGCCACATGCCGTCGAGGAACGCATGACGACCTTGTTCGATGCGGTGCTGAACGCCGACGACCATGGTTTTTCGCGCGATGAGCTGGCGGCGGCGATGGCCGATTGCGACGTGCTGGTCCCCGCCGTCACCGACAGCATCGACGCCGCGCTGATCGCGGCCGCGCCCGACCGGCTGCGGCTGATCGCCAGCTACGGCGCAGGGGTCAACCATATCGACCTCGCCGCCGCCCGCGCGCGGCGCATTCCCGTCACCAACACGCCGGGCGTGCTGAGCGAGGACACCGCCGACATGGTGATGGCGCTGATCCTCGCCGTGCCGCGCCGGCTGGCCGAGGGCGAGAAGCTGGTGCGATCGGGCGAGTGGAAGGGGTGGAGCCCCGGCGGCATGCTCGGCCACCGCATCGGCGGCAAGGCGCTGGGCATCGTCGGCATGGGTCGCATCGGCCAGGCGGTGGCCAGGCGGGCGCGCGCGTTCGGCCTGTCGATCCATTATCACAACCGCCACCGCCTGCCCGCCGTCGTCGAGGCGGACCTCGGCGCGATATGGCACGACGATCTCGACGCGATGCTGCGCACGGTCGACCTGCTGACGATCCACACGCCGCGCAACGCCGACAGCGAGAACCTGATCGACGCGCGGCGGATCGCGCTGCTGGGTGCCCATGTCTATCTCATCAACGCCTCGCGCGGCGGGATCGTCGACGAGGAGGCGCTGGTCGACGCGCTGGAGGCCGGGCGGCTGGCGGGCGCGGGGCTCGACGTATGGGCGCATGAACCGCGGATCGATCCGCGGCTGCTGGCGCTGCCCAACGTCATGATGACGCCGCACATGGGGTCGGCGACATTAGAGGGCCGAATCGCGATGGGCGAAAAGGTCATCACCAACATCCGCGTCTGGGCCGACGGCCACCGCCCGCCCGATCAGGTGCTCGACGGGTTGCGGCGGTAGAGCGGTTTCACGCACATCGCGCTTCGTCGCAACGCTTCGTTTACGTGCCTCGTCCTATCGCCCGGATCACGCTATGCTGTAGTGCAGCATTACTTGGGGAATCGAAGATGATCCGGCGAATCGTCGCGCTTTTCTCTTGCGCGCTCGGCAAGCATACCCCGCGCAAGCGGTCGATCTGGCACGACAATATCGATGCGCGCTCGCGCTGCCTGGGGTGCGGCGCGCCGCTGCGCCGCGACATGCACGGCCGCTGGCACCGCTTCAACAGCCGCCGCGACGGCAACATCCACCGCCAGCCGCACCCGCATTTCGACCGCTGATCGGCTTTACGCTCCCAGCCCGGTCAGCCACTCGGCGATCATCGCCTGTCCGGCGCGCACCGCCGCCGGGCCATGGGTGCGATAGGCCGCGACCAGCCCCGCCCGGTGCATCGGGCAGTCGAGATAGTCGAGCCATGCGGTAAAGCGTTCGTCCTCGCCCATCTCGGCATGGAATTGCAGCGCCAGCAGGTTGCTCCCCCGCCGGAACCCCTGCCGATAGCGCGCGGTCGTCGCCAGCAGCTCGGTCCCGTGCGGCAGGTCGAAGGTATCGCCGTGCCAGTGCAGCACCGGCACCTGCGCGACATGGCGCAGCGGCGAGGCGATCCCTGGCGTCAGCTCGATGGCATCGAACCCGATCTCGCACGCCGGCCCCTTGTAGACCGCCGCGCCCAGCGCCGCCGCGACCATCTGCGCGCCAAGGCAGATGCCGAGCGTCGGGCGATCCGCCGCCAGCCGTCGGGCAAGTGCGGCGATCTCGCCGGGAATCCACGGGTGGTCGGCGGTGTCGTACACCCCCATCGGCCCGCCCATCACGATCAGCAGGTCGGGCGCGGTCAGATCGGCGGTGGCGAACGCCGGATCGGTCACGTCGATCCGGTCGAGCGCATAGCCCGCCGCCTCGATCGGCGCGCGATAGCCGGCGCAGCCTTCGTAGGGGACATGACGAACGATCAGGGCGGACTTCATCATCGCAACCTAGTCTGGGCGAGCTGAACCGACGCTGCAATGTTTCTTTGTGTGGCCCAAGCGACGGTTCGGAACCTGTCGCGGCGCAAGCCATTTCATGGGGCGTCCCGCGTAACAGGAGGTAAACCCATGAAGAAATTCGCAACGCTCGTCCTCGCCCTTGCCGCCGGCTCGTCGCTGGCCGCCTGTTCGACGCTGCGCGGCGGCGCGATCGGCGCGGCGGGCGGTGCCGGCATCGCCGCCGCGACCGGCGGCAGCGTGGAAAAGGGCGCAGCAGTCGGCGGCGTCGGCGGCGCGGTGGTCGGCACCGTTGCCGACGATTGATCGAACGGGAACGGCCGGGGCGGACCGCTACCCCCCGGCCATCCCGCGCAACTGTGCCGCCCGGCGCACATCCTTCGGGCGATCGAACAGCGTCAGCATTTCGGCAAGGTCGATGCGATCGGGGATGAACACGGTTCCCCCTGCAAGACGCACCGCTTCGCGCGACCGTGGTACGACCGGAACCCAGTCCCCACGCCGCCGGACCGTCAGCCCGGCCATGAACTCGACATGGATGTCCGCAAGTACGGCAGCCGCATAGCGGGCCGACCGGAAATGGTCGCTGTGACCGGGATCGAGCGACCAGACCTCGGGCACCGCCGTGACAAGCCCGAAATCGTCCGCGTCGATGAGGACGTCGATGTCGTCGACCATCATGTCCGGAACGCCGTGCAGAGCGACGGCCGCCCCCGCGATCACCCACCACGGCGATCGCGCGGCCCCAAGGATGTGCGCCACCCGGGCCAGCGCCGCCCGATGCGACAGCGTCAACCCGGGTGCCGTCCGCATCAGTCGCCGGTCAGGATGCGGTCGACCAGTTGCTTCACGCTCGGCACGAAGCCGTTGGAATAGAATGGATCGCGCTTGAAGTTGTACGCGGCGTGGCCGGCGAACATCAGGTTGCGGTCGGTATCGCCGCCGTGCGCGATGTCCTGCAACGTCTTCTGGATGCAGAAGCTGCGCGGATCGGCCAGCCGCCCGGTCGAATTCGTCTCGCTGTCGGCCCAGCTCGAAAAGCTGCACTGCGACAGGCAGCCCATGCAGTCGGCCTGATCCTTGCGGATTTCGCCCTTTTCCTCGGGAGTGACGAACACCAGCGTGTTGTCCGGGGTCTTGAGCGCATCGGTGAAGCCGTGGCCGAACCATTCGCGCGCGCGCAGCAGATCGCCCTGCGTCACCCAGAAATTGCGGCCCTTCACGCCTACGTCGAGCTGGAACACATGGTCGCCCGCTTCCTGCTTGGAAAAGGCGATCTGCCGTTCGGAGCGCGCTTCGAGCTGGCGCAGGAACGGGTTGCGCACCGCCGACGAATAGAAACCGGTCGGCGAGAAACGGTGCAGCAGCACGTCGCCTTCCTCGATCTCCATCAGCTTCGCCTTCCACCCTTGCGGGATCGGGCTTTCCTGCGTCAGCAGCGGCCGGGTGCCGAACTGGAACGCGATCTTGCCCAGCTCGGGATTGTCGATCCAGTCGCTCCAGTCGCGCAGATACCATACGCCGCCGGCCATCACGATCGGCACGTCGTCGGAAATGCCGCCCTCGCGCATCGTGTCGCGCAGCGCCTTCACGCGGGGATACGGATCTTGCGGGGCCAGCGGGTCCTCGGCGTTCGACAGGCCGTTGTGGCCGCCGGCCAGCCACGGATCCTCATACACCACCGCCGCCAGCCATTCCGACGCCTTGGAATAGGCACGCTTCCACAGCGCGCGGAACGCGCGGCCCGACGACACGATCGGCAGATAGCTCACGCCATAGGATGCGGTGATCTCCGACAGCTTGTAGGGCATGCCGGCGCCGCAGGTGACGCCCGAGACGAGGCCGCGCGTGCGCTCCAGCACGCCGTGCAGGATACGCTGCGCCCCGCCCATTTCCCACAGCACGTTGATGTTGATCGCGCCGTTGCCGCCGGCGATCTCCCACGCGCGGCGGACCTGCTGCACCGCGCCCTCGATCGCATATTCGATCAGTTCCTCATGGCGTTCGCGGCGGGTCAGCGCCTTGTACACCTGCGGAATGATCTTGCCGTCGGGGTCGTAGCTGTCGGCGTTGACCGCCGAGACGGTGCCGATCCCGCCCGCCGCCGCCCAAGCGCCGGCGGATGCGTGATTGGTCGCGGCGACGCCCTTGCCCCCTTCGATCAGCGGCCAGACTTCGCGGCCGTTATAGACGATGGGCGACAGACCTTTGAACAACGTGACCTCCGCTGGAACCAAGCCGGCCGACGGCATTTGTGCCGACCGCATCCGGCGTTCAATAGTGGCAGGGTAGCACGAACGCGAGCAAATTGCGTGGGCACCCCCGGTCATGGCCGACACGCCGGGGACCGATGGCTATTTCGGCGGGCATTCGCCCAGTCTGCGGGCCTTCAACGTCGAACGAAACGGCGTGATGCTGCCGTTCGACAATTCATAGGTGCTGTTGATCGTCAGATCGACCGTTTCGGCAACGACGGTACCCGATACCCGCTGGACGAATTCATGCCTGCCAAAGCTGCATCGATAGCCGCCTTCGATCCGGCCGTTGGCTATTCTCAACTTCGGCGGGGCACAGGTGCCACTGCCCGCCATCCCCGGATCGGCTCCCAGCATCATGCCAATCGCATCGCGCATGTCCCCTTCACCGATGCACATGCGATATTTGAAACCCGGCATCACACGACGCCCCGGATAATTCCCAAGCGGAAAGGTCTTGCCGCGCTCGAACAGCCACTCGCCGGGACGGACGTTCAAGGAAGGTCCGACTACGACAATATCCTTGTCGGATTTGTCCTGCACGGCCATCGCCCCGATCAGGGGCAGAAAACCGATCGCCAACCATCGCCGCATATCCCGTTCCCCCCGACCGTTCATGGTATCGGCTGCACCGCGCCCTCGATCGCCGGCATCACCTGAAAATGGACCGGCACGTTGGCCGCCGGCGGACGTCCGCCCCATTCTAGCTGTCGGCCATAAATCAGCAGGAATTTCGCCGCGCCGGTATCGACCAGCACCAGCCGATCGGGTTGCGAGTGCGACGTCACCACAGCGCCGCACCCAAGGCCGTTGCCCGTGGCGACCGGCCGCCATTCGGCGCAGCGGATGTCGCCACGCCCGGCGCG
Organism: Sphingomonas sp. Leaf4; assembly: GCF_920939515.1. Lineage (NCBI taxonomy): Bacteria > Pseudomonadati > Pseudomonadota > Alphaproteobacteria > Sphingomonadales > Sphingomonadaceae > Sphingomonas > Sphingomonas sp. Leaf4. The sequence goes on along the minus strand of NZ_CAKLBB010000006.1, from coordinate 272,679 downwards.
AACCGTCAGCGACAACCTGACCCGGTCGGGATCGATCCGGCCTGACAACGGGACGAGCGTCATGCCGGTGCCGAGCGTCACCGTCACCCAGAATTGTTGCACCATCGGGTCGAATTGCAGGTCGAAGCGGTCCGGCCGGCCGTCCCCGTCGATATCGACATCCAGCACGGCACGCTGCGGCGACGCGGGCCGCTGCGCATCCGCCGCCGCCGGCATCAGCAGCAACGCCGCCGGCCACCACCCGATCCATCGCCGCATTCCGCCCCCTCCCCCGCGCCCGTCCGGCGCATGTTTCGGACGATAGTATCAGCAGCCCCGGCGCGGCGGCAAGCAGCCCCAGGCGGGATCGACATTCAGCATTGCTGGCCGATCTTCGTCATTTTCGGCCGAACCAGCTATCCCATCGTCATCCCGGACTTGTTCCGGGGTCCACGGCTCGGCAATCGGTGCGCCTTGCGGCTGTATCGACAGCGTTTGGGGCCAGGTGGACCCCGGAACAAGTCCGGGGTGACGATGGGAGCGTGAATATCGATCGGCCCTATCCCAACGCCCCCGGCCGGCCGATCGCACTCTCATAGAGCGCCTTGTACTTCGCGATCATCGCCGCCTCGTCGAACGCGGCGCGGGCCTTGGCCTGGTTCGCCTCGCCGACCTTGCGGCGCGCTTGCGGGTCGGTGGCGAGGGCCTGTAGCCGGTCGCGCAGGTGAACCTCGTGGCGGTCGATGCCCATGTAGAGCGCGTTTTCCGGCGCCACCATCGACGCGATGTCGCCGACCGGTGGCGCCACGACCGGCAGCCCCGCCGCCATCGCCTCCATGACCGAGATCGGCTGCTGCTCGCTCTTCGACGACAGCGCGAAAATGTCGAACAGCCCCATGTAGCGCCATGCTTCGGGCAGGAAGCCGGGCAGATGGACGCGGTCGTCGATGCCCATCGCCTCGGCGGCGTCGACGATCGCCTGCCGCTCCGGTCCCTCGCCGACGATCACCAGCCGCACCTTGACCGCGATGCCGCCGACCGCGCGGACCAGCAGCGGCAGGTCCTTCACGTCGCGCAGGCCCGCGACCGCGCCGATCACCACTTCGCCGGGCCTGCGCCGGAAGCCGGGGATCGCGTCCACCGCGACGCCTTGCGCGAACTTGTCGACGGGCACACCGTTGCCGATCAGGTGCAGCCGCGCCTCGGGCTGTTTCCACGGCCCCCGCGCGACCGCCATCAGCTTGTCCGACGGCACGACCAGCGCGTGCGCCGCCGACAGCGCCATGCGGCGATACATGTTGCGCACCGGGTTCAGCCGGGTCGCCTCGTCCTCGTTGAAGCCGTCCTCGTGGTGGATCACCGGCGGCAGGCCCTTGGCGAACACGCGCTTGGCCATCACCCCGTCGATCGCGCCCCAGTTATAGGTCAGCACCAGATCGAACCGCCGCAGGAAGTTCGCGATCGCCTCGTACCGCGCGACCGAGGGTTTGCCGGTCAGCGGCGGCGGATTCTGCGCGATCTGCCAGTCGATATGCCGGCCGATCGCCGCCTGCGCCTCGACGCGCTCGGGCACGCCCGAGACGATGGTGTGCGTCGCACTCCGGCCAAAGGCGTGCATCAGCCGGATCGCGCGCGCCTCCTTGCCGCCATAGGCGAAGGAGGAATGGAGGTGGAGGATGCGGACCGGCGCGCTCATGCGCCCGCCACCCGTGCGAGCAGCCGGTCGATCGCGGCTTGCGCCGGCGCTTCGTTCAGCGTCGGGGCATGGCCGGTGTCGGGCACGACGGTCAACTCCGCCCCGTCGATGCGCTGCGCCATCGCTTCGGCCACCCGCGCGGGCAGGATGTCGGACAGCGCGCCGCGCACGATCGCCACCGGCTTGCCCGCCAATGCCTCATACGCGCGCCACATGTCCGGCCCCGCCTCGTTGCCCGGCACGCGGAACGGCTCGGCGATGCGCATGTCATAATCGAGCTGGATGCGCCCGGCGGAGGTCAGCCGGTGCAGCCGCTTGGCCATGTGCAGCCAGTCATGAACGTCATAGCCGGGATAGACCGCCGCGTTCCCCTCCGCCATGCAGCGCGCGGCGTGCATCCATGTCGGGTGGCTCACCTGCTTGCCGACATAGCCGCGAATCCGCCCCAGCCCCACCGGGTCGAGTTCCGGCCCGACGTCGTTCAGCAGCGCGGCGGCGATCCGGTCGCGATCGGTCGCCGCCAGCAGCATCGTCAATATGCCGCCGAGCGAGGTGCCGAACGCCACGACGCGCGGCAGGTCGAGCTGGTTGAGCAGCGCCTCGACATCCTGGAGATAGACGAGCGGCACATAGGTCATCGGATCGCGCGCATAGCCGCTCTCACCACGCCCGCGCATTTCGGGCACGATCAGCCGCCATTCGCCGCCCAGCCGCCCGGCCACGTCGTCCCAGTCGCGCGCGTTGCGCGTCAGGCCGTGGAGGCACAGGATCGCCGGGCGATCGTCGCGGCCGGCATAGTCGCGGTAATGCAGCCGCAGGCCGTCGTTCGACCACCAATAGCCATCGGTGCAGCGTTGCTTGTCGGGGAGCGCCATCGTCCCCCATATCGCCGCATGGCCGAAAACCCGCAACCCGCTCGCTATCGTCCCCGCACCGATATTCTGGCGTTGGGCGATCCGTTCTTCGATCCCGTCGAGGCGGCGGCGTTTCCCGACGCGACGCTGCGCTACCGCAACGACCGCGCGGCGGCGCAGATCGGGATCACGCCATCCCGTCACCCCGGACTGGTTCCGGGGTCCACCGGGCCACGGGCGATAACGTCCGAAATCGAAGCGGCACCGTCCGCCGAACCGTGGACCCCGGAACCAGTCCGGGGTGACGACGGGGTGCTGACGCTCACCGACGCGGAGTGGATCACCCATTTCGCCCGCTTCGCCGCCCTGCCCGGCAGCCTGCCGCAGCCGCTGGCGCTGCGCTATCACGGCCATCAGTTCCAGCACTACAACCCCGACATCGGCGACGGGCGCGGCTTCCTCTTCGCGCAGCTTGAGGATGGCGCGGGCCGGCTGATGGATCTGGGCACCAAGGGATCGGGGCAGACGCCGTACAGCCGGTTCGGCGACGGCCGGCTGACGCTGAAAGGGGGGTTACGCGAAATCCTCGCCACCGAGATGCTAGAGGCGCTGGGCGTCACGACCTCGCGCACCCTGTCGCTGATCGAGACGCACGAGGAGCTGGTGCGCGGCGACGAACCCTCGCCCACCCGGTCAGCGGTGATGGTGCGGCTGAACCACAGCCATGTCCGCATCGGCACGTTCCAGCGGCTGGCCTATGAGCGCGACGGCGAGGCGATGGCGCGGCTGGTCGATTATGTGCTGACCCGCCTCTACCACCGCACGCCGGGGGCCGAACCGGCGGTCGAGCTGTTCGACGCGGCGGTCGGCCGCATCGCCACGCTCGCCGCGCAGTTCATGGCGGCGGGCTTCGTCCACGGCGTGCTCAATACCGACAATATCAACCTGACCGGCGAGAGCTTCGATTACGGCCCGTGGCGGTTCGCGCGCGACTGGGATGCCGGGTTCACCGCCGCCTATTTCGACCATCAGGGGCTCTATGCCTATGGCCGCCAGCCCGACGCGATGCACTGGAACGCGATGCAACTGGCGGTGGCGTTGCGCACCCTGTCGCCGGCCGAACCGCTGATCGCGATCCTCGAAACCTATCCCGCCCGCTTCGCCCGCGCCGCCGCCGATGCGCTGTTGTGGCGGCTGGGCGTGTCCCCGCGCGGGGAAGCGGAGGACGGCGCGCTGCACGACGCCGTCGTCCGCGCGCTTGCCGCTTCCCGCATGCCGCTCGACCGCTTCTATCACGAGGCGTTCGGCGGCTGGCTGCCCGAAGGCGACGACTGGACACCGTTCGAGGAGGTCCGCGCGCTGCTGTCCGACTATCGGCCGCGCAAGGACCGCTCGCACCCCTATTGGTCCGACGCCCACCCCTGTTCGATGCTGATCGACGAGGTGGAGGCGATCTGGGCGGCGATCGCCGAGCGCGACGACTGGGCGCCGCTGGACGCCAAGGTCGCCGCGATCCGGCGGATGGGGGATGCGCTGCGCTGAACCCATCGTCATTCCGGCGAAGGCCGGAATCCATGGATACGGGCCGTATCGATGAAAACGCGACGTCACCCCATCCGTGGATTCCGGCTTTCGCCGGAATGGCGAAATGGCGCGCCACCCGCTATTTCCGTCGTCCCCGCGCAGGCGGGGACCCATATACGCTGACATAGCGCTTCCATCACAGCCGTTGCGGCAATGGATTCCCGCCTTCGCGGGAATGACGGAGGCATTACCCACCATTCCACAAATCTGGCATCCCGGTCCGTTCTGGTCCAAGAACGAGTTAGTTTCAGGAGTCGATCACCCTATCATGGCCGAACTCGTCTCGACCGAACCCGCCACCGGGGCAACGCTGTGGCGCGGTGCCATCGGCGATGCCGATGCCGAAGTCGCCGCCGCGCGCGCCGGCTGGGCCGACTGGGCGTCGCGTCCGCTCACCTTCCGCGTCGAGACGCTGCGCCGCTTCGCCAATGTCGTGCGCCAGCGCGCCGAGGCGTTCGCCGACGTCATCGCCCGCGAAACCGGCAAGCCGCTGTGGGAGGCGCGCAGCGAGGTCGAGACGGTCGTCGCCAAGGTCGACATCTCCGTCACCGCCTATAGCGATCGCACCAGCCAGCGCCGGCTCGAATCGCCGATGAACACGCGCATGGCGCTGCGCCACAAGCCGCATGGCGTGCTGGCGGTGCTGGGGCCGTATAATTTCCCGGCGCACCTGCCCAACGGCCACATCGTCCCCGCGCTGATCGCGGGCAATGCGATCGTGTTCAAGCCGTCGGAAAAGACCCCGGCGTCGGGCGCGTTCCTGATCGACTGCTACCGTGCGGCGGGCGTGCCCGAAGCGTGCGTGCGGCTGCTGATCGGCGGCGCGGACCAAGGGCGCGCGCTGTCACAACACCCCGACATCGACGGGCTGCTGTTCACCGGATCGGCGCGCACCGGCGTCGCGCTCAACCGCCAGTTCGCCGAGACGCCGGGCAAGATCCTCGCGCTGGAAATGGGCGGCAACAATCCGATCGTGGTGTGGGGCACGCCCGATCTCTATTCGGCCGCCGTGCTGGTGGTGCAGTCCGCCTTCACCAGTGCCGGGCAGCGCTGCACCGCCGCGCGCCGGCTGATCGTCGAGCGGCGGCTGGCCGAACCGCTGCTGGCGGAGATCGGCCGGCTGTGCGACCGGCTCATCATCGGCGAGCCGCACGCCGATCCCGCGCCGTTCATGGGGCCGGTGATCGACAACGACGCCGCCGACCAGTTGACCGAAAGCTTCCTGTCGCTGTCCGCGCGCGGCGGCCGCCCCTTGCGCTATCTGCGCCGGTTGATCGAGGGGCGGCCGTTCCTCACCCCCGGCATCATCGACATGTCCGACACCGCCGAGCGCAGCGACATCGAACTGTTCGGCCCGCTGCTGCAGGTATTCCGCGTCGACAGTTTCGAGGATGCGATCGCCGAGGCGAACAACACCAATTACGGCCTGTCCGCCGCGCTAGTGGCGCAGGACCCGCGGCTCTACGACGCCTTCTGGGCCAATATCCGCGCGGGGATCGTCAACTGGAACCGGCCGACCAACGGTGCCTCGTCCGCCGCACCCTTCGGCGGGGTCGGCTGGTCGGGCAACCACCGCCCCTCGGCCTATTACGCCGCCGATTACTGCGCCTATCCGGTCGTCTCGGCCGAGGCGGAACAGCCGCGCGCCTCGATCGGCATCGGCCTTGCCAACGAATAGGGCCGGATCGACATTCAGCCAGACGGCGGCGCTTGCCTGCTCCCCTCCCTGACAAGGGAGGGGCCGGGGGTGGGTCGGCCCGCGAGGAAACGCAAGCGCTCCGCAACCGGCCAACCCACCCCCAACCCCTCCCTTCCAGGGAGGGGAGCAGATCGGGACGGCATATCGTTGAATGTCGACTCGCCCGAATGAAGATGGTTGCGAGCGCCGCCGGTTGCGATAAAAAGGAATAAGAAAAACAAATAGGGAGATGAGCCGTGGTCGATCGTCGTTCCGTCCTTGCGGGCGGGCTGGTTCTGGCGGGATGCGCCGCCACCGGACAGACCCCGCCCGGCACCACGGCGGCCCGACCCTTCATTCGCCGCGACGGTATGCGGCTGATGCAGGGCGACAGGCCCTATCGCTTCGCCGGCGCGAACCTGTGGTATGCGGCATGGCTCGGTGCCGATGCGCCTTACGGCGACCGCGCCCGCCTGTCGCGCGAGCTCGACCGGTTGAAGGCGGCGGGCGTCACCAACCTGCGCATCATGGCCTCGGCCGAGGAAGGCCCGCTCAACAATTCGATCAAGCCCGGCTTCCGCACCGCCAACGCCGATTATAACGAAACGATGCTCGCCGGGCTCGACTGGGCGATGGCGGAGATCGCGCGGCGGGGGATGACCGCCGTGCTGTGCCTGACCAACTTCTGGGAATGGTCTGGCGGGCTGATGACCTATCTCAGCTATGTCGGCGAACCGTGGATCGACATGGGCGACCCCAAGCATCCATGGCCCGAATTCCCCAATTCGAATTCGCGCTTCTACGGCAATGCCCGCGCGGTGGCGCTCTACCACGCCTATGTCCGCGCGGTCGTGACGCGCACCAACCGCGTGACCGGCAAGCCGTACCGCGACGATCCGGCGGTGATGGCGTGGCAGCTCTGCAACGAACCGCGCCCGGCGGGTGATCTGGCGCATGCGAAGCTGCCCGACTTCTATGGCTGGGTCGACGGCACCGCGCGCCTCATCAAGTCGCTCGACGCCAATCATCTGGTGTCGACCGGCAGCGAGGGGTTGAAGGGCAGCCTTGAGCAGACCGACATCGTTCGCACCGAACATGCGTTCGATTCGATCGATTATCTGACGGTCCATGTCTGGCCGAACAACTGGACCTGGGTCGACCAGAAGGACTTGGCGCGAACCTATGCCCGGGGCGAGACGCTGGTCGAGGACTATGTCCGCAAGCACATCGCCATCGCCCGCGATCTGAACAAGCCGATGGTGATCGAGGAATTCGGCTATCCGCGCGACGGCGGCAGCAACGATCCGAAAGCATCGATCGTCTACAAGGATCGCTTCTACCAGTTGCTCCACCGCCTCGCACTCGCCGACGCGCAAAGCGGCGGGCCGACCGCCGGCACGAACTTCTGGGCATGGAATGGCGAGGCGCGGACGAAGAACGCCGACTGGCGCTTCCACCCCGGCGACCTCCAGTACATGGGCGATCCGCCGCACGAACCGCAGGGCTGGTACGGCGTGTTCGACACCGACGCCTCGACGCTGGCACTGGTCGCCGCGCAGGCAAGGGCGATGCAGGCGATCGGGTGACACCCACCCGTCATCCCGGCGCAGGCCGGGATCCATGGACAGGCGACGGTAGCGGCTCCATCGCACCCGCCCGTATCCATGGATTCCGGCCTGCGCCGGAATGACGGGGTGGTCGGGTACAGGAAAAGAATCCCTACCCGTCCCCCAAGCAAGCGTCGGTTGCGCAAACCCCGCCCGCCCCGCATCTATTCCACCATGGCAAGTCTACTCGATCCCACCGCGCGCGGGCGCGTCATCCTCGTCGGTGCCGGGCCGGGCGATCCGGGCCTGCTGACCGTGCGCGCGGTCGAGGCGCTGAAATCCGCCGACGTCGTCGTCCACGACGGGCTGATCGACCCGCGCGTCCTCGACCATGCCCCCGCCACCGCGCAGCGCATCTCGGTCGCCAAGCAGCGCGCGCGCCACACGCTGCCGCAGGAGGCGATCAACGCGCTGATCGTCGCCCACGTCAAGACCGGCGCGATCGTCGTCCGGTTGAAGGGCGGCGATCCGTTCATCTTCGGCCGCGGCGGCGAGGAGGTCGAGGCGGTGCGCGCCGCCGGCCTCCCCGTCGAGGTCATCCCCGGCGTGTCGGCGGCGCTCGGCTGCGCGGCGGGGGCGATGCTCCCGCTCACCCACCGCGACTGGTCGTCGGCGGTCAGCTTCGTCGCCGGCCAGTGCAAGGGCCTCTCCGAACAGGACTGGTCGGGCCTCGCCGGACAGGGTCGCACGCTGGTGATCTACATGGGCGTCGCCACCGCCGAGGCCATCGCCGACAAGCTGATGGCCGACGGCGTCGCCCCCGACATGCCGGTCGCGGTGCTCGAACGCGGCACCTATGCCGACGCCCGCGCGCTGCGCACCCTGCTCGCCGATCTCGGACCGATGGTCTCGCGCGAGCGCGTCGGCAGCCCGGCGGTGATCGTCGTCGGCGAAGTGGTGCAACTGGCCGATGCCGAGGACAAGCTCGGCGCATGGGCCACCGCGGCGGAGGCAATGGCATGAAACTGCTGACCGGCAACGACCTGCCCAGCGGCGACGTGACGTGGTGGACCGGGACCGAATGGTCGCGCCATGTCGAGGATGCCGCCGACGTCGGCGAGGACGGCGAGCGGATCGCCCAGGCCGAAGAGGCCGCCCGCCGCGTCAACGCGCCCTATGTGATCGATGCGGTGGCAACCCCCGACGGCCCGCGCCCGGCGCATATCAAGGACCGCATCCGCGCGCTCGGCCCCACCGTCCGCAACGACCTGACGCTCAAGCCCGCCGACCGCGATGCCGGCGCGTGGGTCATTTGAACCTCGCCGCCCCCGCGAAGGTCTAGGAACAAGCGATGTATCAGTACGACACCTACGACCAGTCGATCGTCGACGCCCGCGTCGCCGAGTTCCGCGATCAGGTCGAACGCCGCCTGTCGGGCCATCTGACCGAGGACCAGTTCAAGCCGCTGCGGCTGATGAACGGCCTCTATCTCCAGCTCCACGCCTATATGCTGCGCGTCGCCATCCCCTATGGCACGCTGAACGGGCTGCAGATGCGGACGCTGGCCGACATCGCGCGCACCTATGACCGCGATTACGGCCATTTCACCACGCGCCAGAACCTCCAGTTCAACTGGATCAAGCTGGCCGACACGCCCGACATCCTCGAAAAACTGGCCAAGGTCGAGATGCACGCCATCCAGACCAGCGGCAACTGCATCCGCAACATCAGCTCCGACCAGTTCGCCGGCGCCGCCGCCGACGAGACGACCGACCCGCGCCCATGGGCCGAGTTGCTGCGCCAATGGTCGACCTTCCACCCCGAATTCAGCTACCTGCCGCGCAAGTTCAAGATCGCGGTCATCGCCGCCGACGAGGATCGCGCGGCGATGCGCCTGCACGACATCGGCCTGCGCATCACCTCGCAGGACGGGGTTGCCGGCGCGCAGGTCTATGTCGGTGGCGGCATGGGCCGCACCCCGATGATCGCGCCGCTGGTCAACGATTTCGTGCCGCTCGGCGACCTGATGAGCTATCTCGAAGCGTGCCTGCGCGTCTACAACCGCTACGGCCGGCGCGACAACATGTACAAGGCGCGGATCAAGATCCTGATCCACGAGATCGGCGTCGACAAGTACCGTGCCGAGGTCGCCGAGGAATTCGCGCATATCAAGACGCTGGGCATCGACCCGCCGCAGGCCGAATTCGACCGGATCGCCGCCTTCTTCGCCGACCCCGCCTTCGCAGACACCTCGGCCGACGCTCCGGTCGATCGCAGCGACGCCGGCTTCGCCGCATGGCTCGACCAGAATACCCACGCCCACAAGCGGGCGGGCTATACGATCGTCACGATCAGCCTGAAACCCGCCGGCGGCATCCCCGGCGACGCCTCGGCCGATCAGATCGATGCCATGGCCGATCTGGGCGAGCGCTACAGCTTCGACGAACTACGCGTGACGCATGCGCAGAACATCGTCCTGCCCCACGTCCGCTCGGCCGACCTGCGCGCCGTCTACGACCGGCTGGTCGAAATCGGGCTAGCCGAGGCGAACCTCGACCTCATCACCGACATCATCGCCTGCCCCGGCCTCGATTATTGCAGCCTCGCCAACGCCCGCTCGATCCCGCTCGCGCAAAAGATCGCCGACCGCTTCGCCGATCCGGTGCGCCAGCGCGATCTGGGCGAGTTGAAGCTCAAGATCAGCGGCTGCATCAACGCCTGCGGCCATCATCACGCCGGCCACATTGGCATCCTCGGCGTCGACCGGAAGGGCACGGAAAATTACCAGTTGCTGCTCGGCGGATCGGGCGCGGAGGACGTGAGCCTCGGCAAGATCACCGGCCCCGGCTTCTCGGAGGACGGCGTGGTCGACGCGATCGAGCGCGTGACCGAGCGCTATCTCGCCGAACGCGAGGGCGACGAGCGGTTCGTCGACACCTATCGCCGGATCGGCATGGAACCGTTCAAGGAGGCCATCTATGGTTGAGGCACTGCGCTTCCGCGACGATGCGGGCCATGACGAGCCCGCCGTCACCCTCGACGCCTTTCTGGGGCAATCGAACGCCACCGCCGTGCGGATCGAGGCGGGCGACGATGCGCGCGAGTTGCTCCCCCATCTCGACCGGCTGTCGCTGATCGAGGTCAGCTTCCCCAAGTTCCGCGACGGGCGCGGCTATTCCGCCGGCCGTATCCTGCGCGAAGCGGGCTATACCGGCGAATTGCGTGCCGAGGGCGACGTGCTGGTCGACCAGTTGCCGCTGATGCGCCGCTGCGGCTTCGACAGCTTCGCGCCTGCCCAGCCGATCGATCCCGCCGCGCTGGAACGCGCGCTCACCCGCTACGACGATGTCTATCAGGCGGCGGCCGACGGCCATGTGCCGGTGTGGAAACGCCGGCATGGTTGAGATCGACAGCCGCATCCGCGACCGGATCGATACCGGCCCGCGCTTCACCACCGCCGACGCCCACCGGCTGAACAACCTGTTCCGGGGCGCCACGACGCAGGAGATGCTCACCACCGTCCTCACCGAACGCATGCTGGGCGATGTCGCGATCGTCTCGTCGTTCGGCGCGGAATCGGCGGTGCTGCTGCATCTGGTCGCCTCGGTCGACGCATCGGTGCCGGTGCTGTTTCTGGAGACGGGCAAGCATTTTCCCGAGACTCTGGCCTATCGCGACCTGCTGGTCGACCGGCTCGGCCTCACCGATTTCCGCAATCTCGAACCCGATCCCGAACGGCTGGCAGCGAAGGATTCGACGGGCCTGCGCTGGTCCTATGATCCCGATGGCTGCTGCGACATCCGCAAGGTGGAACCGCTGGCCCGCGCGATGACCGGCTTCGACGCCAGCTTCACCGGGCGCAAGGCGTTCCAGTCGGCGACCCGCACCGCGCTCCCGCGCTTCGAGCTGGACCTGTCGGACGCGGCGGGCCGGTTGAAGGTCAACCCACTCATCACCTGGACCCCGGCGGATGTCGATGCCTATTTCGCCGAACACGACCTGCCGCGCCACCCACTGGTCGAACAGGGCTTCCCCTCGATCGGCTGCGCCCCCTGCACCAACCGGGTGAAGCCGGGCGAAGACCCCCGCTCGGGCCGCTGGGCCGGTTGGGAAAAGGTCGAATGCGGCATCCATGTGCCGCTGGGCGACGGTGATCCGAACCTGCCGAGTTTCTGACGGAGGAATGAAATGCTCCCCTCCCTGAAAGGGAGGGGCTGGGGGTGGGTAGGCCCGTGGCGGGCGATCCGGTCCCTCGCAGGCCGACCCACCCCCGCCCCCTTCCTGTCAGGGAGGGGAGAACGCACACCCCCCTTGCCCAACCTCGCCAACCGGCGCACAGCCGCGCGATGCCATCCGCCGTCGCCTATTTCACCAACGCCCGCCTGATCGTCGCGCCCGTCTCGCCCATCGCATCGGGGGCCACGCTGGCGCACAGCCCGCGATGGTTCGGCAAGTCGGTCAAGAAACCGATCCTTGCCGCCGCGATCGCCGACGCGCTGGCCGCCGCCACGACCCCGCTGCCCGATCCCACCCCGGAAGCGGCGAAACGCAGCTTCATTCCGTTTCAGGACGCCGCCGAGGTCAAGAACTTCAAGACCTTCATGCGCGACGCCCGCCGCGTCGACTTGGAGTCCGACGGCGACCGCGTGACCCTCACCCCGCTTACCAACCTCGGCCCCAACAACGGGTTCGAGGCGAACGACGGTGATGCGGTCACGCTCCCCGCCGCCGACCCCGACGCGCTCGCCGGAACGCTGCTCGACCTGCTCGGCCTGCGCCCGGCGCCAAGCGCCTAAGCCGCATCGTCACCCCGGACTTATTCCGGGGTGACGATGCGAGGCAGCCAAGCTTTTCCTACACGCCGCAGCGCTGCTACGCTCCCCACGGACCATCACAGGAGCGCCGATCATGCCCGACCGATTTGACCGAAATCCCGCCACAATCCGGCCCCGTTTCGCGCCGCGAGTGTAAACTTTGGAGACTTTGGACGCCGCCCTACTCGTCCAGCCCGCTGAACCCGCCGCCGGCATAGTCGCTGAACTTGGTGATCGACGGCTCGAACTTCAGCGTCACCTTGCCGGTCGCGCCATGGCGCTGCTTGGCGATGATGAGTTCGGCGAGGCCATAGACCCGTTCCATGTCCATCGCCCATTTGGCGTGGTCCTCGAACACGCGGGCGTCGTCGCCGTCGCGCGGGCGCTTGGGTTCCTTGGCCGCGACGTAATAATCCTCGCGATAGACGAACCAGACCATGTCGGCGTCCTGCTCGATCGACCCCGATTCACGAAGATCGGACAATTGCGGGCGCTTGTCCTCGCGCTGCTCGACCGCGCGGGAAAGCTGCGACAGCGCCACCACCGGCACACCGATGTCCTTGGCCAGGGTCTTCAACCCGCGCGAGATTTCGGAGATTTCCTGCACGCGGTTGTCGCTGCCCTTGCCCGACCCTTGCAGAAGCTGGAGGTAATCGACCACCACCAACCCCAGCTCGCCGTCGAGCTTGCGGTGCAGCCGGCGGACGCGGGTGTGGAGGCCGGAGATCGAGAGCCCGGCGGTATCGTCGATATACAGCGGCAGTTGTTCGAGGTCGGCGGCGGCATTGGCCAGCCGGGTGAAATCCTCCTTGCGGATCTTGCCCATGCGCAGCGATTCGGAACTGATCGCCGCCTGTTCGGCAAGGATACGGGTGGCGAGCTGGTCGGCCGACATTTCGAGGCTGAAGAACGCGACCTTCGCGCCGACCGACTTGCCCTTCTCCATCCCCGCGCGCTGATCGTCCATGAAGCGCTGGGCGGCGTTGAACGCGATATTGGTGGCGAGCGACGTCTTGCCCATGCCCGGACGCCCGGCGAGGATGATGAGATCGCTGTGGTGCATGCCGCCGATCCGGCCGTTGAGCGAATCGAGTCCCGTCGTGACGCCCGACAGGCCGCCGCCCGAATTCATCGCCCGCTCGGCCATGCGGACCGCCATCGTCGTCGCCTGCGCGAACGACTTGACCGCATTGGCCGAATTGCCTTCGGCGGCGACCTTGAACAACGCTTCCTCGGCCGCCTCGATCTGCTTCTTCGGGTCGACCTCGGTCGAGGTGTCGGTGGCATTCTCGACGAGGGTGCGGCCGACGGTGATGAGCGCGCGGAGCTGCGCCAGATCATAGATCTGCTGCGCGAACTGGCGGGCGCCGAGCAGGCTGGCGTTCGATCCGGTGATCTCGACCAGATATTGCACGCCGCCGCGCGGGGCGAGCAGTTCGTCGCCGTCGAACATCGGCTTCAACGTCACCGGGCTGGCGATCATGCCGGTGCGGCGCACGTCGCGAATCCGCTCGAAGATGCGGACGTGCGCGGGGTCGTAGAAATGCTCGGCGTCGAGCCGTTCGACCATGTCGTCGGCAAGGCCGTTGTCGATCATCATCGCCCCCAGCAGCGCGGCTTCGGCGTCGACGTTGTGGGGCACGCGCGGCGGCGCGGGGGGATTGCCCCCGGCGATGTTGTGAACAGTGGCCATCGCCCCTTTTCCCAGACCTTGGGCTTGCCCACAATGATTTTGCGGTGGACGCCGCGCGCGGGAGCGGCAAGAGGATGCCATGGCCGACCCCCGGATCATCGACGTCACGCTGGACGAGCGCACCATCCTGTGGCGCAGCGCCGATATTGAGCAGGAACGCCGCATCGCGATCTTCGATCTGCTGGAGGCGAATCATTTCGCCCCCGATCGCACCCCCGCCGATGCCTATGCCGGGCCGTATCGCATCGCGCTGTCGGTGCCCGAGGGCCGCCTCGCGATCGACATCATGCGCGAGGACGGCAGCCTGATCGAGACGCTGGTGCTGGGCATGGCACGGCTGCGTCGCCCGATCCGCGACTATTTCGCGATCTGCGACAGCTATTACAAAGCCATCCGCCAGGCGACCCCGCACGAGATCGAGACGATCGACATGGCCAGGCGCGGCATCCACAACGACGCCGCCGAGGCGCTGAAAGAACGGCTGACCGGCAAGGTCGCGATCGATTTCGATACCGCGCGGCGGCTGTTCACGCTCATCTGCGTGCTGCACATCAAGCAATGACCCGGGCACGGATCGTCCTGATCGTGGCCGCCGTGCTGGCGGTCGCCACGCTCATTGGCTGGCGCTGGTCGCTCGGCTGGGCACCGGCGACGGCGCGGTTCGCGGTGCAGGGTGTCACCGTGTCGGCGGCGGACGGCGCGATCGACTGGCCGATGGTGCGCGCGCAGGGGGCGGACTTCGCCTTCGTCACCGCATCGTCGGGCACGGCGCGCGATCCGGCGTTCGAGGGGAACTGGAACGCCGCCCATGCCGCGGGCCTGCGCCACGGCGCGCTCCACCGTTTCTCGCTGTGCGAGTCGACCGCCGATCAGGTGACGGCGTATCTGACCACCGTGCCGCGCGCGGCCGATGCGCTGCCCGCCGCGCTGGCGCTGGATGTCGCCGAGGATTGCGACGCCCACCCCACCCGCGCGCAGGTGCTGAGCGCGATCCGCGGTTTCCTGGGGCCGGCGGAATATCACGACGGCCGCCCGATGATGCTGCGCGTGTCGGCGGCGTTCGAGGACGAATACCGGGTGAGCGAGGCGATCGTCCGCCCGCTATGGGCCGAACGCGCCTTTCTCGAACCCGCGTATCTGGCGCGGCCGTGGCGACTGTGGCAGGCGAACCCGGCACGCCGCATCGACGGCGTCGCCCGTCCCGTTGCCTGGAGTGTCGCCGCGCCATGACCGATCCCGACCGCCTGATCGCCGCCGCGCGCGAGGCCGCCGTTCATGCCCATGCGCCCTATTCGAAGTTCGCGGTCGGCGCGGCACTGCTGCTGGCCGACGGATCGATCGTGACCGGCGCCAATTTCGAGAATGCCAGCTACGGCCTGTCGCTCTGCGCCGAAACGGTCGCCACCGCCACCGCCAGCGCCAGCGGCCGCCTGCGCGAGATCGTCGCGGTCGGCATCGTCGGCGGGCGCATCGGACAGGCCGATACCGATCCGATCCGCCCGTGCGGCCGTTGCCGTCAGGTGCTGAACGAAGCCGCGCAAATGGGTCCGCTCGGCGATATGGACGTCTATTGTTCGGGGCTCGCCGGCGGGATCATCGAAACACATCGCCTGTCCGTGCTGCTGCCCAGCGCGTTCGGACCGGCCAATCTTGGTATCGGGGAACACGCATGACCATCCTGTCGGATCGCTGGATCCGCGAAACCGCGCTCGCGACGGGCATGATCGAACCGTTCGTCGAATCGCAACGTCGCGACGGCTGCATCAGCTACGGCCTGTCGTCCTACGGCTATGACGCGCGCGTCTCGGACGAGTTCAAGATCTTCACCAACGTCGATTCGGCAGTGGTCGACCCGAAGGACTTCGCGCAGAACAGCTTCGTCGACCGCAAGACCGACGTGTGCATCATCCCGCCCAACAGCTTTGCGCTGGCCCGCACCGTCGAATATTTCCGGGTGCCGCGCGACGTGCTGGTCATCTGTCTCGGCAAATCGACCTATGCCCGCTGCGGCATCATCGTGAACGTCACGCCGCTGGAGCCCGAATGGGAGGGGCATGTGACGCTGGAGTTCTCGAACACCACCCCGCTCCCCGCCAAGATCTATGCCAACGAAGGCGCGTGCCAGTTCCTGTTCCTGAAGGGCGACCAGCCGTGCGAGACGAGCTACGCCGATCGCGCGGGCAAATATATGGGCCAGCGCGGGGTAACGCTGCCGAAGCTGTAACTCTCGCCTCCCTGGAAGGGAGGGACCGGGGGTGGGTGGGTCCGCGTGGGAACGTAGCATCTGCCCCATACCGACCCACCCCAACCCCTCCCTTCCAGGGAGGGGCCAGGAAATCATGGGCTGCCTTTGCCGCCATGCGCGCCGACCGCCGTGCCGGTCGAGAAGCTGGCACCACTCTCCGCCAGCATCACGAACAGCCCGGCGAGTTCGGCGGGCTGGCCAGCGCGGCCGAGCGGCGTGTCCTGCCCGAACTCGCCCATGTCGCCCGGCAACTGTCCGCCCGCGACCTGGAGCGGGGTCCAGATCGGGCCGGGCGCGATCATGTTCACCCGGATGCCGCGCTTCGCCAGTTGCTTGGCCAGCCCCTTGGTAAAGATCAGGATCGCGCCCTTGGTCGAGGCATAGTCGAGCAGTTCGACGCCGGGGTCGTAGCTGTTGACCGACCCGACGTTCAGGATCACCGACCCCGGCACCATGTCGCGCGCCACTTCCTTCGCGATGCGGAAATAGGAAAAGATATTGGTCTCGAACGTCCGCACCATCTGTTCGTCGCTGATCTGGAAAATGTCTTCCTTCGACTGCTGATAGGCCGCGTTGTTGACCAGCAGGTCAACCCCGCCCAGCCCCCTCTTCGCCGCCACGACGATCGCCTGACACCCCTCCAGCGTGCGCAGGTCGCGCGGGATCGCCACCCCCTTGCGCCCCGCCTGCCGGATCAGGTCGATCACCTCGCGTGCGTCGCTTTCCTCGTCGGGGTGATAGTTGATCGCGACGTCCGCCCCTTCGCGCGCGAAGGCGATGGCCGCCGCCCGGCCGATGCCGGAATCCCCGCCCGTCACCAGCGCCTTGCGCCCGGCGAGCTTGCCCGATCCGCGATAGCTGCGCTCGCCGCAATCGGGGCGTGGGCTCATCTTCGATTGCAGCCCCGGCCATGGCTGGCGCTGCTCCGGGAAGGGGTCGCGGGTGTAAGCGGTGCGCGGGTCGCGTAGCGTCGGCCCCACCGCCGGGGTGGGGGCCGCGCCCTGTCCGGCGAAACCGGCGGAGGCGATGCCGCCCAAGCCGACCGTCGCCGCGCCCAAAACTGCCCGCCGTGAAGGTCCGTATTCCATCGTGCGATTTCCCTGTCCGTCAATCGCGCCAACGGTTCGGATCGTCCTTTGGTTCAGTGGCTTGGGCGTACCGTTTCGGCCCGTTCCCACGGGTGCCGGCCGTCCGATCGCACCACGCGCACCCGGCCGTCGGCCAGCGACACCGCCACCCCGCCGGTCCGCGCGAGCATCGCCCGGTCGAGCTTCAACCAGCGCGGAATGCAGGCCGCCGGCAGCCGTCGGTCGCTGACCACGATGTCGGCGCGCCGGCAAACCCCGACCAGTTCGGCCCATGGCACCGCATAGCCGCTGCGCGTCGCGACGATCGTCCAGCGCCGCCCGCCCGCCGTCCGCGTCGCGATGCACAGATCGGGGCTGCACGCCGTTCCCGGCTGTTCGGACAGCGGCGGCAGATCGCCCTCCACCCCGCCGCCCTCGCCCAGCGTCGAGCGGACATAGTCCCCCGCCCGGTCGCGCAGGATCGCCATGCCGCCATCCGGCCCGCGCAGCGCCAGATGCCGCCCGTCTCCCGTCACCAGCAGGTCGGGCGCGGGGGTCGCCAGCGCCCATAGTCCGCCGATGACGAACGGCACCACGCCCCATCGCCTGAGCGACGTGCGCCACAGCGCGACCCACAGGCCGCCACCCACCATCAGCGCGAATGCGCCGCCCGGCATCGCGGGCAGCGCCGCGACCGATCCTGGTGCGGCGGCGACGCTCCGCGCGATCCACAACAGCAGCGACAGCGACAGCTCGACCGCCCACCACGCCGGCGCGCCGAACCCGACCACGTCGAGCGCCAGTGCCAGCGCTTCGAGCGGCATGGTGACGAAGGTGGTGAGCGGAATGGCGACGATATTGGCCAGCGCGCCGTACAGCCCGGCCTTGTGGAAGTGATACAGCCCGATCGGCATCAACGCCGCCTCGACCACGACCCCGGTCAGCAACAGCGAGGCGAGGCCGCGCGCCAGCCGCCGCGCGACGCCTTCGTCGCGCGCGCGGAACCAGCGGGTGACGCGGGGATGTTCGTGGAGCGCGACGATCGCGGTCACGGCGGCGAAGCTCAACTGGAAGCTCGGCCCCGCCAGCGATTCGGGCAGCACCAGCAGGACCAGCAACGCCCCGGTCGCGATCATCCTAAGCGTGATCGCCTCGCGCCCCAGCGACAGCGCGGCCAGCACGAGCAGCGCGGCGATGCACGACCGCACCGTCGGCACGTCCGCCCCCGACAGCCATGTGTAGAAGATCGCAGCGCCTGCCCCCGCCCCCGCCGCGACGACCGGCAACCGGACCCTGAGCGCGATCGGCGGAAACAGCGCGAGCAGCTTTAACACCACGGTCATCGTGCCCACGACCACCGCCGTGACGTGCAGTCCGCTGATCGATAGCAGATGGGCGAGACCCGAACGGCGCATCGCCTCGGCATCCGCCTCGGCGATCGCCCCCCGGTCGCCGGTGACGAACGCTGCCGCGATCCCGCCCGCGCTGCCCTCCACCCGTGACTGGATATGGTTGGTCAGCCGGCTGCGCAGCCCGGCATTGCCGGTTTCGCCGGGTTGCAGCACCGCGATCGGCGCAAAGCCGCGCCCGGTCGCGCCAATCCCCTGAAACCACGCGACGCGGCGGAAATCATAGGCCCCCGGCACCGCCGCATCGGGCGGCGGCATCAACCGCGCCCGCAGCGCCACCTCCGCCCCCGCCGTCACGCCGGGCGGCAGGTCGCGTTGCGCGACGTTCACCCGCACGCGCGGCGGCATCCCCGGATCGTCAGTCCGCAGCGTCAGGCGCACCAGTTCGCGCGCCGGCAGCGGCTCGACCCGTTCGACCTTCGCCGTGAGCGCGACGACGGCGGGCCGCGCCAGCACCGGTGTCGCCACCCGCTCGGCACGCCACCACACCAGCGCGCAGCCGAGCATCGCCAGCACCCCGCCCCACAGCAGCACCCGCCCCGCCCGGCTCCACCATGGCAGCGCCAGCCCGGCCAAGGCGACGGCGGCGGCAGCGAACAGGAAGCCGCCCCACCCGGCCGCATCGGGCAACAGGAACCACGCCGCGATCCCGCCCCCCAGCGCGACCGGCAGCCACAGCGGCAATTGCGCCCGCTCCGCTTCCAGCCACAGCTCGATTTGCCCGAGGAACCCAGCGGGGGTGCCCAAGGTTTGAAGCAGGCGGGGGGCCATGCTAGAGGCGCTCGCGGCTGTACCGGCCATAGTCTTATCCACCCGATGTCTGGGAGCATCCGCGCTTGGGCGCAACCAATTCCACGGCGCAAGTCGTCACCCGTTTCGCGCCGTCGCCGACCGGCTTCCTCCATATCGGAGGGGCGCGTACCGCCTTGTTCAACTGGCTCTATGCTCGCCGCCACGGCGGACAGTTCCTGCTGCGGATCGAGGATACCGACCGGGCGCGTTCAACGCAGCCGGCGATTGATGCGATTCTCGACGGCATGCGCTGGCTCGGCCTCGACTGGGACGGCGATGCCGTGTTCCAGTTCGCCCGGGCCGATCGCCATGCCGCCGTCGCCCGCCAGTTGCTGGACGCCGGCCATGCCTATCGCTGCTATGCGACGCCCGACGAACTGACCGCGCTGCGCGAGGAGCAGCGTGCGGCCGGCAAGCCGATCCGCTACGATGGCCGCTGGCGTGACCGGTCGCCGGAGGATGCGCCCGAGGGTGCGCCGTTCGTCGTCCGGTTGAAGGCGCCGAAGGAAGGCGCGGTCACGATTTCGGATCAGGTGCAGGGCGACGTCACCGTCGCCAACGCCGAACTCGACGATTTCGTGCTGCTGCGCTCCGATGGCACGCCGACCTATATGCTGGCGGTGGTGGTCGACGACCATGACATGGGCGTCACCCACGTCATTCGTGGCGACGATCATCTCAACAACGCCTTCCGTCAGCTCGCACTCATCCGGGCGATGGATGTGGTCGAGGGCGGCTGGCCCGACCCGATCTATGCGCATGTGCCGCTGATCCACGGCGCGGACGGCGCAAAGCTGTCCAAGCGTCACGGCGCGCTGGGCGTCGAGGCGTATCGCGACGAACTGGGCGTGCTGCCCGAAGCGCTCAACAACTATCTGTTGCGGCTCGGCTGGGGGCATGGCGACGAGGAGATCATCGACCGTGACCGCGCGATCGAAATCTTTGGCCTCGGCGGCGTGGGCCGCTCGCCGTCGCGCTTCGACACCAAGAAGCTGCTGCATCTCAACGGCCATTATATCCGCGAGGCGGACGATGCCCGGCTCACCGATCTGGTGGCGGCACGACTGCCCGACGGGATCGACCGCGATCTGTTGCAGCGCGCCATGCCGGTGCTGAAGGTCCGCGCCGCCGATCTGAACGAGCTGGCCGCCAATGCCGGCTTCTTCTTCCGGTCACGCCCGCTCGCGATGGATGACGGTGCCACCACGCTGCTGACACCGGAAGCACGTGCGATCCTGACGCGGTTGCACGCCAAGCTTGACGCACTCGCAGCATGGGATACGGAGACGATCGAAGCTGCGGTACGCGAAGTGGCGGAGGCAGCGGCGTTGAAGCTGGGTGCCGCCGCGCAACCGCTTCGCGCCGCGCTGACGGGCTCGCGCACCTCACCGGGGATTTTCGACGTGCTTGCCCTGCTGGGCCGCGACGAAAGCCTCGGACGCATCAAGGACCAGATGGCCGCACCGGCCGCATAACGGAAACAGGAGACGCCGCATGGCTGAAGACGCGAAACTGCAGGTAGCGGGCAAGGACGTCCAGTATCCGGTACGATCGGGCACCATCGGCCCGGATGTCATCGACATCCGCAAGCTCTATGCCCAGACCGGCACCTTCACCTATGATCCGGGCTTCACCTCGACCGCGAGCTGCGATTCCGCGCTCACCTATATCGACGGTGACGAGGGCGTGCTGCTCCACCGTGGCTATCCGATCGGCCAGCTCGCCGAACAGTCGAGCTTCATGGAAGTCGCCTATCTGTTGCTGAACGGCGAACTGCCGTCGGGCGACGAGCTGGGCAATTTCACCACCACGATCAGCCGCCACACGATGCTGCACGAACAGCTTGCGACCTTCTATCGCGGGTTCCGCCGCGATGCGCATCCGATGGCGATCATGTGCGGCGTCGTCGGCGCGCTGTCGGCATTCTATCACGATTCGACCGACATCACCGATCCGCACCAGCGGACGATCGCGTCGCACCGGCTGATCGCCAAGATGCCGACGATCGCCGCCATGGCGTACAAGTACAGCGTCGGTCAGCCGTTCCAGTATCCCGACAATTCGCTGAGCTACACCGGCAATTTCCTGAAGATGACCTTCGGCGTGCCGGCCGAGCCGTATGAAGTGAACCCAGTCGTCGAAAAGGCGCTGGACCGCATCTTCATCCTGCATGCCGACCATGAACAGAACGCCTCGACCTCGACCGTGCGGCTTGCCGGTTCGTCGGGTGCAAATCCGTTCGCGTGCATGGCGGCGGGCATCGCCTGCCTGTGGGGTCCGGCGCATGGCGGCGCGAACGAAGCCGCACTCAACATGCTGCGCGAGATCGGCACGCCCGATCGCATCCCGGAATATATCGCCCGCGCCAAGAACAAGGACGATCCGTTCCGCCTGATGGGCTTCGGCCACCGCGTCTACAAGAACTACGATCCGCGCGCGACCGTGATGCAGAAGACCGTGCGCGAAGTGTTCGAATCGCTCGGCGTCACCGATCCGGTGTTCGAAACCGCGCTGCGTCTGGAAGAAATCGCGCTGTCGGACGATTATTTCGTCGAGAAGAAGCTGTTCCCGAACGTCGACTTCTATTCGGGCGTCATCCTGTCGGCGATCGGCTTCCCGACCACGATGTTCACCGCGCTGTTCGCGCTCGCCCGCACCGTCGGCTGGGTCGCGCAGTGGAACGAGATGATCTCGGACCCCGAACAGAAGATCGGCCGCCCGCGTCAGCTCTACACCGGGCCGGCGCAGCGTGATTACGTATCGGTCGGCGAACGCTGATGCGCATCGTCCGGCGCGTGCTGACGATCGCGGGCGCGATCCTGGCGTTCGTCGGACTGTTCTGGCTGGGTCAGGGGATGGGCATCATCCGCTGGCCCGCCAGTTCGTTCATGATCGATCAGTATCTGTGGGTCGTCACCGGATCGGTGGTCGCGGCACTCGGGCTGTTGCTGGTGCTGATCGCGCGTCGGTTGCCAAGGCGGTAAGCCGACCGGCTTGCCCGCGACTGCCGGTCGTGCCACCTTTCCCCTGATAAAAATGAGGGGGATGACCGGATGACGGGCCTGCTGACGGCAGCATTGATGCTCGCGCAACCGGGTCTGACTCCGTCCGGCCCACCAACAGCGCAGGGCACCGTCCGCACGGTGCAGCGTCTGCTGGAGGCCACCGACGCCGGCGATGATGCCGCGTTCCAGCGAACCACCCACCAGTTCACGGTGATGTTCACCGGCGACTTTGGCGCGCCGGCGACGCGCGCCGACTTCGCGCAGATCCTGAAGCTATGCACCGATCGCAAGATCGGCGAGTCGAGCGTGGTCCACCGGATGAAGGAATTTCGCACCGTCCGGCTGACGATGCGCTGTACGCTCGATCCAAAGCTTACACCGGCGGCGATGGTGATGGACATCATGGCGAACGACGATGTCGCGGTCGCGGCGTTGACCGGCGGTATCGAGGCGATCTGGCCGACGACCCGTTGACCGCAGCGACCTATCGCGCCGGTAGCAGCAGCACGAACCGCGCGCCCTCGCCCGGCGCGCTGTCGAGCAGGATGTCGCCGTCCATCGCCCGCGCCAGCCGCCGCGCGATATAGAGGCCGAGCCCGCTACCGCCCGGCTCGCCCGGATCGACCCGGCCGAATTTCTCGAAGATGCGTTCGTGATCCTCGGGCGCGATGCCCTTACCCTGATCGGCGACGATCACGCAGGCGCTCTCGCGATCGCGTTCGAGGCGGATCCACACCATGCCGCCCGGCGGCGAATAGCGCACCGCATTGCCGATCAGGTTGACGAGGATTTGGAGTACCCGGCGAAACTCGCCACTCGCCGCCATCGAATCGTCGAACGAAGGGCGGTCGATCCGCACGTCGCCCTGTGACGCGCGTACCGCCAGCAGCCCCGCCGCACGCCGCGCGACATCGGCAAGGTCGAGGTCCTCGACGCTGACGACGAAATCGGCGCGCTCGATCGCCGACAGATCCTCCAGATCGTCGACCAGCCCCAGCAGGTGGCGCGCCGCGCTTGCAATGTCGGTGGCATAGCCGGTGTAGTCGTCGGTCAGCGGCCCCTCGGTCCGTGCCGACATGCTGTCGGCATCGGCGATGATCCGCCCAAGCGGATCGCGCAACGCCCGACCGACACGGCGGCTAAACGCTTCGGACAAATCGCCGGGCGGCGGAGCTTCCGCGACGATCGGCTCGTCGGGCACGATGGCATAGGCTGCGCCGTCGAACCCGGCGAAGCGCCCCGCCGCGTCGCGCCGTGGCACCGCCGCCAGCCGGACGCGGTGTGGCGTCCCGCGAACGCCCGCCTCCTGCTCGTCGAACATCGCCTGCGACGCGACGGCGCCCAGCAGCGGGAAACCGCCCTCGCCATCATCGTCGAGCACGAACAGCCGCGTCACCGGCTGGCCCAGCACCGTCAGCGGATCGAAGCCATGGCTTGCCCCCGCGTGATCCGAAACATGGGTCAGGTGCAGCGACGCATCGGTGGTCCACAGCCAGTCGGCATCGGCGCGCAGGAAATCCGCCTCGCGCCCGGTGTCCTCTCCCTGCCACGGCGCACCGGCATGCCATCCGGCCGCCTCCAGCCGGATGCCGAGATCGTCGGGCCGCGCGGTGACGGTGAGTTCGAGGTCGTCCTCGCCATCGGCGGCGGTGATGGTCCGGGTCAGTTCGATGCCGAGGCGCTGCACCAGCCGGACGAGCGCCGCGATCTGCGGCACCGCCACCGGCTGCCCCACAGCACCACCCGCCCGCCGGTTCAGTTCGGCGAGGCGTGGTTCGGCATCGAGCAGCACTCCGTCCGCCGACACCCGGCCGAACGCCGGCGGCAGACCGGAATCGCGCGCGATCACGTCTGTCCGCCCAGCGCCAGCATCGCCGCATGATAGTCGGGGTCGAGCGCCATCGGCGCCAGCGCGAGCCGCGCGGCGGCGGGCGTGACCGCCATGATCGAATCGATCGCTTCGGCCAGCGCCTCGACATTGCGTGCCGGCTCCGCCTCGGTCAGCGCGAAGCCGATCCGGGCGATCACCGTCCGGTCGAGATCGACCGCGCGCAGCACGACCCACAGCCGGGTGCCGTCGCGATCGATCAACAGGTCGCGCACCCGGTCGAACGCCAGCCCGCTAGCCTTGGCCAGCAAGGCGACGAAGAACACCAGCCGCCCGTCGCCGATCGCCTCGATCAGCAGGCCGGGCAGTTCGTCGCGCTGCGCATCGACCGCCTGCGCCAGCCGCATCGCCGCGACCTCCAGCGGCACCAGCTCCGCCTGAGGATCGAGCGCGCGGCGGACGGATTCGGACAGCGCGGCATCGAGCAGCGTCGTCGCATCGCCCGCCGCCACTGCCTCGCGCAGCGCCGCCGCGACCCACCATGCGACCCGCTGGTGCAGCGGCCGGACAAGGTCTACGACCGTGACATCGCCATCCCAGCGCGGACCGCGCCGGGCCTGCGCCGCCAGCATCGCCACCGCCGCCGCCGCGACCAGCCGGTCGCTCGCCTGCGCCATGCGCGCGATCATCGTCGGCCGCTCCAGCCCCTCGGGCAGCGTGACCGGCAGCGCGGCGGCGATATGCGCCAGCCGGACCCGCGCCAGCAGTTCGCCGAACAATGCGCCATCGCGGAACAGCCCGGCGCGGTTGACGCGGTCGAACGTTCCGCCGCAGCCGCGCAACTGCTGCGCTAGTGCCGCCTCGCCGCGCGTGGTCAGCAGCCGGACACCATGATCGCGCACCTCGGCCTCTACCGCACCGACCACACCGCGCATCGCACCGTGGAGCGCGGTGGCGGTACGATCGTCGATCCGGGCATCGTCGGTCAGATGAAAGGTATCGGCGGCCGCCCGCAGGCGGGATGCACCGACCCGTTCGGCCGATGCGACACGATCGAGCAGCGGCGGAACCGCAGCCGAAAAGAAGAGAGGATCGAGCGGGTCGTATGCCATTGGAACGGCCCTAGAACGGCGGCGGTTAAGGTTGAACTAAACCCGCCGCCGCAATGTCTCAATCGCCATCGTCAGGCTGACCGCGCCATGCAGCGCGATCAGTGCCAGCCCGATGGTCGTCACGCCGCCCAGCGCAAATGGTGCGAGCAGCACGAGCGCGGTCGCGGGCGATGCCGCCCACGGCGCGACCGGCCCCGGCACCCGCCCGCCGATCAGCGTCGCCGCCATGCCGGCCAGCCCAAGCACCGCCGCCGTCCCGCTGCCGACGCTCGACGCATGAACCCCGGCGATACCGAGCACGCCCAGCACGCCCAGTGCCGCAATACCCTGTTCGCCGATCCGCGCCTGCGCATCCTCGCCCCGCAGCCAGCCGAGCAGCGATCCCGCCGACAACAGCACCATCGCGACGACCATCACCACCGCCGCCGGCCCCGCCCCCCACCACGGAATCGCCGCCAGTCCGCCCAGGGCGATGGCCGCACCCGCGCCGAGAACACCTACCGCCGGCACCCGCCGCCGGACGAACAACGGCAGGATCAGCCGGGTCAGCGGCGTGAAACAATAGCGGTCGATCCAGCCGCTGCGCGCCTCGGCCAGCGACGCCAGCACATCGCGGCTGCGCACTTCCAGCGTGGCGGCATCGCGCTCGACGCCGTGGCCGGCACGGATCGCGCGCGCCGGGAGCAGGACATGCCCCGCCCCCGCCTGGGTCGCGACCCTCAGCAACGTCGACTGGAAATCATATTCGCGCGGCAATCGCACTACATCGTGCAGCCGATCGACCGACAGCGTCGCGACGCCGGCCCAACAATGCCCGGCATCGACCCGCTCCACCGCCGTCGCGGCATCGTCGTCGGGCGTGACCAGCAGCGTGTCGGCCGGCTCCAGCGCCATCGCCGCGACTACCGCATCGGTGGTGACGAGCCCGTCGGCAAGCGCGAGGATCGTCCCCAGCGGATGCGC
The DNA here is from genome assembly GCF_920939515.1 of Sphingomonas sp. Leaf4. Taxonomy (NCBI): domain Bacteria; kingdom Pseudomonadati; phylum Pseudomonadota; class Alphaproteobacteria; order Sphingomonadales; family Sphingomonadaceae; genus Sphingomonas; species Sphingomonas sp. Leaf4. The sequence goes on along the minus strand of NZ_CAKLBB010000006.1, from coordinate 246,413 downwards.
GCGTGCGACGGCTTCCTCGGCCGACCGGACCAGATCGACGCTCGCCCCGCGCCGGCCGATCCGGTTGATCGCCGCCGCCAGCGTCGGCGTCACCCGCGCCACCGCGACCAGCAACTGGGTCACGCCCGCCCCGATCAGTAGTCGCGCCTGATACTCGATCAGCGTCATGCCGCCGAACGGCAGCGTCGCCGCGAGGACGCCGGGCTGGCGTTCGGCTTCCTCGGTCGCGAAAATCAGGCCGGTGCGCATCCCCGCCGGTTAGGCCCCCACGACGCGAAGCGCCAGCCCCACACGCGGCGCAGCGTGAAAGCTGCCCCCGGTGAGCGGCATCGGCACGCCGGTCGTTCCCGGAAAGCTGATCGGCAATCCCTTGCGCGACCGCACCGCGAGATAGGCGAATCCTTCCGCCTCCACCGCATCGCCGTTCCAGCCGACGCCGTCGCTGGGGATCGGAGTCAGTCCGGTGCGCTCGGCGATCATCTTCAGCATCGTCGGATTGCGCCGCCCGCCGCCCGCGACGACCAACGCCTGTGGCCGCACCGGCAGCCGGTCGATCGCTTCGGCGACACAGGCGGCGGTGAACGCGGTCAGCGTCGCCGCGCCATCCGCCGCACTCAACCCCCGCGCCGGCTGGATCGTGAAGTCGTGCCGGTCGAGCGACTTGGGCGGTGCCAGATCGAAGAATGGATGGTCGAGCATGCCGGTCAGCACCGTCTCGTCGATCCGCCCCGCCGCCGCGAGCGCGCCATCGGCATCGAAGCGCGCGCCGGTTTCCTGCTCGACCCAGCTATCGACCAGCCCGTTGGCCGGGCCGGTGTCGAACGCGATCAGGTCGCCGTCCGCGCCGATCCACGTGATATTGCCGACCCCGCCGAGGTTCAGCACCGCCACCGGCCGCGCCATGTCGGCGGCAAGCGCTGCATGATAGATCGGCAGCAGCGGCGCGCCCTGCCCCCCGGCCGCGACATCCGCCGTGCGCAGACCGGCCACCACATCGATTCCAGTCGCCGCTGCCAGCGCTGCGCCATCGCCCAATTGCCATGTCCAGCCGCGATCGGGACGGTGCGCCACCGTCTGTCCATGGAAACCGATCGCTTCGACCGCGCGTGCCGCCACATCGGCTTGCGCAAGCAACGCCGCGACCGCCGCCGCATGGGTGCGGGTCAGCAATTGCTCGGCCCGGGTCAGCAACGGGTGCTCGCCCGGATCGTCGAACAGCAACGCCAGTTCGGTCGCGGCGGCCAGCGTCGCGCGATCCTCATCGGTATAGGGTTGGCCGACGAAGGCCATCGCGCGCACCTGATCCTCGCCATCGGTTTCGATCAGCGCGGCATCGATCCCGTCGAGCGAGGTTCCGGACATCAAACCGATCGCGAGCATGGGGCGGCCTTCGTAACCAAGCATTGGCTGGCCACTCTATCGCTCCCGGCGGACAAGTCGAGAGGCGTGGACTTGCCCCCCGCCGGAGCGCTACAGCGCCAGATCATGACCGACTATGCTTCCGATCTGCTGCGCCTGCTGTCCTCGCGCGGGTATATCCATCAGTTGACCGACGCGGCGGGCCTCGACGCGCTCGCCACCCGGCAGATCGTGCCGGGCTATATCGGTTTCGATCCGACCGCGCCGTCGCTGCATGTCGGCAGCCTCGTCCAGATCATGCTGCTGCGCCGGCTGCAACAAGCGGGCCACAAGCCGATCGTGCTGATGGGCGGCGGCACCGGCAAGATCGGCGATCCGAGCTTCAAGGACGAGGCACGCCGCCTGCTGACCGACGAGGTGATCGCCAGCAACGTCGCGTCGATCAAGACGGTGTTCGAACGCTTCCTGACCTTTGGCGACGGGCCGACCGATGCGGTCATGCTCGACAACGCCCAGTGGCTCGACGCGCTCGAATATATCCCGTTCCTGCGCGACGTCGGCCAGCATTTCTCGGTCAACCGGATGCTCAGCTTCGATTCGGTCAAGCTCCGGCTCGACCGCGAACAGTCGCTGTCGTTCCTCGAATTTAATTACATGATCCTCCAGGCGTATGATTTCATGGAATTGTCGCGCCGTGCCGGCTGTCGCCTGCAAATGGGCGGGTCGGACCAATGGGGCAATATCGTCAACGGCATCGAGCTTGCCCGCCGCATGGACGGGACCGAGGTGTATGGCATCACCACCCCGCTCATCACGACCGCTGACGGCGGCAAGATGGGCAAGACCATGTCGGGCGCGGTGTGGCTGAATGCCGAGCAGCTATCGGCATATGATTATTGGCAGTTCTGGCGGAACACCGACGATCGCGATGTCGGCCGGTTCCTGCGGCTGTTCACCGACCTGCCGCTCGACGAGATCGCACGGCTGGAATCGCTGCCGGGTGCCGAGATCAACGAGGCGAAGAAAGTGCTGGCCGACGCGGCGACGGCAATGTGCCGTGGGGCCGCCGCCGCCGCCGAAGCTGCGGGAACCGCGCGGCGGACGTTCGAGGAAGGGGCAGCGGGCGATGCGCTGCCGACCCATGCCGTCGTTGGCGCGATCAACGTCGTCGATGCGCTGGTTGCGCTGGGGCTGGCGACGTCGAAGGGTGAGGCACGGCGGCTCATCAAGGGCGGCGGTGCCCGGGTCGATGGCGAAAAGGTCGTCGACGAAGCACAGTCGATCGCGGTCGTGGCGCCGGTCCGGGTGTCAGCCGGAAAGAAGCATCACGGGCTGCTCGTTCCGGCCTGACCGGATCGGCCGGCTCGTTCGCCCCGGTCATTGTATCGAAAGCGTCGGGCGATCGGCATAGCCGTCAGGATCGCCCGATAATACCGATCCTGCCGCGCATCCGAAGATGGGCGGCAGGGCTCGGTGTGTCGCTCAGCGCGACGTCATCTGGATCGCGGTGTCGCGGTCGAGCAGGCTCAGCCCCTTGCGGGCGACGTCATGCGCGCTGGCCACGCGCGATCCCGACAGCAGCAGTGACGCATCGCCGCGCTTGAGGACCTGCTGGTACAGACCGCGCGCCTGATCGCTGCGATCGGTCATTGCATAGACGGCGGCGAGGTTCAGCAAGACCTCGGGCTCGCGGCTGCCAGCGCGGGTATCGCGCTCCAGATCGCGTTCGGCCTGCGCCAGCTTTCCGCCGACGATCGCCGCATGCACATATTGCGCGTCCTGCGCCATCGCGCTGCCAGCGAAGCCAACCGCCGACAGCGCCACGGCAAGGCGGGTGAAGGTTCCGAGTCGCATGTCATCATCTCCTGTTTGTTTCGTTTTGATGACATCAATGTTTCACTTTTGCGACATGCTGACAAGTGCACTTTTCAGTGTATCGGGCACAAAAAAAGGGGCGGCAAATGCCGCCCCCTCGGGACCCGCCTTGCGGCAGGAAAGATCAGATCACCCGATCAGAAATCGTTGCGATACTGCTCGTTGCCGACGAAGCCGAGCTTCGTCACGTTCGACCGCTTGATGATCGCCATCACGCCGTCGACCACTTCGTACCGCGCGGTAGCGTCCGGCTGGAAGTGAAGTTCGGGCTGCGGGTCCATCGCCACCGTCTGGTCGAGATACTGGGTCAGTGTGACCTCGTCGACCGGCGTCCCGTTCCACGCCACCGCGCCTTGCGCGTTGATCGTGATCTTGTTCTTTTGCGGATCGATGTTCTGCTGCTGCCGGGTATCCGGCTGCGGCAGATCAACTTTAACCGCGTGGCTCTGGATCGGGATGGTGATGATGAACATGATGAGCAGCACGAGCAGCACGTCGATCAACGGCGTCGTGTTCATGTCCATCATCGGTTCGTCGTCTGCGCGACCGCCAGCACTCATTGCCATGTCAGGCTACTCCTATTGACGCGCGCGAGGGGTGGTATTGGGGTCCGGTTCGGAAATGAACCCAACCTTGGTGAACCCGGCCGACTGCATCGTATAGATGGTGCCGCCGATGCAACGGTACGGCGTATTGATGTCGCCGCGAATATGCACTTCGGGCAGTTCGAGCTTCGGGTTGCCGACGCCGCCCTGCCGCTCGATCTCGAACTTCAGCTTGTCGACCGCACGCTTCTGCAACTCACCCGCATCGACACGGGTCAGACCCCAGTACACCGCGCACTGACCGTCGAGACCCTGCACCGAGAGCGAAACGTTCTCGGGCTTGGTCGTCGTCGGTTCGAACACGACCTTGGGCACTTTCAGGCCGCTCACCTGCTGGACCACGACCGGAACCGCGATCAGGAAGATGATCAGCAGCACGAGCATGACGTCCACGAGCGGCGTGGTATTGATGTCCGAGAGGGGGGCTTCATCGCCGCCGCCGCCAACACTCATCGCCATGAGGCTATCCTATCCACATTTACTCAGTCGAACCGCCGGGCCGGAGAATTCCGGCCCGGCGGTGTCAGCGTCGGCTTACGAGCGCGGCGCGGTCGGGACGCCACCGGCCTGGCCGGCAGTCGTCGAACCGGTCGTGACCGGCTTGGCGGTCGGCACCGGGCCGCGGGCAGCGGCGGCCGGACGGACGGCGCCGTTCGAGGCGAGGAAGCCCAGCACGTCGTTCGAGAACGCCGACAGGTCTTCCGCGATGCCCTTGTTACGGCGCTGCAGCCAGTTGTAGGCGAGCACGGCGGGAACCGCGACGACCAGACCGATGGCGGTCATGATGAGCGCTTCACCGACCGGGCCGGCGACGTCGCCGATGGCGGCCTGACCGGCGGCACCGATCTTCACGAGTGCGCGGTAGATGCCGACCACGGTGCCGAACAGACCGACGAACGGCGAGGTCGCGCCGACGGTCGCGAGGAAGGCGAGGCCGCCGTTGAGCTTCGAGTTGATCGCCGCTTCCGAGCGGGCGAGCGAACCGTGCAGCCAGTCATGCGCCTCGACCGGATCGGTCAGCTTGCCATGCTGTTCCTGCGCGGCAAGGCCGTCGTCGACGATCTGGCGATAGGCCGAGTTCTTCTCGAGCTTCGCGGCGCCTTCACGCAGCGAGTTCGACTGCCAGAAGCTGGCGCGAACGCGCTTCGCCTGGTTCATGATCTTCTGCTGTTCGACCAGCTTGGTGAACAGGATGTAGAACGAACCGACCGACATGATGACGAGGATGCCGAGCGTGGTGAACGCGATCGCGCCACCCTGCTGCAGCGCTTCGAAGAAACCGAAGTTCGGCTGACCGGCGGGCGCCCCGGCGGCGAGAATGGGGGTGAGCATCGGGAGAGTTTCCTTAAAGCCAGTTGTTTTTCGTGAAGAGAGACCCGGTCGGCCCCATGGCACGCGGCCATGGGGAGCGCCGGCTTACCGGTCGGCGGGCAACTGCCAGCGGACGCGGCGCGACGAACTTGACCGGATCGGGTTGCCCGACTGGTCGAGCGCCGGCGTGTAGCGGGCGCGACGCTGAAGGGCGGCGCATGCTGCCCGGTCCAGTGCCGCCGAGCCGCTCGACGAGGTCACGCGACAATTTTCGACACGACCCTGAGCGTTGATGTCCCACGAGATCGCACTGACACCTTCGTCCCCGCTGTTGAGCGCGGAGGCCGGGTAATCGTCCTGCGTGATCCATTGCGACGGATCGCCCTTCGCACCCGCGGCCTTGCTGACCACCGGCGCGGGAGGCGCGGGCGGCGAGACCGGTGCCGGCGGCGCGGGCGGGCCCGCGGTCGGAATCGGCGCATAGGTTGGCGGCGGCGTCGTTACCGACTGCACCACGACGGGCGGCGGCGCCTGGGTCCGCACGATTGGCGGAGGCGTGACGACCGGCGGCGGCGACTGCGGCTGCGGCTGATCGGGCGGTGGCGGGGGCGGAGGAACTTCCTCCGGCGGGGGCGGCGGCTCGACGACGTCGAACGTCTCGGTATCCTCGACCGCCTTCTTCACATATTTATAGGCAAGACCGGAGATGAACGCATACCCGATCAATACGTGGAGAATCCCCACGAGAACGAGCGCGACAATCCGGCCATTACCTGCTCTCTGGTCAGCATAAGCCATTCAGCAACCAAACTCCTCTAGCCCGGTACATTGGACCATCGTCACACGGAACAACCCGCACGCAATGATCGTACGTCCGGGGCTACACGGCATTCCGGACCGCGATTGTCTATCGCGGCCTTTTCGACGACGCAAACGCTTTGTCGGACGAAACATTCGTACAATCGCGCGATGACGAAAATAAGTCTGTAACCATGGGAATCCGGGGCCTATGACCGAAGCATGAAGCAAATTTCGGTCGCGCTGGTCGGCGCATCGCTCCTTTGCGCGGCTTGCACGTCGCTGCAGGCCCGTCAGACCATCGCCGTCGATGATACCGCTAACGCCGATTCGCCGGGTCCGGCCTATGCCCGGCTGGCCCGACTGGCGCTGCAGTCGCCGGTGGTGGTGGATGCGGTGATTCGCTCCGCCGCACGTATCCCGCCGGCGGAGGCGACCGGGCTTGCCCCGGGGCATGTCCGCTATTTCGTGACCGCCGATGTCGGCGCGCTGATCCGCGCGGGCGGTGCGCTGCCGGCACGGATCGGCTATCTGGTCGATGTGCCGTTCGATCCGCGCGGTCGCGCGCCGAACCTGAAGCGCCAGCGGATCATCGCTTTTGCCCGCCCGGTCGCCGGTGCCGCCGATCAGATCCAGCTCGTGACTCCTGACGCGCAGTTCACCTGGGACCCGGCACTCGATGCCCGCGTACGCGGCGTGGTGCGCGAGGTCGTCGATCCCGCCGCACCGCCGACGATCACCGCCGTCGGCAATGCCTTCCACGTTCCCGGCACGCTGCCCGGCGAAGGCGAGACGCAGATCTTCCTCCAGACGACGACCGGCGATCCGGTGTCGCTGCTGGTGTTGCGCCGGCCGGGCGAGGAACGCCGCTGGGCGCTGGCGCTGGGCGACATCATCGACGAGGCGGGCGGACCGCCGCGTCGCGACACGCTGGCATGGTATCGCCTCGCCTGCACGCTGCCGGCGACGCTGCCCGACGCGAGCGTTCAGTCGGAGGGGGCCGACGCGGCGATCGCGCGCGAGGATTACCGCTTCGTCCGCGACGCGCTCGGCACCTGCGACGACGGGCGGGGCAATCAGCCGGGCTGACGCGCCAGATGGACGAAGTCGCGTTCGAAGCGGACCATCCCCGCCCCGCCGTCGACAAAGAGTAGCTGCCCGGTGCTCGACCGGGCGGTGGCGAGGAACAGCACCGCATCGGCGACATCGTCGGTGGTCGGCAACCGGCCGAGCGGCATCAGCCCACGCAACCGGTCGAGCTGGTCGGCGTCATAGTCCCCGGTCGCCAGCGTCAGCCCCGGCGCGACACCGTTGACCCGTACCGCCGGGGCGAGCGCGGCGGCGAGCGTCCGCGTCGCTTCGGCCAGCGCCTGTTTCGACAGGGTATAGGCAAGCTGGTCGCGGTGAGGATGGGCGATACGCTGGTCGAGGATGTTGACCACCGCCGATCCCCCCTGCCCGGCCAGCGCGGTGGCCAGCACGAACGGCGCAGCGGCGTTGACCGCAAAATGGGCGACGAGCGACTCCGCCCCCGGCGTGGCATCGTCGCTTGCCCGGAAACACGACGCATTGTTGACCAGCAGGTCGACCCGCCGCCCGAATCGCGCCGCGACCGCCGCGACCAGTCCCGCCGCCGCCGCGCCATCGGCGAGATCGGCGGCGAACCATTCGCATCGCGCGCCGGCCTTTTCGATCGCCTCCACCAGCGCCGCATCCGGTTCGCCCGGTCGCGTGGCATGGAGCGCGACGTCATGGCCGCCCTCGGCCAGCCGCTGCGCGATCGCCGCGCCCAACCGGCGGAAACTGCCGGTGACGAGCGCGAGCGGCCGGATCAACGCCGGTGCCGGACCATGGTGATGCCGATTCGCTCGCCCGCCTCGGCGATCGCCAGCTTGACGATCTTGATCGTCACCCGCTGCACGCGGGGATCGGACAGGAACAGCGTGTCGACGATATGCTCCGCCACGCCTTCGATCAGCGTGAAATGCACGCCCTGCGGCAGCGCGGTCGACGCGGCATGCTTGAGGTCGAGATAGCTTTTCGACGCCGACAGCGGCGTATCGGGCGCGAAATGCTCGGGACAGTCGAGATCGACCGTCATCGAGATGCGCAACGGCTGCGGCAGATGCGTCTCCTCGGAATAGACGCCGGTCAGGACGTTCACTTCGAAATCATGGACTTCCAATTGTAGCGAATCGCGCAAGCCGCACCTGTCATCATCCCGGAACATTGGCCCCCTAGCAGAGCGATCCGCTTGCGTCGCGCCGGATCGGCGGTACAGGCGCGATCCGTATCCGCCGCTGACTGGACCTGCCGTTTGCCCGACCTCGTTCCCCTGTCGACCATCGCCCCCGATCGGGTCGAGACGCTGCTCGATGCCGCCTTCGGCCCCGATCGTCGTCAGCGTACCGCCTATCGCGTGCGCGCGGGATTGCAGCCGATCGGGGCGATGAGCCTCGCGCTGGTCGAGGACGGCAACCTCATCGGCAGCATCCAGTGTTGGCCGGTACAGATCGACGGCGACGATGGCACCGCCGTGCCGATGGTGATGGTCGGCCCGGTCGCGGTCACGCCCGACCGACAGGGACAGGGGATCGGCCGCGCGCTGATGGCGCGCGCGATCGCCGTGGCGGGTGCCGATGCGCCGCTGATGCTGATCGGCGATCCCGCCTATTATGGTCGCTTCGGCTTCACCGCCGCGCGCACGGGCGGATGGCGCCTGCCCGGTCCCTACGAACAGCACCGGCTGCTCGCGATGGGCGCGGTGCCGGCCATCGCGGGGATGATCGCGCCGCGCGCAGCGGTGTCCGTCTGACCCGACGGGTACGAAACGGCAACAAGCTCTTGTCGCGACGCGCATTGCCACGGTAACGGGGACCCATGCCGATGCAGCCGCCCGCCGATTTCGCCAGTCTCTCCCTCGCCGAAGTCGCGCGGCTTGCCGCCGATGCGAAGCTGCCGCCGGTCGACCGCTGGAACCCGACGCATTGCGGCGACAGCGAAATGCGGATCGCCGCCGACGGAAGCTGGCATCATCAGGGCAGCCCGATCACCCGCGCCGAAATGGTCCGGCTGTTCGCCACCATCCTGCGGCGCGAAAGCGACGGCAGCCATGTGCTGGTCACGCCGGTCGAGAAACTGTCGATCGCGGTCGAGGACGCGGCGTTCATCGCGGTCGAGGCGAAATTCTCGGGTGAGGGCGAAGGACAGCGCATCGCCTTCCGGCTCAATACCGACGAACCGGTCGTCGCCGATGCGGCGCACGCGATCCGGATCGAAGGGAGCGCCGATGCTCCCCGCCCCTATCTTCACGTCCGCGGCGGACTCGACGCGCTGATCGCCCGGCCGGTGTTCTACGAACTGGTCGAGCGACTGGTCGTCGGGCCGGACGGCGCACGCGGGCTGTGGAGCGAAGGGACGTTTTTTCCGTTCGAGGCGGCGTGACGCTGGCGGAGCGGCTGTCGGCTGCGCTCGGGCAACCGCGCGGCGAGTTGCTGACCGGCGATCTGAACGGCGATGCGACCATGCCGGCGGAGGGCTGGCGGGCGGCGGCGGTGCTGATCGCCATTACCGACCGGCCCGAACCGGGCGTGTTGCTGACCGAACGGACCGAATCGCTTCGCACCCACGCCGGGCAGATCGCCTTTCCCGGTGGCGCGATCGATCCCGGCGACGCCGATGCGCCCGCCGCCGCGCTGCGCGAGGCGTGGGAGGAAATCGCCCTGCCCCCGGCCGCCACGAGCGTGGTCGCGACGCTCGATCCCTATCATACCGTCACCGGCTTTGCGGTGACGCCGGTGCTGGCGGTCGTCCCGCCCGACCTGCCGCTCGTCCCCGCACCGGGCGAGGTCGCGGCGATCTTCGAGGTCCCGCTGGCGTTTCTACTCGATCCGGCGCATCTGGCGACCGGCAGCCGCTGGCACGACGGGCGCGAGCGGCACTATTACGAACTGGTCTTCGGGGGCAGGCGCATCTGGGGTGCGACCGCCGCGATGATCGTCAACCTGAGCCGGCGACTGACATGGCATTGACTCTTCCCGCCGCCGAGTGGCGCACCCGCCCCGGGCTCGACCGGCTCGGTCTTGCGCTGGGTGCCGATGACGGCGGCGCACGCTATGTCGGCGGGGCGGTGCGCGACACGCTGCTGGGGCTGCCCGTCTCCGACATCGACGTGGCGACGATCCATGCGCCGGACGAGGTCGTCCGCCGGTTGCAGGCGACGGGCATCAAGGCGATCCCGACCGGCATCGCGCACGGCACGATCACCGCCGTCACCGACGGCACCGTCGTCGAGGTCACGACGCTGCGCCGCGACGTCACCACCGATGGCCGTCATGCCGAGGTCGCCTTCACCGACGACTGGCGCGCCGATGCCGCGCGGCGCGACTTCACCATCAACGCGCTCTACGCCGATATGTCGGGCGGGGCGATCCACGATCATTTCGGTGGCACCGACGATCTTGCGACCGGGCGGGTACGTTTCATCGGCGATCCGTTGCAGCGCATCGCCGAGGATCACCTGCGCATCCTGCGCTTCTTCCGCTTCCTCGCCCGCTTCGGCGATACGCCCGATGCCGACGGGCTGGTCGCCTGCACCGCCCGTGCCAACGACCTGATGGCCTTGTCACGCGAACGCATTGCCGATGAGGTGCGCAAGCTGCTCGTCGCGCGGGATGCGGTCGGGGTCGTGCGATTGATGGTCGATCGCGGCATCTTCCGCCCCGTCCTGCCCGAGATCGATAGCGCTGCCGCCGATCGCCTCGCCGGACTGACGGGGGCCGAACTTGCCGCCGGTGTCGCGCCCGATGCGATCCGCCGCCTCGCCGCGCTGCTCACGTCGGCGCAGGCCGAAGGCGTCACCGCACGGCTCAAACTGTCCAAGGCCCAGCGCAAGCGAGTCGCCCTCGCGCTGGGGCGGGACGAGGCGATGGCCCCCGAGGAACTGGGCTATCGTATCGGCGTGGAAGGCGCGGTCGACCGGCTGCTGCTCGGCCGCGATGTCGCGGCGGCGACGCGGCTGTCGCGCTGGGAGCGGCCGGTGTTCCCGCTGACCGGCGGTGCGCTGGTCGAACGCGGGCTGGCGCGCGGTCCCGATGTCGCGCGCGCGTTGCGGATGGTCGAGGATCGCTGGATCGCCGAAGGTTTCCCCGATGCGGCGCGGGCGGCAGCCATCGCCGATGCGGTCGCCGATCAGTGGTTGCGCGCGGTCAGCAATCCATAGGCGGCATCGGCGTCGACCGGCCGCGAATAATAATAGCCCTGCCCGAACGCGCAGCCGAGCGCGACCAGCGTCTGCTCCAGCTCGCGCGTCTCGATCCCCTCGGCGGTGGTCCGCATACCCAGCGCCTGCGACAGACTGAGGATCGCGCGGACGATCGCCACCTTGTCGCGATCGGCCAGCATGCCGGTGATGAAGCTGCGATCGATCTTCAACTTGTCGATCGGCAGTTTCTGGAGATAGGCGAGGTTGGAATAGCCGGTGCCGAAATCGTCCATGGCGATGCTGGCCCCCAAATCCTTCAGCGCCAGCATCGTGCGCAACGTCCGGTCGGGATCGACGATGAACGCGCTTTCGGTGAGTTCGATGACGAACCGGTCGCCGCCCAGCCGATGGCGCGACAGTACGCCCGCGACCACCGTTTCGATCTGGTCGCGCTGCAACTGCACCGCCGACAGGTTCACCGCCATGTGAACCCCGCAATTTCCCCCCGCCTGCCGGTCCCAGTCGGCCAGCGTCCGCGCCGCCTCCTCCATCGCCCAGCGGCCGAGCGAGACGATCAGCCCCGCTTCCTCGGCGACCGGAATGAAATCGACCGGTGAGATCGACCGGCCATCGGGCGTGGTCCATCGCGCCAGCGCCTCGAAACTGCTGATCCGCCCGGTCGACAGGTCGCAGATCGGCTGGAAATTCAGGTGGAGCAGATTCTGTTCGACCGCATGGCGCAGCTCGGTTTCGATCGAAAACTGGTTTCGGACGATGTCGAACAGGTGCGGACGATAGATTTCGGTCTGCCCGGTCTTCTTCGCCCGCTTCACCGCGAATTGGGCGTGGCGGATCAGATCCTCGGTTTCGTCGATCGCATCCTCGCCGAGTGCGATGCCGATCGAACAATCGATGCGGATGTTGAAGTCGGACAGGCGGAACGGCTGGACTAACGCCTGATGGATGCGCCGCGCGACCTGCTGCGCGTCGTCGGGTCCGTCGCTGAGCGTCAGCAGCACCGCGAATTCGTCGCCGCCGGTCCGCGCCAGGATGTCGCGCCCGCGCAGCGCCCCTTTCAACCGGCGCGCGACCGAGATCAGCAACTCGTCGCCCGACAGCGATCCCATGCAGGCATTGACCCGGCTGAACCGGTCGAGGTTGATCGCCAGCACCGCATAGTTCGACCGGTTGCTGTCGGTGATCTGCTCGTCGATCCGGTCGCCGAACCCGGCGCGGTTGAGCAGCCCGGTCAGCGAATCGGTGTTCATCTCGCGGCGCAGGCTGATCTCGGTGCGCTGTTCGGGCGTCTGGTCGACCAGCGTGATGAGGCATCGCGGAAAACTGCGCGCCATCGCCCGCCGCGCCATCACCACGTCGAAACAGCGGCAATCGATCGCGTCACCCAGCCGAAGCGTGAACGAGTGGCGCGTATCGTCGGACAGGAGAAAGGCCTCGACCCGTTCGCCGATCACCGCGATCAACGGCGACGTCACCGCATCGCTGCCGAAGCCCGCCGCGCGGAACGGCTGGTTCACCGCCTCGAACGTCAGCGCGCCATGTTCGATCGTCAGGACCGCGGTCGGCACCGGGAACAGGTCGAGGATCGCTTCGGACGCCTGCCCCGCCGTCGGCGCGGGCGGCGACGCCAACGCCTCGCCCGATGCCTCGTTCGCGGGAAGCGGAACAGCCGCCTTCAGTGCGGGAAAGATCGACCGGCGGAACCCCATCTCCGATGGTCTAGGCCAGCGGTAGTTAAGACCTTCTGAAAACCAACGGATGGTTTTTTAAAAGCGATTGTCGCGCGGAAAGCCGACCGGCGGCATCCGCCCCGCCGCGCCGCGCGCCGCGCGCCATGGCGACAGGTCGGCCTCGGTCCGGGTCCGCCCGGTCTCGCCGCCCATCGCCCAGTGCAGCCCGTCGGCGAAGCGCAGCGTGCGCGCATCCGACAGCCCACCCTCGCGGAACCGTTGCAACTGCACCCCCTGCCCCCGCGCCATCTCGGCCAGTTCGGTTATCGGGAACAGCACCAGCTTGCGATTGTCGCCGATCGCCGCGACATAGTCGTGCGCGGGGTCGATCGGCCGGATCAGCTTCATCCGCGCGCCGGCCTTGGGCGTCATCACCTGCTTGCCCTTGCGGGTTTCGGCCAGCACATCGGCCACCCGCACCGCGAAGCCACGCCCGTCGCTCGCCGCCAGCAGCAGCCGGTCGGACGCGGCGGCCTTCAGCAGCGCGACGATCTGCGCATCGCCATCAAGGTCGATCATCGCCCGCACCGGCTCGCCGAAGCCGCGTCCGCCGGGCAGCCGGTCGGCGCCGATCGTGAAGAATCGCCCACCATCGGTGGCGAGCAGCAATTTGTCGGTCGTATGCGCGTGGAACGCGAAGGCCGGACCGTCGCCTTCCTTGAACTTGGCGGTATCGGCCGACGCCAGCTCGACATGGCCCTTGAGCGCCCGCACCCAGCCGCGTTTCGACAGGATGACGGTCAGCGGCTCGCGCTCGATCATCGCCTCGGCCGGAATCTCGCGTGCCGGCGCGGCTTCCTCGATCATCGTCCGTCGCGCGCCCAGCGGCGTATCGAGGCCATAGCGGTCGCGCAGCTTGCCCAGATCGCGCTTCATCCGCGTCCGCTGCCGCGCCTCGCTCGACAGCAACAGCGTGAGTTCGGCCTGTTCCTTCTCCAGCTTGGCGCGCTCGCCGCGGATTTCCATTTCCTCCAGCTTGCGCAAGCTGCGCAGCCGCATGTTGAGGATCGCCTCGGCCTGCCGGTCCGTGAGCGAAAACTCGGCGATCAGCACCGGTTTGGGCTCGTCCTCGCCGCGAATGATCGCGATCACCCGGTCGAGGTTGAGATAGGCGGCGAGATAGCCGTCGAGCAGTTCGATCCGGTCGGCGATCTTCGCCAGCCGATGTTCGCTGCGCCGGCGCAGCACGACGAACTGATGGTCGAGCCACGCCTTCAATGCCTCGCGCAGCGACATGACGCGCGGGGTGCGGTCCTTGTCGAGCACGTTGAGATTGAGCGGCACCCGCGATTCGAGGTCGGTGAGGCGGAACAGCCCGTCCATCAGCACGCCCGCGTCCACCGTCCGGCTACGCGGTTCGAGGACGATGCGAATCTCGGCGTCCGATTCATCGCGCACGTCGCTCAGGATCGGCAGCTTCTTGTCGTTGATGAGCGCGGCGATCTGCTCGATCAGCTTGCCCTTCTGCACGCCATAGGGAATCTGGCTGACGACGATCTGCCACCCGCCGCCCTTCTCGCGCTCGATCGTGTAGCGCGCGCGCACGCGAAAGCCGCCGCGCCCGGTCGCATAGGCGTCGCGGATCGCCGCCGGGCTGTCGACCACCTGCCCGCCGGTCGGAAAGTCCGGTCCCTGCACCTGCGCCAGCACCGCCGCATCGTCCGCCTCCGGCTGATCGACCAGGATGATCGCTGCGTTGAGCAGTTCGGCGGCGTTGTGCGGCGGCACGCTCGTCGCCATGCCGACCGCGATGCCGCTGGCGCCATTGGCGAGCAGGTTGGGGAACATGCCGGGGAACAGCTCGGGCTCCTGCTCCTCGCCGTTATAGGTCGCGCGAAAGTCGGTCGCATCCTCGTCGAGCCCGGCCATCAGGTCGATCGCGACCTGGGTCAGCCGTGCCTCGGTATAGCGATATGCGGCGGCATTATCGCCGTCGATGTTGCCGAAATTGCCCTGCCCGTCGACCAGCGGATAGCGCAGCGCGAAGTCCTGCGCCAACCGCACCATCGCGTCATAGACCGACTGGTCGCCATGCGGGTGATATTTGCCGATCACGTCGCCGACGACGCGCGCGCATTTCTTGTACCCCGACGCCGGATCGAGCTTGAGCAGCCGCATCGCCCACAGCAGCCGGCGATGGACCGGCTTCAACCCGTCGCGCACATCGGGCAGCGATCGCGCGGTGATCGTCGAGAGCGCATAGACAAGGTAGCGTTCGGACAGCGCGCTGTCGAACGGCGCATCGAACACGCCGATCGGCGTCGCAGGGTCGGTCAGGTCGGTAGCCATTGCCCCCGCCTTAGCAGGGGAGCGCCCCCCATGCGAGGGGCGAAATGGAACAAACCGGGATCAGGCGGCGCAGGACCGCGCGTTCACCTGTTCGTGCGGCATCTCGCCATCGCTCAGCGCCACGACGTCGTTGACGATGCCCCGCCACTCGTCGGACCCGATCTCGATCAGCCCGAACAGCCGCATCAGGAACGCGCCTTCCATCGCCAGGAACGCCAGCCGCAACTGGCGCCCCTCGGCGGTCGAAATGTCGAGCGCGTCGAGCCGCTCGCGATACCATTTGCGCGTCGCGACCATGTGCTGCGGCGAATTGAGCAGCGAGACGAGCAGGCTCGGCGCGCCGCGCCGCGAGCGATCGTCATAATTGGCCGCGTAGGCGATATGGGCGCGGGTCAGCGCATGGTCGCTTGTTGGATCGTCGCACGATGCCGCCATCCGCTGCGCATATTCGTCCTGCCACCGCTCGAACATCGCCGTAATCAGCGCTTCCTTGCTGCGGAAGCTGTACTGCACGCCGCCGTTGGTGATGCCCATCTGTTCGGCCACCGCCGCGATTGTCAGCCCGGAGGGTCCCTTTGCCAGCGTCACCGCCTCCGCCGCGTCGAGAATACCGTCGCGTTCGATCGTACGAATTCGTCCCACGTCTCTGGCCCCTAACGTCCTGCAATCATTCCGGGCGTCCCCCGCCACGGCGTCGCCCTTAACCTAGAATATGTTCAATTCGCAAAATTATTATACGAAAATACGTTTCGACTAATTGAGAACGTTTCCAATAGTGCAACAATACTATCAATACCGATACTGACCCGGAGCATAGCCTTGGCCGATACCCTTTCGCCGCCACCGCCCGCGTCGCCGATGACATGGCCCGACCTGACGCAGCGGCCGCGATCCGAGCCCGATCATCATTTCGCCTATGGTCCCGATTCGCTTCAGTGCGTCGACCTCTGGCTTCCGGCGGGCAGCCCGGACGGACGATGGCCGGTGGTCGTGATGGTCCATGGCGGCTGCTGGCAGAGTTCGATCGCCGACCGGCGGCTGATGGACTGGGCGGCGGCGGACCTGCGGGATGCCGGGATCGCGGTGTGGAACATCGACTATCGCGGCGTCGACCGCGCGGGCGGCGGTTATCCCGGTACGTTCCACGACGTCGCGGCGGCGGCCGACCATCTTCGCGACCATGCCGCGACCCATGCGCTCGACACGTCGCGAATTGTGGCGATCGGCCATTCCGCCGGCGGGCACCTCGCGCTGTGGCTGGCGGCACGGCCGCGCCTCCCGCGCGACAGCCTGCTCGCCTCGGCCGATCCGCTGCCGATCGCCCATGTCGTCTCGGTCGGCGGCCTGCCCGATCTGGCGGCGGTCGAGCGCGATCCGGCCAATGGCTGCGGTACGGAGGTCATTGCCCGGCTGGTCGGCGACCGGCCGGACCGCTTCGCCGACACCTCGATCCCGCCGCTGCTGCCGATCGGCGTGCCCCACACGCTGGTGAACGGCCGCGTCGACCGGATCGTGCCCGACTACATGGCCGACGACCATGTCGCCGCCGCGCGGACTGCCGGCGACCGGGTCGCGCTGCACTGGGTCGCGGATGCCGGCCATGTCGAACTGATCGCGCCGGGCACTGCCGCATGGGACGCAGTCAGGGCGGCGACGCTGCGGGCGTTGGCGCTACCGGACTGATTACGGCCAAGGCTTGACGGACCTGCCCCAATCGTGACACATTCTCGCCATATTTAAGGCAGGAGTGGTTCATGCGCGCTACCGTTTCGATCCTCGCCCTCATTTTCGTTGCCGGATGCAGCAATCCCGCCCGTGACGACGGGACTACGACCGCCGACGATGCGACCACCGTAGACAGCGCCCCCGGCGTCGACGTCACCGCCGCGCCCGGTGTCGCCTTTCAGTATCATTATGGCTTTCGCCTGCCCGCCGAGCGGATCGCGGCGGTGCAGGAAGCGCATGCCGCCGCCTGCGAGCGGCTGGGCGTCAACCGCTGCCGGATCACCGCGATGCGCTACAGCCGCGATGCCGACAACGACGTCGATGCGCGGCTCGGCTTTCTGCTGGCGCCGGAATTGGCGCGCGCCTTCGGCCGCGACGGCATCCGCGCGGTCGAGGCGGCCGAGGGCATGGTCCTTGATGCACAGATCACCGGCGAGGATGCGGGTGCGAAGATCGGGCAACTGACCCGCACCCGCGACGCCGCGACCGCCGATACCCGCACGATCGACGCGCGCAGTATCGGCACCGGCCGGGAAGCGCGCGCCGAACTGGAGCGCCAGCGCGCCAGCGCGACCGACGCCGCGCGCACCGCGCAGGCCGCCATCGCCGAACAGCGCGCGTCACTCGCGGCAACGCCGGTGGTGTTCGACTATCGCGCCGGACAGGCGATCCGCAGCTTCGATCCCGCCTCGCCGCTGACCCATGCCGCCGACCTTGCCGTCACCTCGGCGCGCTGGACGCTCGGCACGGTGCTGGCGGCGCTGGGCGTCGGCCTGCCGCCGCTGGCGGTGGCGCTGCTCGGCCTGTGGCTATGGGCGCGCGGCCGGCGGCTGTGGGAGCGGCGCATGGCGCACGGCGCCTGATTGCACCGGCGTGACCCTTGGGCTATGCGGCGGGCTTCTATCGCAGGGGTCCGCCGCCCCGCACCATCACGTCGAAGGAAAACGCATGGCCCGCCGTCGCCAGATCTACGAAGGCAAGGCAAAGATTCTCTACGAGGGTCCCGAGCCAGGCACGCTCATCCAGTATTTCAAGGATGACGCCACCGCCTTCAACGCCCAGAAGAAGGGCACGATCAACGGCAAGGGCGTGCTCAACAACCGGATTTCCGAGCATGTGTTCACACTGCTCGGCAACATCGGCGTGCCGACGCACTTCATCCGCCGCCTGAACATGCGCGAACAGCTCATCCGTCAGGTCGAGATCGTGCCGATCGAGGTCGTGGTGCGCAACGTCGCCGCCGGATCGATCAGCAAGCGCCTCGGCATCGAGGAGGGGCAGCAGTTGCCCCGCACGATCATCGAATATTATTACAAGGACGATGCGCTCGGCGATCCGATGGTGTCGGACGAACATATCCTGTGCTTCGGCTGGGCAGCGCAGGACGAGCTGCACGAGATGGCCGACATGGCGATCCGGGTGAACGATTTCCTGTCCGGCCTGTTCGCGGGAATCGGCATCCGGCTGGTCGACTTCAAGCTCGAATTCGGCCGCATCTGGGACAATGATTTCAGCCGCATCATCCTGGCGGACGAGATCAGCCCCGATGGCTGCCGCCTGTGGGACATGGTCACCAACGAAAAGCTCGACAAGGACCGCTTCCGCCGCGACCTCGGCGGCGAGGTTGAGGCGTATCAGGAAGTCGCCCGTCGGCTGGGGCTGTTGCCCGAGGGCGCGGACTCGGCGGTCCTCGACCTCGAGACGCATCGCAAGAAGCGCGAGAAGTAATCGATTTCGTCATCCCGGCGAAGGCCGGGATGACGGTTTTGAGCGGGGGGACTACCCCCGCGCGAACAACGCCGGGTCGAGCGCCATCACCGCCTCGCTGCCCCCCTCGATCTTGCGGCGCAACGCACCGGTGTCGGGCAGGATACGCTCGGCATAGAAGCGCGCCGTCACCCGCTTGGCCGCGATGAACGCCGCGTCGCTCTCACCCGCTGCGGACAGCGCCTCGGCGGCGGTCAGCATCCGCAGCCACATCAGTCCGGTCGCAACGATCCCCATGACGTGCATGTACGAATGCGCGCCCGCGCCGACGTTGTTCGGGTTCTGCATGCCGTTGGCGACGAACCACATCGTCGCCGCCTGAAGATCGTTCAGCGCCTTGCCCAAACGTTCGGCGAAGTCGCGTGTCGCGTCGCTCTCCTTCGCGGTCGCGATCTCTTCCGTAACGATGCGGAAGAAATGCTGCACCGCGCGCCCGCCGTTCTTGGCCAGCTTGCGCCCGACGAGGTCCATCGCCTGCACGCCGTTGGTGCCTTCGTAGATCATCGCGATCCGCGCATCGCGGACATATTGCTCCATGCCCCATTCGGCGATGTAACCGTGCCCGCCATAGACCTGCTGCGCGTTGGTCGCGACGTCATAGCCCTTGTCGGTGCCATAACCCTTGATGACCGGGGTGAGCAGCCCGACCAGATCGTCAGCCAGTTCGCGGCTCGCCTCGTCGGCACCCATATGTGCGATGTCGACCTGGAGCGCGCCCCACAGGCACAGCGCGCGCAACCCCTCGGTCAGCGCCTTGCCCTCCATCAGCATGCGGCGCACGTCGGGATGGACGAAGAGCGTGTCGGCCTTCTCGTCCGGCTCCTGCGGCCCGGTCAGCCCGCGCCCCTGCCGCCGGTCGCCGGCATAGACGACCGCGTTCTGATACGCCGTCTCGGCGACGCCCAGCCCCTGCAACCCCACGCCCAGCCGCGCGGCGTTCATCATGATGAACATCGCGGCCAGCCCCTTCATCTCCTCGCCAACCAGCCAGCCGGTCGCCCCGTCATAGTTCATCACGCAGGTCGAATTGGCGTGGATGCCCATCTTGTGCTCGATCGACCCGCACGACACCGCGTTGTGCGCGCCCGGCGATCCGTCGTCGTTCACGAGGAACTTGGGCACCACGAACAGCGAGATGCCCTTCACATTGTCCGGCGCATCCGGCGTCTTGGCGAGCACCAGATGGATGATGTTGTCGGTCAGGTCGTGCTCGCCCGACGAGATGAAGATCTTGGTGCCGGTGATCGCCCACGACCCGTCGTCGTTCGGCACCGCGCGCGTCTTGATGAGGCCGAGGTCGGTGCCGCACTGCGGCTCGGTCAGGTTCATGGTGCCGCCCCATTCGCCCGACACCATCTTGGGCACGTACATCGCCTGTTGTTCGGGGCTGCCCTTGGCCAGCAGCGCGGCGGTCGCGCCCTGCGTCAGCCCGGGATACATCGCGAACGCCATGTTGGCCGAGATCAGATATTCCTCGAACGCGGTGGCGACGACATGCGGCATCCCCTGCCCGCCGAACTGTTCGGGCGCGGCCAGCGTACCCCAGCCGCTTGTCACGAACTGGCGATAGGCTTCCCTGAACCCCTTGGGCGTCGTCACGCTGCCATCAGCGTGGCGGGTACAGCCTTCCAGATCGCCCGACTGGTTCAGCGGGAACAGCACCTCGGCGACGAAGCGTCCGCCCTCCTCCAGCACCTGTTCGATCACGTCGGGAGTCGCATTGGCGAAGCCCGGCAGATTGCCATGATCGCCGACGCGCAGCACATGGTCGAGGATGAAGCGGGTATCGCGAACCGGCGGGGTATAGCTGGGCATGGGATCAATCCTTCTCCGTCCCGCGCGTCTGCGGCGCGGTTTGTTGGGGCAGCGCGTCGAGCATCGTCACGAAATCGGTCAGTTCGGCGATCGCGGCATCGATGTCGCGCCGCTGGTTTTCGAGCAGCGAAATCCGGTCACGGCACTTCTGCACCGTTACCTGCCGCTGCACCCGCCGCCCGTCGCCGATGTCGTACAGGTCGATCATCTCGCGGATGTCGGCGAGGCTGAACCCGACCCGCTTGCCGCGCAAAATCCACGCAAGGCGTGCGCGGTCGCGCTGCGAATAGATGCGGGCAAGGCCGCGCCGTTCGGGCGCGATCAGCCCTTCATCCTCGTAGAAGCGCAGCGCGCGTGGCGTCACGCCGAATTCGGCGCACAGGTCGGTGATCGAAAACTGGTCGGAGGGGGACTCCGACGACGTAGCAACGGCAACCATCGCGCGATGCTGCCTTACGTTTACGTGAACGTCAACCTTCGTCCGCCGGCTGGGTCGCGGGCGGACAATTGGTCCGCTTCGGCGCCTTGCGCTTCACTGCCGTCGTCGCGAACTCGGCGGCGTCGAGTGCGCCGTCGCGCCCCTTGTCGGCGGTTGCGAACTTGGTCGTCGTCTTCGCCGCCCATTCGTCGAAGCTCAGCCGCCCGTCGCCGTTGGTGTCAAGCTTCGCATAGGCCTTGCGCCGCGACGCCAGATATTCGTCGCGGGTGATCCGCCCGTCGCGATCCTTGTCATACCGGCCGAAGCGCTTCTGCTCGCGGGTGCGGGGCAAGGCGGCGGGCGCATCGGCCTGCACCTCGGGGACCGTCGGCGCATCGGCCAGCGCGACCATCCTCGGCGGCGGCGGCAATGCCTCGCTCGCCGCATCGCTGCGGAACAGGAACAATCCAGCCAGCATCAGCGCCAGCGCCGCCCCGACCCCCGCCAAGAATCGCCCCATCTGCCGCTCCCCTTCGCCACGATCCTACGCGGAGCAGGCGGCGGCGCAAGAGTCACCGCCCGGTGAGGCCGAACCACGCCAGCCGCGCCGCGCGCTTCGGCCCGCCATGCGGCACCCCCGCCCGGTCGAGCCGCGCCGACAGCGCCAGCAGCCCCAGCGCCCGCGGCACGCCGGCCAGCGATTGCCCAAGCGATACGCCCGCCAGCGCCATCGCCCGCTCTGCAACCCCGGCATCGTCGGCATAGCGTGCCAGATCGACCAGCGCCCATCCCTCGCCCGGCGACGCCGCGCGTTCGGCGTCGCCGCCCAGCACCGCGGCCGCGATCGCGAACAACATCCCGCCCCGCGCTTCGGCAAATTCGCGGAGCGCCGCCTCGTCCAGCACCTCATGCTCGATCAGTACGTCCCAGCCGTCGACCACCGCCGCCAGCCGCGCACCGCTCACCCCCAGCGGCAGGACATGCGCCGCCAGCGCCTCCAGCACCGGCATCGCCGGCGGGGCCGCACTGTCGAGCCGTTTGAGCGAATCGCGCCACCACGCCAGCCGGATCTGCCCGATCGCCGGCTGGGTCGTGGTGCGCACCACATCGCCCAGCGCATCGTCGAGCGCCAGCAGCGCCGCCAGCGCAGGCCGGCGGCCGGCGGGGGCATAGGTCAGCGCCAGCGCGCGTTCGGGGTCGTTGCTCATACCTTCGTCCATCGCCGCCCTTAACGCCGCGTCAACCCCATTGGTGCAGAGCGCAAGGGGATAGGTGCCGCGAACCGGTCGCGGCATCGACGGTGGACGGGGCGAATGAACGATACGACGGCGCGAACGAAGGAGCCTCCCCGCGCCGCGCTGCTCCCCCGGCTGTCGCGCGACCGGCGCGGCAACACCTTGGCGATGATGGCGATCTCGATGATCCCGCTTACCGCACTGGGCGGATCGGCGGTCGACACCGCGCGAATCTATGTCGTCAAGACCCGGCTGCAACAGGCCTGCGACGCGGGCGTCCTCGCCGGTCGCAAGTTCATGGTCGATTCGAGCAACAACACGCTCGACGCCAACGCCACACTTCAGGCGCGCAACTTCTTCAACAACAATATCGCCCAGGGGTGGATGCGCGCATCCGACTATACCTTCGTACCTGTCAGGACCGCGCAGAACCGTGTCGCCGGCACCGCGACCGCGCGCGTGCCGATGACGGTGATGAAGATGTTCGGCGCCGCCGACGTGACGCTGACGACCACCTGCGAGGCGCGGCTCGACATCGCCGATACCGATGTGATGTTCGTGCTCGACACGACCGGGTCGATGGCCTGCCTGCCCGGCGACGACGACGATTCGTGCAGCAACTATGCCGGCACCGCGACCAAGATCACCTACAGCCGCCCCGCAACCAGCACCGCCAATGTCACGCCCGGCTATGTCGGCACGACGGGCTATTCGGTGGCGGAACGGTCGGGATCGCGCATCGCCGCGCTGCGCACCGCCGTGGTCGATTTCTTCGATACCATGGCCGCAGCGAAACAGCCGACGACGCGCGTCCGCTATGCGTTCGTTCCCTATACCTCGACGGTCAACGTCGGCGCATCGGTCCGCGCGATGGGAACCAGCTATATCGTCGGCGGCAATGGAGCGGGCGATACTGCCGACTACCAGTCACGCACGATCACCGGCGAATATGAAGCGTCACGCACGGTCACGACCACCGTCAATCGCGCGCAGTCCGCCTGTGGTACGAACTTCAACTCCGTTCGGGATCCGGCCAACGAGCGAACCTTCAAATCGGACGGCACCGCCACCCGTACCGGGCAGGAATGGAACAATTCGACCAAACGATGCCAGAACTTCAATCGCAATCTGGCCCCGGTGTGGACCTACAATCGCTATCCCGTCGATGTCAGCGGCTATGTCAGCAACGCTGCGGTCACGACGCCGAACCGCTTCCCGCTGTCCACCTCGGCCTGGCTCGGCTGTATCGAGGAACCCGACAGCAGCAACAGTGGATCGAAGAGCTACAGCACGACCAATCCGCCGCCCAACCTCGACCCCAACCTGATCCCCAGTGGTGCCTTGCGCTGGCAACCGATGTGGCCGGAAGTCGAATATCAACGGAGATATGCCTATTGGTATTATTACTATGGCTGGCAGGTCGCCTATTATCCCACGTCTGACCAGATCACGACCAACGGCGAAGACACCAATCTGGGGCCGTGGATGGGATCGGTCGGTATGCAGAACTCGGGTAACGTCTCGTGCGGGAAGCCCGTTCAGCGCCTTTCGGAACTGAACCGCGACCAAGTCCGCTCCTACGTCAACGCCGCCGATTTCGCGCCGCTCGGCGGCACCTATCACGACACCGGCATGCTGTGGGCGATGCGACTGCTGTCGCGCACCGGCGTGTTCGCCAGCGACAACGCCGTGCAGAGCGGGCGCGGCGCACCCAAGCGCGTTATCGTGTTCCTGACCGATGGCGCGATGTCGCCCAACGACACCCTCTATGGCCTGTACGGCATGGAGGCTTGGGACCGGCGCATCGCCAACGGCGATACCGGTGATCTCAAGGCGTATCACAACGCCCGCTTCCTCTCGCTGTGCCAGCAGGCGGCGGCGGCCAATATCGATGTGTGGACCGTGGCGCTCGGCACCGATTCCACCGACGAGCTGACCCAGTGCGCCAGCACGCCCGACCAGGCGTTGGCGACCGAGTCCGGCAGCGGCCTGTCGGATACCTTTCGCAAGATCGCCAAGGCGGTCGCGATGCTGCGGATCTCGAAATGATCCGGCGCGCGCGCTTCCTCTTCGCCGACCGGCGCGGTGCCACGATCATCGAATTTGCACTGATTATTCCCGTGCTGGTGGCGCTCATCATGGGTCTGGGCGATCTGATGTTCCAGACCTACGTCCAGGGGATTCTCGACGGGGAGATGCAGAAGGCTGGACGCGATTCGGCGCTGGAGGACAATGCCTCGGGCAATAGCGCGATCGACCAGAGGGTGCAGACGGCGATCCAACTGATCGCCAAGGACGCCAAATTCTATCCGAAGCGCGATTATTTCGCGTCCTACGCGCTTATCAAGCCCGAGCCGATCTATGACAAGAACGGCAACGGCACGCTCGATTCAAAGGAATGTTTCGACGACGTCAACGGCAATGGCGTGCGCGACACCGATCCGTCGCGCACCGGTCAGGGCGGCGCGGACGACATCGCCCGCTATACGATGCGCGTCGTCTATACCCGGCCGTTCCCGGTAGCGAGGCTGCTCGGCTTCTCGCAGACGATGGAAGTCAGCGCGACCACGCTGCTCAAGAACCAGCCATACAAGAACCAGACGACGTTCACGATCCCTAAGGTCTGCCTGCCATGACGCTCGCCGTTTCGCTTTCGCGCTGGCACGAACGGGGTATGCGGCTGCGACGCGACTCGCGTGGTGTCGCGCTGCTCGAATTCGCCTTCGGGCTGCCGCTGGTCCTTGGCATCGGCCTCTATGCCACCGAAACGGCGAATCTGGCGATCACCAACCTGCGCGTCAGCCAGATCGCGCTGAACCTCGCCGACAACGCCTCGCGCGTCGGCTCGCTCAACAACGACAATACCAAGCAGTTGCGCGAGATCGACATCAACGACGTGCTGATCGCCGCCGCCGAACAGGGCAAGCGGCTGGAACTCACCCAGCGCGGGCGGATCACCATCTCCAGTCTGGAACAGGCGGTGGCCGGGGTGCAATATCTTCACTGGCAACGCTGCTTGGGGATGAAGGGCGGTGCCGGCTATGATTCGACCTACGACCGCACCCTCGGCACGATGGATCGTGACGACGGCACCGGCACCAACTGGTGGAACGGGGGGGTGAGCCAGCCGACCGGCATGGGTGAGACGGGGTCGAAGGTGAACTCGCCGGTCGGATCGGGCGTGATGGTCATCGAAATCGTCTATGACTATAAACCCGTCGTCGTCGCCGCATGGCTGCCGGGCGGGGCCAAGGCGGCGCGAATCCGCTACACCGCGTCCTATGTCGTGCGCGACCGGCGCGACTTCTCGCAGATCTACAATCCATCGCCGCCCGCGCGGCAATATTTCTGCGACCTCTATTCCGCGACATGAAAAAGGCCCCCCGGTCGTCGTGACCGGGGGGCCTTTCGGATCGGCGGGATCGACCGCCTTAGCGGTACGTCACCTTCTTCACCGCCGCGACCACCTTGTCGCTGGTGATGAGCGCCAGCTTTTCGAGATTGGCGGCATAGGGCAGCGGCACGTCCTCGTTGGCGACGCGCAGCACCGGGGCGTCGAGGTCGTCGAAGCCCTCTTCCATCACGACGGCGGCGATTTCCGCCGCGATCGAACAGGTCGGCCAGCCTTCCTCGACCACGACGATGCGATTGGTCTTCTTGAGCGACTTCAGCACCGTCTTGGTATCGAGCGGACGCAGCGTGCGCAGATCGATGACCTCCGCGTCGATGCCCTCGCCCGCCAGCTTCTCGGCGGCTTCGAGCGCAAGGCCGACGCCGATCGAATAGCTGACGATCGTCACGTCCTTGCCGGGCTTCATGATCCGCGCCTTGCCGATCGGCAGCACGAAATCGTCGAGCTTGGGCACGTCGAACGAGCGGCCGTACATCAGCTCGTTCTCGAGGAACACGACCGGATCGGTCGAGCGGATCGCGGCCTTGAGCAGCCCCTTCGCATCGGCCGCGTCATAGGGCGCGATCACGATCAGTCCGGGAACCGATGCGTACCACGGCGCATAATTCTGGCTGTGCTGCGCACCGACGCGGCTGGCCGCGCCGTTGGGACCGCGGAACACGATCGGGCAACGCATCTGCCCGCCCGACATATAGTTGGTCTTGGCCGCCGAATTGATGATGTGATCGATCGCCTGCATGGCGAAGTTAAAGGTCATGAACTCGATGACCGGACGCAGACCACCCATCGCCGCGCCGGTGCCGATGCCGGCGAAGCCGTATTCGGTGATCGGCGTGTCGATGACGCGGCGCGGGCCGAATTCGGCGAGCAGCCCCTGCGTGACCTTGTACGCGCCCTGATATTCGGCGACTTCCTCGCCCATCACGAACACGCGGTCGTCGGCCCGCATTTCCTCGGCCATCGCGTCGCGCAGCGCGTCGCGGACCGTGGTCTTGACCATCTCGGTCCCTTCCGGGATCTCGGGCGCGATTTCGCCTTCCTGATCGGCGGCGTCGAACAACTGGCGCGCGCCGGTCTCGGCGTGCTGCTCCGTCGTGCCTTCGGGCGCGGGCGGGGCCTTGTCGTCGTTCTTCGTTTCGGCCTTGGGTTCGGCGGCGACCGCCTCGCCCGAGCGCGCCTCGCCACCGCCTGACGACTTCGCCGCGTCGACGTCCTCGCCCTCGGCGGCGAGGATCGCGATGACCGCGCCGACCTTCACGTTATCGGTGCCCTCGGCGATCAGGATCTGCGCGATCGTGCCTTCGTCGACCGCCTCGAATTCCATCGTCGCCTTGTCGGTTTCGATCTCGGCCATGATGTCGCCGGACTTGACGGTATCGCCTTCCTTGACCAGCCACTTGGCCAGCGTGCCCTCTTCCATCGTCGGCGACAATGCTGGCATCTTCAGTTCGATCGGCATCTCAGTAGCTCTCCACCAGGACGTCGGTGTACAGTTCTTCCGGGTTCGGTTCCGGCGCGCTTTCGGCGAAGTCGGCGGCTTCCGCCACCCGCTTGCGGATGTCGGCCTCGATCGTCTTCAGTTCGGCTTCCTCGACGCCGGCGGCGGCCAGCTCGCGCTTCAGCCCCTCGATCGGGTCCGAATTGTCGCGCATTGCCTGCACTTCGTCGCGGCTGCGATATTTGGCCGGATCGGACATCGAATGGCCGCGATAGCGATAGGTCTTCATCTCGAGGATGACCGGACCCTTGCCCGCGCGCACCCATTCCAGTGCGGTTTCGGCCGCGCCGCGGCACGCCAGCACGTCCATGCCATCGACCTGGATGCCCGGAATGCGGAAGCTTTCGCCACGCTTGTAGAGCTGGTCCTCGGCCGACGCGCGATTGACGCTGGTGCCCATGGCATACTGGTTGTTCTCGATCACGAAGATGATCGGAAGCTTCCACAGCTCGGCCATGTTGAACGATTCGTACACCTGGCCCTGGTTCGCCGCGCCATCGCCGAAATAGGCCATGCAGACGCCACCATCGTCGGCGTACTTGTGCCCGAACGCGAGCCCCGCGCCGAGCGACACCTGCGCGCCGACGATGCCGTGGCCGCCGTAGAATTTATGCTCGGTCGAGAACATGTGCATCGACCCGCCCTTGCCGCGGCTGATGCCGGCTTCGCGCCCGGTCAGCTCGGCCATGATGACCTTGGGATCGATGCCATAGGCGAGCATGTGACCATGATCGCGGTAGCCGGTGATGACCGAATCCTTGCCGACTTCAAGCGCCGACTGCAGGCCGACGGCAACGGCTTCCTGCCCGATGTAGAGGTGGCAGAAGCCACCGATCAGGCCAAGGCCGTACAACTGGCCGGCCTTCTCCTCGAAACGCCGGATCAGCAGCATTTCCTTGTAGAAGGCGAGCAGTTCTTCCTTCGACGCTTCGTACCGCTTTGGCTCCCCCGGCCGTTCGCGATTGGGACTGACGGGTTCGCTGGTGCGGCCTTGCGCCGGTGCTTTTGCCACGGTTCGGATGCCTCGTTCCTGAAAGGATGGGTTGGAGCCGCGCCTATGGCCCGATTTGCGACCATGCGCAACCGAACCGCCGGCAATCCGTACCGGATTCATTCATCGATACGGATTCCGCAACGGGTGCGCGCCGCCTGTTCCTTGCCGATGGGTACGATGAATTCGTCGGGGTGGGCGACGTTCAGCTTCCGCCGTACCAGTTCGTCGACCATGTCGGGATCGGCGTGGCGCGGGTCGAGCAGTTCCACCCGGTTGCGCATTTCCGCGCGCACCTTGTCCAGACAGGCATATTGCAGCGATCGCTGCGCCAGTTTGCGCTGATAGTCGCGGTAGGCAAGGACGCCGTTCGGCCCGAGGATGGCATGATAGGCGAAGAAGCCGATGACGAGGATGACGAGCGCGGGCCATCCCGCACGGGCAAGCATCTGGCGAAGGGGCGAGGAACGCGGCATGGGGCCTGTTTCGGCCATCCCACCGGCGCGCGCAAGCGGCGCCGGCTGCCTGAAAGACACGCCATGCACCTGCTGCACGATCCCGCGACGCTGACCGATCCGACCGATTTCGACACGTTCCTGAAAATCGACATCCGCGTCGGCACGATCGTCGCCGCCGAACCCTATCCGCAAGCGCGCAAGCCCGCGATCAAGCTGTCGATCGATTT
This sequence comes from Sphingomonas sp. Leaf4, assembly GCF_920939515.1. Taxonomy (NCBI): domain Bacteria; kingdom Pseudomonadati; phylum Pseudomonadota; class Alphaproteobacteria; order Sphingomonadales; family Sphingomonadaceae; genus Sphingomonas; species Sphingomonas sp. Leaf4. The sequence continues at coordinate 217,679 of NZ_CAKLBB010000006.1, read as the reverse complement.
CGGTCCGGTGATCGGGGTGAAGCGGTCAAGCGCGCAGATCACCGAGCATTACGACTGCGAGGGGTTGGTCGGACGGCAGGTCGCGGCGGTCGTCAACTTCCCGCCGCGTCAGATCGGCAAGTTCGTCTCCGAAGTGCTGACGCTGGGTTTCCCGGATGAGAACGGCGCGGTCGTCCTGTTTGCGCCGGACCGCCGCGTACCCGACGGCGGACGGTTGTTCTGACCGGTGCAGTGCCCCGAACGCGGCTCGCGCTGTTCCGGGGACCGAGCGACCTCGACCGACGTGGTCAGCGTTCGGGAAGTGCGGGCGGCGACGCGCTGACCGCGCCCAGCCAGAAGCTGCCGTCATAGGCCGGATCGCGCTGCGTCCCCGGCAATGATTGGAGCGTCACGAAAGGCGTGCGTTCGATCACCGCATCGCTCCGGACCGGGTGGCCAGCACATTCGATCGCGTCTTTCGGTATCGGCTTGCCGGGTTCGAACTTGACACCGGCTCGCAATTCGCAAGTCCATGTCGATCCGCCGGCACTCGCCATGTTCAGCGAGACGACCTCGCTTGCAGGTGCGAGCTGCATCGCCATCGGCCGAAAGATCACCGCCCCGCGCTCGATCGGTTGCTTGCGCGCATGCAGGTTCCCGGCCAGCACCAGCACGCGGTCGTAGCGTCCGGCGACGGCGGCGTTGCGGATGTTCTCGGCCTGCGCCGCCTCATGGGGCCCCTGCCCCGGCTGGTCGGCGAACTTCGCCTGTTGCGCCGCATTGCGCGCACCGTTGAACGCGACCAGGGCGATCGGCCTGCCAGCGCTTTTGAGCGCGTGGAGCCGGACCAGCATGTCGCGCATCGCAACACTGCCAATCCCGTCGTTCCGGCCGGCCCAGCCATCCTTCAGCAAGGCTGCGGGAAACCGTGTCGGCGGCAACCGCCAAGCGGCCTGGAACGCGGCGTCATAGGGTGATCCCAGTTCCACCGCGACCAGAACCCGCTCACCGCGCGCTGCAAGGGCACAGGCGAGATTGCCGATGAACGCCGGTGACTGCCGGGTCCCGTGTATCTCTCCGAACACGACATAGCGCGGATCGCGCCGCACCACGTCGGCCCAGCCGTCGGGCAAGCTGCATCGCTCCGCCGCGCGTGCCGCTGGCGGGACGGCGGCCAGCAGACCAGCCAATGTTGCGGCGACGGCGAAGGGAAGCATGCGCATGGCATCATGCCTACTGCCCGATACTACCGCCGCAATCCCGAATCGGATACAAAGCGATGTCGGGCCGTCGCCCATGAAAAAGGGCACCGGTCGAAACCGGTGCCCCCTTCCTGCCACAAATCGAACGTCGCTCAGCGCAGGATCGAACGCCCCGCATAGCGCGCCGCGCCGGCCAGTTCTTCCTCGATACGGATGAGCTGGTTGTACTTGGCGAGCCGGTCCGAGCGGGCGAGCGAGCCGGTCTTGATCTGGCCGCAGTTGGTCGCGACCGCGAGGTCGGCGATCGTCGAATCCTCGGTTTCGCCCGAACGGTGCGACATGACGGCGGTGTAGCGGTTGCGGTGGGCGAGGTTCACCGCCTCCAGCGTTTCGCTAAGCGTACCGATCTGGTTGACCTTCACCAGCAGCGAGTTGGCGAGGCCCTGCTCCAGGCCCATCGCGAGGCGCTTCGGGTTGGTCACGAACAGGTCATCGCCGACCAACTGGACCTTGTCGCCGATCTTGTCGGTCAGCGCCTTCCAGCCCTCGAAATCATCCTCGCCCATGCCGTCCTCGATCGACAGGATCGGATAGCGCGCGGCGAGGTCCGCCAGATAATCGGCCATTTCGTGCGGCGACAGCGACTTGCCCTCGCCGACCATCTCGTAGCGGCCGTTCTTGAAGAACTCGGTCGCCGCGCAGTCGAGCGCCAGCATCACGTCCTCGCCCGGCTTGTAGCCGGCACGCTCGATGCTTGCCATGATGAAGTCGAGCGCATCGATCGTGCTGTTGAGCGCCGGCGCGAAGCCGCCCTCGTCACCGACCGAGGTCGACAGGCCCTTTTCCGACAGACCCTTCTTGAGCGTGTGGAAGATTTCCGACCCGCAGCGCACCGCCTCAGCGATGCTGTCGGCACCGACCGGCATCACCATGAATTCCTGGAAATCGATCGGGTTGTCGGCATGCTCGCCGCCGTTGATGATGTTCATCATCGGCACGGGCAGCAGATGCGCCGAGACGCCGCCGACATAGCGATACAGCGGCAATCCGCGGGCATCCGCCGCCGCCTTGGCGACCGCAAGGCTGACGCCGAGGATCGCGTTTGCGCCCAGCCGGCCCTTGTTCTCGGTGCCGTCGAGCTGAATCATCGCGGTGTCGATGTCGCTCTGGTCCTCGGCATCCATGCCCAGCACCGCTTCGGCGATGTCGCCGTTGACCGCCTCGATCGCCGCCAGCACGCCCTTGCCCAGATAGACCGACTTGTCGCCGTCGCGCTTCTCGACCGCTTCGTGCGCCCCGGTCGACGCGCCCGAAGGGACCGCCGCGCGGCCGAAGCTGCCATCCTCCAGCAGCACATCGACCTCGACGGTCGGGTTGCCGCGGCTGTCGAGGATCTGGCGGCCATGGACCTGAATGATTGCGGTCACGTAACGACTCCTTTTATGGTCGGGTTCGGGCTCTGTCGCGGCGCTCTCTATCGGCTGCACCGCCGCTCGGCAAATCCTGCGAGGCTGCGTGGAACCCTAGGGCTATCCGCATGGTTTTGGTGGCGAAACGATGAAAGGATTCGTTATGACCGACTTTAATCGGACTCCGGGCACCACGGACACGCCGACGACCAACGACACCGCTGTCGAATTCAACGCCGATCTGGCGGCACCTGCCGTCACGCCGACGACCTTCACGCCGGCCTCGGTCGAACCGCTGTCGTCGGACATCGGCGCGACTGCCAGCGGCACCAAGACGACGTTGAAGGACGAAGCCGGCAAGTTGTCGGCCAAGGCCACCGAAAAGGCACGCGGCCTCGCCGATGAGGGCAAGCTGCGCGCGACCAGCGCGCTCGACGAATTCTCGAAGATGATGGACGATGCCGCCGGCACCGTCGACGAGAAGCTGGGCGAGCAGTACGGCCAATATGCCCGTTCGGCGGCACAGGCGATCTCGGGCTTTTCCGACAATCTGCGCGGCAAGGAAGTCGACGAACTGCTGGAGGACGCGCGCGACTTCGTGCGCAAGAGCCCCGCCATCGCGATCGGCACCGCCGCCGCGCTCGGCTTCGTGCTTGCCCGCATCGTGAAGGCGGGCGTCGACACGCCGGCCACCCCCATCGACCCGATCAGCAAGGTCTGATCCGAAGATGGGGGACGAGGGTCTCGGCACCGTCATCAGCCGGGTCGTCAGCGACGGCAAGGCCTATGCTCAGGCGGAGTTCACGCTGTGGAAAAGCGTGGCGACGACGCGCGGTGCGCAGGCCGGCATCGCCGCCGGCCTGGGAGTCGGCGCGGCGCTGGTTGCGCTGGCGGCGCTCACCGCGTTGCTGGTCGGGCTGATCCTGACGCTGGCGACGCTCGTCGGGCCGGGCTGGGCGACGCTGATCGTCGTCGTCGTCGCGCTGCTGGTCGCGGCGCTGATGGCGCGGATGGCGATGGGCCGGGTTCGCCGCGTCACCGCGCCACTGGGAGACGAGCTATGACCACGCCTTCGCTGGCCGCCGCCCGCGCCGACGTTCTCGTCAAGCGTGCCAGGCTGAAAGCCAGTTTTGCCGAAGCGAAACACCGGCTGGCCCCGGCGACGATCGCCGGCGGCGTTGCCGACGATCTGCGCGACCGGGCGGAGGAAGGCGTGGCGATCGTCCGCGAACGTCCGGCGGTCGCCGCCGGTATCGCCACGACGCTCGTCGCCTTCCTCGCCCGCAAGCGGCTGCGGCGGCTGTTCCGCAAGCCGAAGCCCCGTCCCCCCGTCCTGCCTGCTCCCGTACAAGGAACCGCACCATGACCGATCATTCGACCCAATCGACCATCGACACGCTGAAGGAAAAGGCCGCCACGACCGCCGACACGGTCAAGGACAAGGCGTCGCACGCCGCGCACGTCACGAGCGACGCCGCGCATGATGCCGCGCAGCGCGCGTCGGACGGTATCGACGCCAACCCGCTGGCCGTGCTGGCCGGCGGCCTCGCACTCGGCGCGCTCGCCGGTGCGCTGATCCCGAAGTCGGCGCAGGAAGCCAAGGTGCTCGGCCCGCTCGGCAAGCGCCTGTCCGCCGCCGCGACCGCCGCTGCCGCCACCGCGCGCGACGTCGGCAAGGAACAGCTTGCCGCTGCGCTGCCCAGCAAGGACGGCGCGAAGGAACAGCTCCGCTCGGCGTTCGGCAATGTCGTCCAGGCCGCGACCGAGAGCGGCAAGGCAGCCGTCAAGGGCTGATCCCGTCCCAACTTATGGGTTGAAGGCTACGCCCCGTCCGCTATGCGGATGGGGCGTTTCCTTTTTGCAGTTGCGAGATGACCATGAGCAAACTCCACCTCGTCTTCGGCGGTCGTGTCAGCGATCCGCGCACGCTCGACTTCGCCGATCTCAAGGCGATCGACGTCGTCGGCGTGTTCGGCGACTATGCCAGTGCCGAAAAGGCATGGCGCGCCGCCGCGCAGCGCACGGTCGACGATGCCGAGATGAAATATGTGGTGGTCCATCTCCACCGCCTGCTCGAACCCGAACTGCCCTCGGCCTGACTGGTACGGTCCCCGGCGACGCCGCCGGGGATCAGCCGCCGACCACGTCTCTCGCCCGCCAGCGCCATTTCAGCAGCGGGCGGAGCAAGACCATGCCGGCGACGAACCCGCCGATATGCGCGGCCCAGCCGATCGGCGCGCCGCCCTGCGCACTGGCCCAGCCGATCAGCAGGTTCAGCATCGTCCAGCCGGCCCCCAGCCACAGCGCGTGGACGACGTGCGCGGGCACCGGCCCGATCGCCTTTGCCTTGCCCTGCCCGAACAACAGCGCATAGGCGCCGATGAGCGCCGAGATCGCCCCGCTCGCCCCGATCGCCGGCACCGTCGATCCCGGGTCGACCGCCCATTGCGCCGCAGCGGCGGCATAGGCACCGACCAGCCACAACACCACCAACCCGCGCGTACCGACGGCACGCTGCGTCGGCGTTGCCACGACCAACACCGAAAACAGATTGAAGCCGAGATGCGCCCAGCCATCGTGGATCAGCGTCGCGCTCAGCGGCGTAATCCACACCGGCGCCAGCGGCAGCCCGGCGACCAGCGCCGGATCGATCCCGATCCGCGCCGGAATGAAACCGCCGATCACCGCCGCCCAGTCGATCCGGCCGGTCACGATCAACAGTGCACCCGCCAGCGCGACGATCGCGACGATCGTCCAGACCGTGCGGGTCGGGCGCCGCTCGAACACCGAGGTTAGATGAACTCGATTTTCGAGATCAGATAATAACGATCGCCCGACGGCACCGTCACCTCCACCTCGTCATCGACCTTGCGCCCGATGAGCGCGCGGCCGAGCGGCGAGTTGTACGAGATGCGGCCCGACTTGGCATCCGCCTCGGTCTGGCCGACGATCTGGTAGCGGACCGGCTTGTCGTCCTCGTCGGTCATCGTCACGGTCGCGCCGAACACCACCTTGTCGCCCGACAGGTCGCGCGGGTCGATCACCTGCGCCCGGGTCAGCTTGTCCTCGATGTCGGCGATCGACGCCTCGATCTGGCCCTGCCGTTCCTTGGCGGCGTGATATTCGGCGTTTTCGGACAGATCGCCATGGGCGCGCGCTTCCTCGATCGCGTCGATGATCTGCGGTCGCTCCACCTTCAACTGCTTCAGGTGAACCGTCAGGCGGTCATAGCCCTCCTGCAACATCGGCATCTTATCGACCGTCGCCATCGCGCGCGCGTCCCTTTTCCGTCATGTACCCCGTTCGCACGAACGGGCCGTTGCCGGCCCGCCCGCACGCAATCTCTCGTCGCTTGCCGGGGATCAGTTGTGCGATTGCGAATAATAGGACTGGAGCGGGCGCACTTCAAGGGACCGGCTCGCCAATGCCTCGATCGCGCGTGCCACCGCGACGCTTGCCGGGGCCGTGGTGAAATACGGCACCTTCTGCGACTGGGCCGATGCACGGATCGATTCGGAATCCTTCAACGACTGCCACCCCTCGGTGGTGTTGAAGATCATCGCGATGTCGCCGTCGAAGATGCGGTCGACGATATGCGGCCGACCCTGCGCCACCTTGTTGACCCGCTCGACCGGCACGCCTTGCGCTTCCAGATAATCGGCGGTGCCGCCGGTCGCGACGATCGCGAACCCCATCCGTACCAGCAACTCGACGCCGGGCAGGATCACCGGCTTGTCGCCGTCCTTGACCGATACGAATACCGTGCCGGTGCGGGGCAGCACGATGCTAGCGCCCATCTGCGCCTTGGCGAAGGCAGTGGCGAAATCCAGGTCGATGCCCATCACTTCGCCAGTCGACTTCATCTCCGGGCTCAGCACCGGATCGACCCCGGGGAAGCGGCCCCATGGGAACACCGCTTCCTTGACCGCGACATGATCGATGTGGCGGTCGATCACCGGCAATGCGGACAGCTTCTCGCCCGCCATCACCCGCGCGGCGATCTTGGCGACCGGGGTGCCGATCGCCTTGGCGACGAACGGCACCGTGCGGCTGGCGCGCGGATTGACCTCGATCAGATAGACGTTGCCGTCCTTCACCGCGAACTGGATGTTCATCAGGCCCTTGACGTTCAACGCCTTGGCCAGCGCCACCGTCTGCCGCTCGATCTCGGCGATGATCTCAGCCGACAGCGAATAGGGCGGCATCGAGCATGCGCTGTCGCCCGAATGGACGCCGGCTTCCTCGATATGCTGGAGCACACCGGCCACGACCACGTCGTCGCCGTCCGCCACCGCATCGACATCGACCTCGATCGCGTCGCGCAGATACTGGTCGATCAGGACGGGTGAGTCGCCCGACACCTGCACCGCGGTCTGGATGTAATCGTCGAGCTGCTGGAGCGAATCGACAATCTCCATCGCCCGGCCGCCCAGCACATAGCTGGGGCGCATCAGCACCGGATAGCCGATCCGCTCGGCGATCGTCGCCGCCTCGTCCCGGCTGCGCGCGAGGCCGTTGGCCGGCTGGAGGAGCCCCAGCCGCGTGACCAGACCGGCGAACCGCTCGCGGTCCTCGGCCAGATCGATCGAATCGGGGGTGGTGCCCAGAATCGGGATGCCGGCGGCCTCCAGCGCGCGGGCGAGGTTCAGCGGCGTCTGCCCGCCGAACTGCACGATCACCCCGACCAGTTCGCCTTTCGATGCCTCGACATGCAGGATCTCCAGCACGTCCTCGGCGGTCAGCGGCTCGAAATACAGCCGGTCCGACGTGTCGTAATCGGTCGACACCGTCTCCGGGTTGCAGTTGACCATGATGGTCTCATAGCCCGCATCGCTGAGCGCGAAACAGGCGTGGCAGCAGCAGTAATCGAACTCGATCCCCTGCCCGATCCGGTTCGGCCCGCCACCCAGGATCACGATCTTGCGGCGGTCCGACGGCTGGCTTTCGTCCTCGGGCTCGCCGAACGTCGGTGCCTCATAGGTCGAATACATGTACGGCGTCTTCGCCTCGAACTCGGCGGCGCAGGTGTCGATCCGCTTGAACACCGGCCGCACGCCCAGCTTGTGGCGATGCTGGCGCACCTCTTCCTCGGTCACGCCGCCGGTCATCATCTTGACGACCTCGTGGATCAGGCCCGACCCACGGGCGATACCGCGTTCCATGCCGCGCAGATTGGCCGATTGCAGCGCCAGCCACGCAAGACGCTTGTCGCTGAACCCCATCGACTTCAGCCGGCGCATGCCTGCGGCATCCTGCGGCAAGCCATTGGTGCAGACTTCAGTTTCGGCGGCGACGATCTCGGCGATGCGTTCGAGGAACCACGGATCGTACTTGGCGATGGCGTGGATTTCGGCGACCGTGAATCCTTCGCGCAGCGCCTGCGCCGCCACCAGCAGCCGGTCGGGCGAAGCGATCGCCAGCGCCGCCTCGATCTCCGCCTTGGGCGCACCGATCAGCCGTTCGACGCCGTTGAAGCCCGACAGTCCGGTTTCGAGGCCACGCAGCGCCTTTTGCAGCGATTCATGGATGTTGCGGCCGATCGCCATCACTTCGCCGACCGACTTCATCGCGGTCGACAGCACCGCCTGCGACCCCTTGAACTTTTCAAAGGCGAAGCGCGGAATCTTGGTGACGACATAATCGATCGTCGGCTCGAACGACGCCGGGGTCGCGCCGGTGATGTCGTTGGTGATCTCGTCGAGCGTATAGCCGACCGCCAGCTTGGCCGCGACCTTGGCGATCGGGAAGCCGGTCGCCTTCGACGCCAGCGCCGACGAGCGCGACACGCGCGGGTTCATCTCGATGACGATCAGGCGGCCGTCCTTCGGATTGACCGCGAACTGCACGTTGGAACCGCCGGTTTCCACGCCGATTTCGCGCAACACCGCGATCGATGCGTTGCGCATGATCTGATATTCCTTGTCGGTCAGCGTCAGCGCGGGCGCGACGGTGATCGAATCGCCGGTGTGGACGCCCATCGGATCGATATTCTCGATCGAGCAGACGATGATGGCGTTGTCGGCGCGGTCGCGCACGACTTCCATCTCATATTCCTTCCAGCCGAGCAGCGATTCCTCGATCAGCACCTCGGTGGTCGGCGAGGCATCGAGGCCTTCGCGCACGATCTTGAGGAACTCGTCGCGGTTGTACGCCACGCCGCCGCCGGTGCCGCCCAGCGTGAACGACGGGCGGATGATCGCGGGTAGGCCGACATGGTCGAGGCCGGCGAGCGCCTCCGCCTCGGTATGGGCGATGTGGCTGCGGGCCGATTCCAGCCCGATCTTCTCCATCGCCACCTTGAACTTCTGGCGATCCTCGGCCTTGTCGATCGCCTCGGCATCGGCACCGATCATCGTCACGCCGAATTTTTCAAGCGTGCCATCGTTGGCCAGCGCCAGCGCAGTGTTGAGCGCAGTCTGCCCACCCATCGTCGGCAGCACCGCATCGGGGCGCTCCTTATCGATGATCTTGGCGACCACCGCCGGCGTGATCGGCTCGACATAGGTCGCGTCGGCCAGATCGGGATCGGTCATGATCGTCGCGGGGTTGGAGTTGACGAGGACGATGCGATAGCCCTCCTCCTTCAACGCCTTGATCGCCTGCACGCCCGAATAATCGAACTCGCAAGCCTGGCCGATGACGATCGGCCCCGCGCCGATGACGAGGATGGACGAAATGTCGGTGCGTTTGGGCATTAGAAGTGGCCGTCCCCAAGAGCGACTAGTTTACGGAAAGCGGCTTCATCAAGGCGTATCGTTTGCGACAGCTTGCCTGGAAACTCGCGCGAAGCACGACCGAAAGTATCGATCTGAATCATTTTTTTGCCGTCGCATTCGACGAGGCGAACTACAGCGCTAACTTCTTCTTGCGGCTTAACCACACGAAGCGGGTCAACCTCGAAATTACGGACTGTTGCCATCAACCGTTCCCGACCGTCCGCTCGCCCATCATCCCCACGAACCGCTCGAACAGATAGAAGCTGTCCTGCGGCCCCGGCGATGCCTCGGGGTGGTACTGGACCGAGAACGCGCGACCATCGGCCAGTTCCAGCCCGGCGTTCGACCCGTCGAACAGCGACACATGCGTCTCGCGCACGCCTTCGGGTAGACTGTCGCGCTCGACCGCGAAGCCGTGGTTCATGCTGGTGATCTCGACCGCGCCGTCGGACAGGCGCTTGACCGGATGGTTCGCGCCGCGATGGCCCTGGTGCATCTTGGTCGTCGTCGCGCCCAATGCCAGCCCGAGCAACTGGTGGCCGAGGCAGATGCCGAACAGCGGCTTGCCGGTGTCAAGCAACTGGCGGATCACCGGCACGGCATAGGTGCCGGTCGCGGCGGGATCGCCTGGACCGTTCGACAGGAAGATGCCGTCGGGATTCGCCGCCATCACCTCGTCATAGGTCGCGGTGGCAGGCAGCACGGTGACTTCGGCACCGGCATGAACGAGGTTGCGGAAGATGTTGCGCTTGCTGCCGTAATCGATCGCCACGACATGCGGGCGGCGGGTATCCGCCACCGGTTCGGCGTTCGCCGGCATGGTGCTGTCGTCATAGCCCTTGCCGAGATGCCAAGCACCGCCCTGCCAGCCGTAATGCGTCTCGCACGACACGGTCTTGGCAAGGTCCATCCCTTCCAGCCCCGGCCAGCCGCGTGCCTGTTCCAGCAGCGCCGGGATGTCGAAGTCACCGGTGGCCGAATGGGCGATGACGCCGTTCGGCGCGCCGGCCTGACGGATGCGACGGGTCAGCGCCCGCGTGTCGATGCCCGACAGGCCGATGCGGTTGTGCCGCGCCATCCACGCCGCCAGATGCTCGGTCGCGCGGAAGTTCGACGGCGCGGTCACGTCCTCGCGCACGATCATGCCCAGCGCGTGGGGATCGTTCGCCTCGACATCGTCGACGTTGGTGCCGGTGTTGCCGATGTGCGGAAAGGTGAAGGTGATGACCTGTCCGGCGAACGACGGATCGGTCATGATCTCCTGATAGCCGGTCATCGCGGTGTGGAAGCACACCTCGCCGACCGCCGCGCCTTCGGCCCCGAACCCACGTCCCCACAGGACATCGCCGGTCGCGAGGACCAATACTCCGGTCGCTCCTTCGGGCATGGCGAATGGCTTGGCGTCGGCCATGATAGGCGGGCACTCCTGGGTTTGTCTGATGATGTCGCTAAGCCGTGGCGGCTAGTGGCATGGCGGCCCGCCGTCAATCCTGTGATCGCGGATCGATTGCGGCTAAGGGCGTCCGCTTGACCGCAACGAACCATATCGGACACCCCATGATTCGCGATACCATCAAGGACGCGCTCGTCACCGCCATGAAGGGCGGCGACAAGGAGACGACCGGCACGATCCGCCTGATCCAGTCGGCGATCAAGAACCGCGACATCGAGGCGCGCACTGGCGGCGCCCCCGCCGACGACGACACGCTGGTCGTCGAGGTGCTGCAAAAGATGGTCAAGCAGCGCCGGGAATCGATCGAGATGTACGAACAGGGCAACCGCCCCGAACTCGCCGCCGCCGAGGGGCGCGAAGTCGCGGTGATCGAACGCTTCCTGCCCGCGCAGATGGACGCGGCAGCGACGGCGGCGGCGATCGAGGTCATCAAGGCCGATCTGGGCGCCACCGGCATGAAGGACATGGGCCGGGTAATGGCCGAGTTGAAGGCGCGTCACGGATCGCAGCTCGACATGAGCAAGGCCAGCGCGGCGGTGAAGTCGGCGCTGGCGTAAAGTCAGAACCACAAAGTGAAACAGGATGGTTGCCGCATGCCGCACGCATGCGGCATAGGTAGCACATGACTCTTTCGCCCCAATTTCTCGACGAACTTCGGGCACGCACCACGCTGTCGGCGCTGGTGGCGAAGTCGGTCAAGCTCCAGCGCTCGGGCAACGAGCACAAGGCGTGCTGCCCGTTCCATACCGAGAAGACGCCGAGCTTCTGGGTCAACGACGACAAGGGCTTCTATCATTGTTTCGGCTGCGGGGCGCATGGCGATGCGATCCGCTGGATGACCGACCAGCGCGGCCTGCCCTTCATCGATGCGGTGAAGGAACTGGTCGCCGCCGCCGGCATGGAGATGCCCGCGCAGGACGCGCAGTCGGCTAGGGCAGCCGAGCGGGCCAAGGGCCTGCACGAGCTGATGGCCGACGCGCAGACATGGTTCGCCGACCGCCTGACCGACGAAGGCGGCATCGCCCGCGATGCGCTCGCCAAACGCGACATCCGGCCCGAGACGGCGCGGACGTTCGGGATCGGCTATGCGCCGGATTCGCGGGGCAAGCTCAAGGCCGCGCTGGCTTCCTACGGCGATCCGATGCTGGTCGAATCGGGCATGCTGATCTCGGTCGAGGGGAAAGAGCCGTACGACCGGTTCCGGGGTCGCCTCATGATCCCGATTCGCGATGCGCGGGGTCGCACGGTCGCGTTCGGCGGGCGTATCCTGGGCGATGGCGAACCCAAATATCTGAACTCGCCCGAGACGCCGCTCTTCGACAAGGGGCGCACGCTCTACAACATCGACCGGGCGCAGGCGGCCGCGAGGCGGGCGAAGCGCGTGATCGCGGTCGAGGGTTATATGGACGTCATCGCGCTGGCGCAGGCCGGGTTCGACGAGGTCGTCGCCCCGCTCGGCACCGCGCTGACCGAGCATCAGCTCGAACGGCTGTGGCGGATGGCCGACTGCCCGATCCTGTGCTTCGACGGCGACGCGGCGGGGATCAAGGCCGCGCGCCGCGCCGCCGAGCGCGCGCTGCCGCTGCTGACGCCGGGCAAGAGCATTGCGATCGTCACCATCCCGAACGGCATGGACCCCGACGATCTGGTACGGGCCGAAGGTGCCCAGGCGTTCGAGGACCTGATTGCCACCCGCGAATCGCTCTCGGACTTCCTGTGGCGGATGGAGTTGGCCAGCCTGCCGGCGAACGCCGGCCCCGACGAGCGCGCCGCGTTCGAGCATGAACTGGCGCGACTTGCCGGGACGATCGGCCACGAAGGCATCCGCCGCGAATATTTCCGCACGTTCAAGGACCAGTTCTTTGCGCTGTTCGGGGCCAAGGACCGGCGGCTGCGGATTGTCGCCACCGACATGGCGGCTGCGGCCGAGGTGCAGCGGGTCGATCTGGTCTTCGCGTTCCAGCGCGCGGTCCTGATGGGGTTGATGCAGCATGTCGCGGTGCTGACCCAGCATTGCGAGCTGATCGCGCAACTGCCGATCGTCAACGGGACGCTCCGGCGCTGGCGCGATCACCTGATCGACCTCGCGATCTATCGCGACGATCTGTGCGAGAGCCTGCTCGCCGATACTGTCGCCATCGACCGCCAACTGGTCGACATCGCGCGCCGCAACAAGGAAACCGATCTCGCGTTCAGCTTCTGGCAGCGCGGGATCGATCCGGCGGTGGCGCAGACCGATCTGCTGCGCGTGATCCACATATTGGTCGAGGAACACGCCTCGCACCGCGCAGAAAATGCTGCGCGCGAACGTTGCCGTCATGACACGACCGAGCGGACCTTCGCCGATTATCAGCAGGCGCGGTCCGACCATGCGGCAGTGCAGGCGCGGATTCGCGACTGGATGGACGAGCTGGACGAGGCCGCTTGATCCGGGGCGGCGCTACTCCCATATCGCCGGCTTAGCGAAGCCCGACGATCCGACGAACGCCGCCGAAGGCGTGCTCGCGACTTGCAAATCGCGCGGCGGCGGACGAAGACGACGGGTAAAATACGGTGCGGGTTTCCGGTGCCGCTTGATTTTCTTTGAGGGTTATTGATGGCCAAGGCGAATGGTGGCGGCGACGACACGATCGAAACGGGCGACGCGCCGCTGATCGACCTGAACGAAGGGTCGATCAAGAAGCTGGTCGCCCGCGCCAAGAAGCGCGGCTACATCACCGTCGACCAGCTCAACGAAATGCTGCCGCAGGATCAGATGACCTCGGAGCAGATCGAGGACATCATGTCGGCGCTGAACGACATGGGCGTCAACGTCGTCGAGAACGAGGACGCGGGCGAGGACGGCGAAACCGACGAACGCGCCAAGCAGGACGAAGAGAGCGACGAAGAGGCAACGACCGATCAGGACGATGCCGCCGCCGCGTACGAGCCGGTTAAGAAGAAGGAAACCGTCGACCGCACCGATGATCCGGTGCGAATGTACCTGCGCGAGATGGGCGCGGTCGAACTGCTCAGCCGCGAGGGCGAGATTGCCATCGCCAAGCGGATCGAGGCCGGTCGCGACACGATGATCTTCGGCCTGTGCGAATCGCCGATCACCTTCAACGCGATCATCGGCTGGTCGACCGCGCTCAACGAAGGCACGATGCAGCTCCGCGAGATTCTCGATCTCGACGCGATGCTCTCGAAGGACCCGGCGCCAGAATCGCTGTCGGACGACGAGGATGCCGACGACAACGGCGAGATTTCGTCGAAGAACGCGGGGCCCACCTTCAAGGAAGAGGAAGAGCCCGAGGAGGCATCGGCCGACGAGGACGAGGACGGCGAGCGCCGCACCCCGCGTCCGAGCGACGACGATGACGAGGACAACACCCTCAGCCTCGCGCAGATGGAAGAACAGCTCAAGCCCCAGGCGCTGGAGAAGTTCGCCAACATCACCGCGATCTTCAAGAAATTCTCGAAGATGCAGTCGCAGCGTCTCGACGCGATGGCGACCGGCGATGGCCTCACCACCGCCGAGGAGCGGAAGTATCAGAAGCTGCGCGAGGAACTGACCGCCGAGGTCGAGAGCGTGCAGTTCCATCAGGCGAAGATCGAATATCTCGTCGACCAGCTCTATGCCTATAACCGTCGCCTGACCGCGCTGGGCGGGCAGATGCTGCGCCTCGCCGAGCGTCACAAGGTGCCGCGCAAGGCGTTCCTCGACAGCTATGTCGATCATGAGCTGGACGAGCAGTGGCTGGCTTCGGTCGCGAAGCTCGACAAGAAGTGGAAGGCGTTCGTCGAGAATGAATCCGCCGCCGCCGATCGCATCCGCACCGAGATCGCCGAGATCGCGCAGCAGACCGGCATGGCGCTGGGCGAGTTCCGCCGCATCGTCAACATGGTGCAGAAGGGCGAGCGCGAGGCGCGGATCGCCAAGAAGGAAATGGTCGAGGCCAATCTACGCCTCGTCATCTCGATCGCCAAGAAATACACCAATCGCGGGTTGCAGTTCCTTGATCTGATCCAGGAAGGCAACATCGGGCTGATGAAGGCGGTCGACAAGTTCGAATACCGTCGCGGCTACAAGTTCAGCACCTATGCGACGTGGTGGATCCGGCAGGCGATCACCCGCTCGATCGCTGATCAGGCGCGCACCATCCGTATCCCGGTGCATATGATCGAGACGATCAACAAGCTGGTGCGCACCAGCCGCCAGTTCCTGCACGAACAGGGCCGCGAACCGACCCCGGAAGAGATGGCCGAGCGCCTCTCGATGCCGCTGGAGAAGGTGCGCAAGGTGATGAAGATCGCCAAGGAGCCGATCAGCCTCGAAACGCCGATCGGCGACGAGGAAGATTCGCACCTCGGTGACTTCATCGAGGACAAGAACGCGATCATCCCCGTTGATGCGGCGATTCAGGCCAACCTGAAGGAAACCGTGACGCGGGTGCTGGCCTCGCTCACGCCGCGCGAGGAGCGGGTGCTGCGCATGCGCTTCGGCATCGGCATGAACACCGATCATACGCTGGAGGAAGTGGGCCAGCAGTTCAGCGTGACCCGCGAACGCATCCGCCAGATCGAGGCGAAGGCGCTGCGCAAGCTCAAGCACCCGAGCCGCAGCCGCAAGATGCGGTCGTTTCTCGACCAATAAGGCCGTTTCGCCCCGGCAAGGACTTGCCGGGGCGACGGTTAACGACTCGCTAACCGTGTCTCTGGACGTTTGCGTCATGCTTCGCCGTCATTACCGTGGCTGCGGGGAACACCCGTGGCAGCACGGGGGACGCGGCAGTGACGGGGGCGGCAAGCGATAGGGTGGCGCCCGGTCCGGGGATTGGCCTTGCCCGCATCGTCGAACACGACGGTAGCGCCGCCCATGCCTACCTTGCCCGGCTCGCGCTGAACGATCGCCCGCTCCACGATCTGGCCGATGCGCTGCATCAACTGGGCGCGCTCCATGCCCGACATCCTGGGCTCGTCGACCAGGCGATGAACGGCATCGACGATCCGCATATCCGCCCATGGCTGCGAACCGCCGCCGCCGCCTTTGCCGGTGAACGTGCCTATCTAATCCGGCTCGCCGCCGCCGCCGGGCCGCCGCCGGGCACGCCGGGGCAGGCCGCCGCCGAAGCGGCGATGACCGCGCAGCGTCATGCGATCGACCTGCTCGGGGCATCGGTCCGGCCCGGCTGCGCGCTGGGCGCGGCAATCGCGCTGGTGCTCGACTGGCCGGCGATCCGTCGACCGCTCGACATGGCGGCGGCGCGGCTCGACATCGCCCCCGCCCCGCTCGACCTGCCGACCTGCTTCGAGACCGTACGGATGATCGAGGCGATCGACGGCGAAGCGCCGATGGTCCGCGCGATGACCTTTGGCATGCAGCAACTGCTCGCCCAGCACCGGGGTCTGTGGGCGCTGCTCGACGCGCGCGCCGATGCGCGCCGCGCGCTGCGCGGCTGACCCACGTTTCATCGCTCATCCCGGGCGGTTCGGCGCGGCATCGTTCGGCAAGCGGTTCTTAACCAAAATCGCACACCCGATAGCCATCTTCCCTGGCGCAGCATTACGGCCATGGTTGGTTCGCTTATCCGGGGCGCCCTGCTCCTTGCCTTCGCCGGTGCCGCCAGCATCCCGCTGGAAGCCAGGTCGCTGCTCAACTACGTCGGGCAATGCGTGCCCTTCGCCCGTGCCGCGTCGGGGGTGCAGATTTACGGCGATGCGTGGACATGGTGGGATCAGGCGGCGGGCCGCTATCCGCGCGGTCAGCAGCCGAAGGTCGGCGCGGTGCTCGCCTTCGCCAAGACGTCGCGCCTGCCGCTGGGCCATGTTCTCGTCATCAGCCGGGTGGTCGATCCGCGCGTCGCGATGGTCACCCATGCCAACTGGTCGCGGATCAACGGCGTGCGCGGCGGCGTGGAGCAGGACGTCACCGTGTTCGACGTATCACGCAATGGCGACTGGACGCGGGTGAAGGTGTGGTATCGCGATACGCAGGGGCTGGGCAGTTCGGAATATCCGACCCATGGCTTCATCTATGGCCCCAGCCCCGCCGCCGGGTTGAGCAGCGCCCATCCCGATTATGTCGGGTCGCTGATCGACGCCTATGCCCGCTGACGCGCCGCTTCCCCCTGTTCCGCCCACCGGCTAGGAGCCAGTGGGAACAGGCGGGCGTGCGGGGGCAGACGAAATGGCCAGACGATGGCACGACCCGACGGTCCTTGCCGTCGTTGCGATCACGCTGGGCGGACTGGTGCTGCGCTGTGTCGCGGCGCACGGGGCATTGTGGCTCGACGAGGCATGGTCGGCGGTGTTCGCGCACGAGGTCGCGACCCCGGCGGGCGTGTTCCTGTCGATCAACCACGACAACAACCATCATCTGAACAGCTTGTGGCTGCAATGGGTCGGTCCCGGCGCAGCGCCGTTGGTGCAGCGCGCGCTGTCGATCGCGGCGGGAACCGCGCTGATCCCATTGGCGGCGGTGATTGCCGGGCGGCGTGGCGGCGCGAGTGCGATTCTCGCGGCGATCGGTTTCGCCTTCGCCCCCTTCCTCGTCGCCTATGGTTCGGAAGCGCGGGGCTATGCGCCGATGCTGTTCGCATGGGGATGCGCGATCCATGTCGTCGATCGCTGGCTGGCGAAGCCCAGCGCACCGTTGCCGGCGACGGCGCTCGCCCTCGCTGCCCTGCTCGGGTGCATGGCGCAGGCGACGATGGTGTTCGCGCTCGCATCGCTGGGGTTGTGGGTGGCGATCGTTCGGCTGCGGTCCGCCGGCCTGCGGACGACGGCCGGCGAGCTGGTTCGCCTGTTCGCGCCGGCGGTGGTCGCCGTGGGGCTGTTCGCGGCGCTGGCGTGGTCGGCGGCGCGGGCGGACCCGGCGGGGTTCCGGTTCGGCAGTCGCGAGGCGCATGACTGGGCGCGCTGGGCAAGCGGGCTGGACCAGCTTTTCGGCTGGACGCTGGGGCTGTCCGCCATAGTCCTGCTGCTCGCCGGGTTCGGGCGGATCGTGGCGGACCGGATCGGCCTGCTGGCGGTAATCGCTGCCGGGCTGCTGCCACTGGCGGTCGCGCTGCTCGGACTGCCGAACAGCGGCACGGCGCGCTATTATGTCGTGGCGTTGCCGCCGTTGCTGCTGTGGGCGGCGATCGCCTTGCCGCGGGGCTGGGCCGCCGGGCGGGAGTGGCGGGCGGTCACGATCGCGATCGGGGTGAGCTTCGTCGTCGGCGCGGCGGTGCGCGACCGGCAACTGGCGGGCAATCTGCGTGGCGATCCGGGACGCGCGCTCGATGCGTTGGCGGCGCGAAGCCCCACGGGCACGATGGTGTCGATCGAGTATCCGCGATCCTCGGCGATCCTGTCCGTCGCGGCGCGGCAGCGGCGCTATCCCCTGGAGATCGTCAACGCCCCCTGCCCCGCCGCGCCATATCGATTCGTCGAGCGCGATGGCGATGCCGCCTTTCCCGATGCGGTCATCCTGTGTGGCCGACGTTATCGCGAGATCGCGCGGGGCGACCCGACGGCGGTGTCGGGGTCGCACTGGCGGCTGTACACGCGGTAGCGAAGCTCAGAGCTGGGCGACGGCGCGGTTGAGGCGGCGCAGCATCGCGGCGTCCCCCGGCGGATGGCCGGCGGCTTCCCCGGCGAGCGTCATCAACTGCACCGCCCCGAAACTGGCGGCCAAGCCCTTCAAACGAAAGGCGGCATTGGCCCATTCGTCGGCGCCGGCCGCCTCCAGCGCGGCGAGCGCGCGGTGGGTGCTGTCCAGAAACGCACCGCGCAATTCGGCGATCAGCGAGGGTTCGTCCCCCACCGCTGCCGCCAGTGTCGCGTCGATCGCCCCGGGATCATAGACCATGCGAAAAGCGTAAGCGCCGAAGGTTAAGCGAACGTTACGGCATCTGTCCTGCCCCGATCGATCATGATAAGCGCCTGCATATGAACGGGGGCACGATTAGCGGGCTGCGGGAACACTCGCACCACGACGCCGACGACGACAGGTTCGTCGAGCAGGACGAAGCACCGCACTGGCTGGCCGAAGCGCCGCTGGAGCCTGAACCCATGCCGCGCGAATGGATCGCGCCGACGCTGGCGATGGTCGCGGTCATCGCATGGGTCGGCGGCATGCTGGTGTGGGCCGGGGCGACGCTCGGGCGGTTGCAGCCGGTCGAACTCTCGTCGTTCGTCGCCGCGCTGTGCGTGCCGCCGCTGCTGATCGGGATCGTGTGGCTGTTGCTGCGCCAGGGCAGCCGATCGGAGGCGCGCCGCTTCACCGCCACCGCGCAGGCGATGCGGAGCGAGGCGCTGGCGCTGGAACAGGTCGTGGCGACCGTCCGGCGCAGCATCGCCGAATCACGCGGCGAACTGGCCGAGCATACCGGGCAGTTGATGATGCTGGGCGAAGGCGCGACCGACCGGCTGCGCGGCGTCCGTGCCGGCATCGCCGAGCAGGTCGCGGCGATCGACATGACGACCGAGGCGCTGACCCTCGCGGCGACGCATGCCGAACATCGGCTGGGCACGTTGCTCGACACGCTGCCGCGCGCGCATGCCGAAACCGAATCGATCTCGCAGCGGCTGGAGGCGACCGGCCTTGCCGCCAGCGAACGGATCGCCGCGCTCGACGCCGCGCTGGCGGCGGTGGCGCAACGCGGCCGCGACGCCGACGAGGTCGCGGGCGGCGCAGCGCAGCGGCTGGCGGCGCATATCGCGCGGATGGAAGCCACCAGCGAGAGTGCCGGTACGCGGCTCGAATCGGTCATCGGCACCATGTCGGGCGCGATTGACGAGGTGCTCGACCGTGCGGCCAATGCGATCGACGAATCGCGCAAGGCGATCACCGCGCAGGGCGATGCGACGATCGCGATGATCGAGGCCAATGGCGCGGCGATCGAGCGCGCCGGGCGCGAGGGGGCCGACCAGCTCGCCGAGCGCATGGGCCAGATCGACGGGGCGATCCGCACGCTGGCCGGGCATATCGACGAGCGGCGACGCGACAGCGAGGCGCTGCTGGCGACGTTGCAGACCGGCCTCGGCGCGTTCGACGAGCGGTTCGCCGCCGTCGAAACGCAGGGCATCGCCCGCGCACAGGCAGTGTCCGACGCGATCGGCGAGCGGCTGGCCGAACGGCGACGTGACGGCGAGGCGATGTTCGAGACGCTGGGTCAGGGGCTGGAGGCGTTCGACGCGCAGTTCGCGGCGGTCCAGTCGCATGGCATTGCCCGCGCGCAGGCAGTGTCCGACGCGATCGGCGAGCGGCTGGCCGAACGACGGCGGGACGGCGAGGCGATGTTCGAGACGCTGGGTCAGGGGCTAGAGACGTTCGACGCGCAGTTCGCGGCGGTCCAGTCGCACGGGATCGCCCGCGCGCAGGCGGCATCCGACGCGATCGGCGAGCGGCTGGCCGAACGGCAGCGTGATGGCGACGCGATGTTCGCGGCGCTGGGTCAGGGACTCGAAAGCTTCGACGCGCAGTTCGCGGCGGTCCAGTCGCACGGTATCGCCCGCGCGCAGGCGGCTTCCGACGCGATTGCCGAACGGCTGGCCGAGCGCCAGCGCGATGGCGAGGCGATGTTCGCGACGCTGGGACAAGGACTGGAAAGCTTCGACGCGCAGTTCGCGGCGATCGAGGCGCAGGGCATCGCACGGGTACAGGCATTGTCCAACGCGATCGACGAACGACTGGCCGAACGGCGACGCGACAGCGAGTCGATGCTGGCGACGCTGGGCGAAGGGCTGGATGCGTTCGACGGCCGGTTCGAGACGATGCGCCATGACGGGATCGAGCGGATCCAGTCGATCGCCGGCACGATCGAGGCGCGGCTGGCCGAACGACGCCGCGATGGCGAGGCGCTGCTGGCGATGCTCGACGACGGGCTGACCGGGTTCGATGAAAAGTTCGATGCGCTGCGCGTCAGCGGCGTCGAGCGGGTGCAGGCGGTCGCGGGATCGATCGAGGTGCTGAGCCAGGTCGCCGATGCGCTGACCGAGGCACTGGACGGCAACGACGAAACCGCGCGCCGCGTGGTCAGGACCGCCGAGGAAGTGCTGACCGCGCTGGATGCCGCCGCGCGCGAGATGGACGAGACGCTGCCCGGCGCGCTCGACCGGCTCGACACGCGGGTCACGGCCAGCCGCGACATCGTGGCGCGGGCCAAGCCCGAGCTGCTGGCACTGGTCACGGCAGCCGAGAGCACGCACGAGGCGATCGAGGCGATCGCCGGCGTGGTCGACATGCAGCGCGAGACACTGACGAGCGTGCAGCAGAAGCTGCTCGACACGCTCGATCTGGGCAAGGACCGGATTTCCGAGGTTCGCGAGATCGCCGACGAAACGATCGCGACCACCGTGCGCTTCGCCGAGGATGCCGCACCCCGGCTGTCCGAAGCGATGCTGCGCATCCGCGATACCGCCGAGAGTGCCAGCGCCAAGGCGCGGCAGACGCTGGCCAAGGTGCTGCCCGACGTCGCCCGCGATCTGGAGGCGCAGGGGACGCGCGCGCTGGCCAATGCGGTCGACCGCGCCGTCACCAATCAGGTGGCGGAACTGTCGTCGATCGCCAATCAGGCGGTCGCCTCGGCGATCGAGGCGGGCGAGCGATTGTCGCGACAGATGGTCAAGATCACCGAAACCGGCGAGGAGCTGGAAACCCGGATGGCCGCCGCGCGCGCCGAGCGTGAAGTGGCCGACAGCGAGCAATTCTCGCGCCGGGTAACGACGTTGATCGAGGCGATGAATTCGGCGTCGATCGACATCGCCAAGTCGCTGTCCACCGATGTGTCGGACACGGCATGGGCCGCGTATCTGAAGGGCGACCGGGGCGTGTTCACGCGGCGGGCGGTGCGGCTGGTCGAGGGGGCGGAGGCGCGTGACATCGCGCTGCTGTACGACGGCGACGAGGGGTTCAGCGATCAGGTGAACCGCTACATCCATGATTTCGAGGCGATGCTGCGGCAGGTGCTGAGTTTGCGCGACGGATCGTCGATGGGGGTGACGTTGCTGTCGTCGGACATGGGCAAGCTGTACGTCGTGCTGGCGCAGGCGATCGAGCGGTTGCGTAACTGATTGACAGATAACGCCCGAGGGGTAGGCGGGCACCGTTCCGAAGCGGAGGTGCCCCTTGTGACCCAGCGTTGCGTCGCGATCCTGTACCAAGCGCTGCCGCCGCCGGTGATCGACGGGTTGCGCAAGGATGCCAAGCCCGGCGGCTATTCGGACGGCGGGGCCGACATCGCCGTCGCGCTGCGGGGGCGCGGCGTGGCGGTGGCGACGCCGGTCGCGGCTCCCGATCCGGCGGTGGCGCTCGACTGGGTGTTTCCCGATACCGCTGCGGGTATCGCGGCGGCGATTGCGGCAGGCGCGGACACGATCTGGGCGAACACTGTGTTGTTCGCCGGGCATCCGCTGGAGTGGGTGCGGGCGCCGGTCGGCATCGTCGGGCAGGAACCGGCGGCGATGCAGCGGTTCGACGACAAGTTCGCCACCAACCGCATGCTGAGCGACGCCGGGCTGCCGGTGGCGGGATCGTTCCTGTTGAGCGGCAGCGCCCGGCCGGGGGTGGTCGCGCTGGATGGCGTTGCCGGGGCGATCGTGACGCGGGGGATGGCGTTTCCATTGATCGTCAAGCCGGTGCGCGGGCGCGGCAGCCAGGGAGTGACGCTGGTTGTGGATCTGCCCGGACTGGTGGCGGCGGCCGGGGCGTTGCTCGCGGCGGCGACGTTCGGCGACATGCTGATGGTCGAGGCCTATCTGCCGGGCGAGGAGATGACGATCACCGTCCTGCCGGCGGAGGCCCCCCAGCCCGACGGGCGGGTCGCCGGGGGGCAGCATGCGCTGCGCCCGGTGCTGCGGTTCGATCAGCGCGGTGGCGTCGCGCCGTATAATGGCGACGTGCCGGTGAGCGCGAACAGCGCGGCGATTGCTGCAGCGCGGATGGACGAGCCGGCGGTGGTGGCGATGGTCGCGGCGTGCGAGGCGGCGGCGGCGATGGTCGGGTCGCGCAGCGCGATCCGCATCGATTGCCGGGCAGATGCCGGTGGAAACTTTCACCTGTTCGACCTCAACATGAAGCCCAACATGACCGGTCCGGGGCGACCGGGGCGCGACGATCAGGATTGCCTGTCGGCGATCGCGGCGCGGGCAGATGGTTGGGAGTACGCCGATCTGTTGCTGGCGATGCTGGCGGCGCGGTGGGTGGCCGGATAGGCGGCAAAGTTTACAAAGTTTACACAATAGCGTCGTTTCGGCGGTACTGCGTTTACCCAGAATCAATGACTTGTCGCAGGTTTCTTACACCGGCCGGCGCAGCCTGCAGTTCGGGCGGGGTGTACGATCGGAAAGAGCGGGATCATAATATTCTGTCACCTGCGGGGCGTGTAGGACAGTCGAACCATCGGACTGCGATGGTCGATCGGGAGGAAGACCATGGATACGCGCCTGGCATCAACCAGCGATGCCGCCGCCCTGTGCCGGGTGCTGCGCGAGATCATCGAGCATACCGGCCGCGAACGCCCCAGCGACGAGGCATTCGTGATCCGGCAGTATCTGGCAAACCCCGCCAGCATCCGTTGCACGGTGGCGATCGACACTGCCGGCGAGGTCGTCGGCTTCCAGTCGCTGCTCCGCGCAGAAGGCGGCAACCGGTACGACGTGCCCGCAGGATGGGGCATCATCGGTACGCACATCAGCCCGCGTGCGCACCGGCAGGGCGTCGGCAGCGCGCTGTTCCGTTCCAGCCGCGAGGCGGCGGAACAGGCGGGGCTGGAGACAATCGACGCCTGTATCGCGGCGGATAATGCGTCCGGTCTGCGCTATTACGAGGCGATGGGGTTCCGGACGTATCGGGAGCCGGTGGGCATCGTACAGAAGGCGTATGTGGTTCGGTGAAGGTGATCCAGTTCGGTCGAGCGGATATTATTCCAGATTATTCCTCGACCCGGGCAGTAGGCGGTCCATCAACCACAAGAGGACTATCGCTATGGCCACGCCAGCAGCGCACCGGATAACGAGCGATTCCAGCCGGCTGTATCCGAATGCCTGTAACCACGACCGCATTACCGCGCCGAGCACGATGCTGGGCGCAAGCGCGACGGCTATACGCCAATATTTGCTGACGGTCGAATGCACCGCCGCCCCCCTCACCCGTTATAATAGTCCAGCATGTCGGACGTGACCCAGCCGTAGACGTAGTTCAGGTAGAACGCGCCGAACAGCACCAGCGACACGATGGTCGTGCGCCACAGGATCGGGCGGAGGCGGAAGCCGGCGGGGGCGCTGTCGGCCTGGCCCGCGACGGGGGGCTCGCCGGCTTCGTGGGTGGTGCGGATGCCGAAGGGCAGGACGAGGAACATCGCCAGCACCCAGAACAGCATCCAGATGGCGAGCGCCGACTGCCATGCCATGCGCCCGCCCCTCCCCGTCCTCAGGCGTTGATGATGAGGACGTCGACCACCGGCTTCTTGCCGGTCCAGCGCGTCGCCACGCGGCGGACGGCCAGCCGGATCGCTTCCGGAAGCTTGCCGCGTTCACGGCTCTTGGCGTTCACCGCCTCGGCCGCCGCATCGACTGCTTCCTCGAGGAAGGGTTCGCGGTCTTCCTCGACCGGCACGCCCTGCACGCGGATTTGCGGATCGCCGACCAGTTGCCCGCGCCGGTCGACCGCGACCGCGACCGACATATGGCCGAACGCGGCGAGCTTGCGCCGTTCGTTGATCGTGCTGCCCTCGGCCGGCAGGATCACGTCGCCGTCGAGCGCGAGGCGACCGACCACGGCCTTGCCGATCTTGGTCGCATTGCCCGGCGCAAGCCGTACGATGTCGCCGTTGGTCTGGACCAGCGTCTGGCCGACCCCCTGCGACAGACCGTAGCGGGCATGTTCCATCAGGTGGCGCATCTCGCCATGCACCGGCACCAGCACCTTCGGCCGGATCCATTTATAGAGCTTGGCCAGTTCGGGGCGGCCCGGATGGCCCGAGACGTGGACGTGCGCCTGACGATCGGTAATCATCTCGATGCCGGCGGCGGCGAGCTGATTCTGGATGCGGCCGATCGCGACTTCGTTGCCCGGAATCTGCTTGGACGAGAAGATCACCCGGTCGCCCGCTTCGAGCGACAACTGGTGTTCGCGGTTGGCGACGCGGGCGAGTGCCGCGCGCTGTTCGCCCTGCCCGCCGGTGGCGATGATGAGGACCTGATCGCGCGGCAGGCGCATCGCGGTGTCGTAGTCGACCGGCTGCGGGAAGTCCTTGAGATAGCCGGTGGCCTTGGCGACCTTCAGGATGCGGTCGAGCGAACGGCCCGCGACGCAGATCTTGCGGTTGGTGTCGCGCGCGACCTGCCCCAGCGTGTGGAGCCGCGCGGCGTTAGAGGCGAAGCTCGTCACCATCACCCGGCGGCCCTTGGCCGAGGATACCTGCTCGAACAGGCCCTGGCGGACATCGGCTTCGGAGCCCGAGGCTTCGTTGTTGAAGACGTTGGTCGAATCGCACACCAGCGCAAGAATGCCCTCGTCGCCGATCGCGGTCAGTTCCTCCGGGGTCGCCGGGGTGGCAACCATCGGTTCGCGGTCGAGCTTCCAGTCGCCCGAATGGAAGATCTTGCCATGCGGGGTATCGATGACGAGCGCGGTCGCCTCGGGGATCGAATGCGCCATCGGCACGAAGCGCACGCCGAACGGACCGACCTTCACGTCGCCGCCCAGTTGCACGATCTTCAGTTTCACGCGGTCGGAAATGCCTTCCTCGTCCAGCTTGCCGCGGATGAGGCCGGCGGTGAACGGCGTGGCGTAGATCGGCACGCCGAGATCGGCGGCGAGATACGGCAGCGCGCCGATATGGTCCTCATGCCCGTGGGTGATGACGATGCCGGTGAGCTGGTCGCCGCGTTCTTCGATGAATTGAAGATCGGGGAGCATCACGTCGATGCCGGGGTAGGCCGGGTCGGCGAAGGTCACGCCGCAATCGACCATCAGCCATTTGCCGGCAGTGCCGTACAGGTTGACGTTCATGCCGATCTCGCCCGATCCGCCGAGCGCGACGAAGAGCAGTTCTTTCTTTGGGGTCACTAAGTCTCTTTCTAAACTCGCGCCTATTCGCGAGGGTCTTGGTTTCAGTCGCTGTTTGCTGGGGACATATGGGTTCGGCGCCACAGCATCGCCAGTCCCGTGATGGTCAGGTCCTGTTCGATCGCATCGAAGACCTGCGTGTGTTTTTCGAACAGGATGGCGAGGCCGCCGGTAGCGATCACGCGCACGGGTCGGCCGATCTCGGCCTTCATGCGCGCGACCAGCCCCTCGATCATCGCGATATAGCCCCAATAGATACCGATGTGCATCTGGTCCACCGTATTGCGTCCGATGACCGAGGTGGTCGCCGGGGCCTCGATGGCGATGCGCGGCAGCTTCGCGGCGGCCGTCACCAGCGCGTCGAGCGACAGGTTGATGCCCGGCGCGATGATCCCGCCCTTGTACGCGCCGGTATAATCGACGACGTCGAAGGTGGCCGCCGTGCCGAAATCAACGACGATCAGGTCGCCGGGGTGCGCCGCATGCGCGGCGATGGCGTTGAGCGCGCGGTCGGCACCCACCGCATGGGGTTCGTCGACGTCGAGCGCGATGCCGTAATCGGCGGTGCCGCGTCCGGCGACCAGCGCGGTCACGCCGAAATATTTGGACGCCAGCACTTCGAGATTGTGGAGCGCGCGGGGCACGACGGTGCCGATGATGACGCCGTCGATGCACGACCGGTCGCGCCCGTCGAGCGCCAGCAACTGGCTGAGCCAGACGGCATATTCATCGGCGGTGCGCCTTGGATCGGTGGCGATGCGCCAGCGCGCGACGATGGTGTCGCCGTCGACCAGCGCGCAGACCACGTTCGTATTGCCGGCGTCGATCGCGAGCAGCATTGGGGTTCCCGGGGGCGCCCGACGGGCGCTTGCGCCTACCCGCCTAGAGAATGTGGGCGGTGGGGACAAGGGTTGCACGCCGCTCGTCATTCCGGCGAAGTCCGGAATCCATGGATACGGACCGTATCGATGGAAGCGCGAGCGTTGCGTGTCCGTGGATTCCGGCCTTCGCCGGAATGACGGCGGGGGGCGTTGCACTGATCCACCCTTTCGCGCACCTAGGGCGCGGAATCCCGAGGAGAGCCGGTTGGCGCGCAAGTTCCTGTATGTCGTGGCGACGCTGATCGTGCTGGCGATCGTGGCGGCGTTTGCCTATCGCCTGTTCGGGGTGGCGCTGTTGCGACGGGCGATGGTGCCCGGCGTCGCGTTTCAGGGCGCGCCGGCGGTGGCGGGCGATGCCTATGCCAAACGCGGGATGTGGTTCGCGCGGCCGGGGTTGACCAACACGCCGGTCGACTGGCTGCCGCCGGGGGTCGCGCGGACTGCGCCGGGCAATGCCGAGATCTTCTTCATCCATCCGACCTCGTTCGTCGGGACCGACCGGTGGAACGCCGCGCTCGACGATGGCGAGACCAACGGGCGGGCACAGGTGTTCCTGCGTGGACAGGCCAGCGCATTCGCCGCCGCCGGGCGGGTGTGGGCGCCGCGCTATCGTCAGGCGACGTTCGGCGCGTTCCTGACCAGCGAGGGTGCGGCGACGCAGGCGCTCGACCTCGCCTATCGCGACGTGGCGGCGGCGTTCGACCGGTTCGTGGCCGAGGCCGATCCGAAACGGCCGATCATCCTCGCCGGGCATAGCCAGGGGGCGCTGCACCTGACGCGGCTGCTGCGCGAGAAGGTGGCGGGGACGCCGATCGCCCGGCGCATCGTCGCGGCCTATGTCGTCGGGTGGCCGGTGTCGCGCGTCACCGATCTGGCGGCGCTGGGGCTGCCCGAATGTCAGGGAGCGGAGCAGGCCGGGTGCCTGTTGTCGTGGCAGAGCTTCGCCGATCCGGCCGATCCGTCGCTGATCTTCGACACCTATGACGCGACGACCGGGTTCGACGGCCGGTCGCGCGCGGCGACGCCGATGGTGTGTACCAATCCGCTGACCGGCACGCCCGATGCCGCCGCCCCGGCCAGCGCCAATCTCGGCACGCTGGTGCCAGACGCGGCGCTGACGAGCGCGGTGCTGACGCCGGGGCTGGTGCCGGCCCGGTGCGAGGGGCGCGGCATATTGTCGATCGGGAGCGAGTTGCCCGACCTTGGCCCCTATGTGCTGCCGGGCAACAACTGGCATGTATATGACTACAGCCTGTTCTGGGCGAACGTCCGCGCCGATGCGCTGCGGCGGCTGGCGACGTGGGAGGCGGCGCGATGATTACCGAGGACCGGACGATATATCGCGAGGCGCTGCCCGAAGGCGGGCGGCTGATCGGGCTGGATGTGGGCACCAAGACGATCGGGACCGCGCTGTGCGATGCCGGGTGGAGCTTCGCCAGCCCGGCCGTGCTGGTCAACCGGACCAAGTTCAGCGCGGACAAGGCGCAGTTGCAGACGCTGATCCGCCAGCAATCGGTGCTTGGCATCGTGATCGGCCTGCCGCTCAACATGGACGGCAGCGACAGCCCCCGCACGCAATCGGTGCGGGCGTTCGCGCGCAATCTGGATGATCTGGCCCTCCCCATCTTTCTGTGGGACGAACGCTGGTCGACGGTCGCGGTCGAGCGGCAGATGATCGCCGAGGACCTGAGCCGCGCCAAGCGTGCCGAGCGGGTCGACAAGCTGGCCGCCGCCTACATCCTGCAAGGCGCGATCGACGCGCTGGTCAGCGTGCCGCTGGCGTAAAGGAAATTTCCTCGGGACGGTGGACATAACGAGTACATGCGGTTAGGGGGCGGCGGTGGCGCCTTCCCTGTTTCTTTTGCTCAGCGTAATATTGGCGTTCACCGGTGGCCATGCGCCATGGGTGGTGGTGGCGACCGTGGTGACGGCGGCGGCGTCGGGCACGCGGCTGCCCGATCTCGATACGCCGCTCAACCTCAACCATCGCAGCGCCTTGCTGCACGGGGTGATCCCGATGCTGGTCGCGCTGCTCGATCCGCGGACATGGGGCGTGGCGGCCGGGCTGGGCTTCGGCATCGGGCTGCATCTGGCGGCCGACCTGTTTCCGGGCAAGATGCGCGGCTATGCGACGATCAAGCTGCCATTGCTCGGATCGATCGGCGCGGGGCTGTCCTATCTGTGGATCGCGGCCAATGCGGCGGGCAACCTGATCGGCGGGGCGCTGATCCTGCCGTGGATCGCCGATGACGAGGCGTTGCGCGGCATCCTTGCCGGGGTCGGGCTGGTCGGCATGTTCTATCTGCTGACCGCCAAGGGCGGCTGGGCGGCGCTGGTGCTGTTCGGGGCGATCGGGTGGTGGTGGTTGGGGTGATGTGGCTCCCCTCCCTGACAAGGGAGGGGTTGGGGGTGGATCGGGTTGCGAGGGAACGGCAGCACCCGCCCCGAACCTACCCACCCCCGGCCCCTCCCTTCCAGGGAGGGGAGAGTTTGCGGTTCGCCCTGCCGCCGCCTAATCGTCGTTTCGATTTCTTCGCAGCGTATCAGGAAACCCCATGGCCCGTATCGTCTCGCTCCTGCCCAGCGCCACCGAGATCGCGGTCGCGCTGGGGTTCGGTCCCGATCTGGTCGGGCGGAGCCATGAGTGCGACTTCCCGCCCGAGATGACCGCCCTGCCCCGGCTGACGGCGACGAAGATAGAGAAGGGGCTGCCCTCGCGGTTGATCGACGACCGGGTGCAGGCGATCGTGACCGCCGGGCTGTCGTGCTACGAGGTCGATGCGGCGGCGTTGCGCGCGCTGCAACCGCAGGTGGTGCTGACCCAGTCGCAATGCGCGGTCTGCGCGGTGACGCCCGACGACCTGATCGGCGCGCTGACCGACTGGCAGGGCAATGATCCGGTGCTGGTGTCGCTCGCCCCCGACGATCTGAGCGATGTGTGGGGCGATTTCGGGCGGGTGGCGCAGGCGCTGGGCGTCCCCGAGCGCGCCGGGCCGGTCGTCGCCGGACTGAAGGCGCGACTGGCGGCGATCACCGCGACCGCCGCCGCGCAGCCGACCCGGCCCACGGTGGCGGCGGTCGAGTGGATCGACCCGCTGATGGTGGCGGGCAACTGGGTGCCCGAACTGATCGAGGCGGCGGGCGGTATCAGTCTGTTCGCCAAGGCCGGGCAGCATTCGCCCTGGGCGGAATGGGACGCGCTGGTCGCCGCCGACCCCGATGTCATCGTGATGATGCCGTGCGGGTTCCAGATTCCGCAGACGCTGGGCGACCTGTCGCCGCTGACGCAGCGGCCGGGCTGGCAGGACCTGAAGGCGGTGCGCGAGGATCGGGTGTTCGTCGCCGACGGGCATCATTTCTTCAACCGCCCCGGCCCCCGGCTGGTCGAATCGGCGGAGATCCTCGCCGAGATTCTGCACCCGGACGCTTTTTGCTTCGGGCATGAGGGGCGCGGCTGGGTTCGGCTTGCGCGGGGAACCCAAGCGGCCTAACCGCCCCGGTCATGCGCGCATCCGACCACCGCCCCGCCGCCATGATCGATGGCGGCGCCGTCTTTCCGCATCGCCACCTGACCGGGATCGAGGGGCTGCAACCGCACGAAATCCTGTTCCTGCTCGACGAGGCGGAACAATGGATCGACGCGAACCGCAGCCGCGCCTCCGGCGACCGGCGGCTGGGCGGCATCACCCAGATCAATGCGTTCTTCGAGAACAGCACGCGCACGTTGCTGTCGTTCGAGATCGCCGGCAAGCGGCTGGGCGCCGACGTGGTCAACATGCACGCCGGCCAGTCGAGCGTGAAGAAGGGCGAGACGCTGATCGATACGGCGGTGACGCTCAACGCGATGCGCGCCGACGTCATCGTCATCCGCCATTCTTCGTCGGGCGCGGTGCAGTTGATCGCCGACAAGGTCGACTGTCCGGTGCTGAACGCGGGTGACGGATGGCATGAGCACCCGACGCAGGCGCTGCTCGACGCGCTGACCATCCGGCGGCGGCTGGGCGGGATCGCGCACAAGCGGGTCGTGATCTGCGGCGACATCCTGCACAGCCGGGTCGCGCGATCGAACATCCTCGCGCTCACCACGCTGGCGGCCGAGGTGCGCGTCGTCGCTCCGGCCACGCTGCTGCCCGCCGCGATCGAGCGGATGGGCGTGACGCCGTTCACCGATTTCGACGCGGCGCTGGAGGGGGCGGACGTGGTGATGATGCTGCGGTTGCAGAACGAGCGGATGAACGGCGGCTTCATCCCGTCCACCCGCGAATATCATCTGCGCTATGGCCTGACCCGCGAGCGGCTGAAACGTGCCGAGCCGGGCGCGCTGGTGATGCACCCCGGGCCGATGAACCGGGGAATCGAGATCACCAGCGACGTCGCCGACGACCCGCAGGTATCGGCGATCACCGAACAGGTCGAGATGGGAGTCGCGGTGCGGATGGCGTGTCTCGACGTGCTGACCCGGCGCAGCCGTGGCGTGGAGGGCTGGGCATGAACGTCAGCTTCGTGAACGGCATCCGCGTCTGTCCGGCGGGCGGGGTGAGCGACGCGCCGCTGCATGTCGCGGGCGAGGTGATCGGCGGCCCGGACACCGTCGCTGCTGGCGAGACGATCGATCTGGGCGGCAAGATGATCGCGCCGGCGATCGTCGATCTGGGCGTGTTCGCCAGCGACCCGGCGGCGTGCCGCGCGGGCGGGATCGCGCGCGTCGGGCTGATGCCCGACCAGACGCCGGTCCTCGACGAACCGGGCGTGGTCGCGAGGTCGGCGCATATGGGCAAGCCCGATCTGTGGATCCATCCGATCGCGGCGGCGACACAAGGGTTACGCGGCAGCGACCTTGCCGAAATGGCGATCAATGCCGAGGCGGGGGCGAGCGCGGTGGCAACCGGCCGGCGCTGGATCGCCGACAGCGGGGTGATGCGCAAGGTGCTGGCCTATGCCCGCGACTGTGGCCTCACCGTGATCGCCCATGCCGAGGACGGTGGCCTGACGGGTGACGCGGTGGCGACGGCGGGCGAGACGGCGACGCGGCTGGGGCTGCCCGCCGCCCCTGCCCTTGCCGAAGCGCTGGCGATCGCGCGCGACGTGGCGCTCGCCGAGGAAACCGGCGCAAGGCTGCATTTCCGGCAGGTGACGACGGCGGCCGGGTTCGATCTGATCCGCACCGCCAAGCGCCGGGGGGTGGCGGTGACGTGCGGGATCACCCCGGCGCACCTCTATCTCTCCGATATTTCGATGAGCGATTTCCGTACCTTCGCGCATCTCTCGCCGCCGCTACGCGACGAGAGCGACCGGCAGGCGGCGCGCGCCGCGCTGTCCGACGGGACGATCGACGTGCTGTGTTCGGGGCACGATCCGCGCGGCCCGGAGGCCAAGCGCCTGCCGTTCGCCGACAGCGAGCCGGGCATGGCGGGTGCGGAGACGCTGCTGGCGCTGGGGCTGGGGCTGGTGCGCGACGGGGTGGTGACGATCGAGCGGCTGTTCGCCTTGCTTGCCCAGAACCCGGCGAAGTTGCTCGGGCTGGAGTCGGGTACGCTGGCGCAAGGGGCGCCGGCCGATCTGATCGTCATCGATGCCGATGCGCCGTGGCAGGTCCGCGCCGATGGCTTCGCCGGCAAGGCGGGCAATACCCCGTTCGACGGGCTGCCGGTGCAGGGCCGCGTACTGCGGGTGATAAAGGGCGGCGCGTTCCTGTGAGGGAACGCGCCGCCTCCTCCTGGGAGAGGCTCGGGAAAGGGATTTAGCGCGCGGCGACTTGGTTGCCGCCGCGCGCCCAGACGGCGAGTTGCTCGCCGGCATGGGTGCGGACGAAGCAGCGACTGCCAGATGCACGCAGCGTGCCGCACAAGCCGGTGGCATCGGCGCGGGCGAGGCCGCCGACCGATAGCCGGTAATAGGCATTGCCCCGGATCGTCGCGCGCATCCCCTGCGGCGCGTGGCCGGCGAGGCGGGGCACATGGCGGCTGATCCGCGCCCATGCGTCGCGGGCGACGGCGGCGTTCTCATAGGCGCCGAGCTGGACGTAATAATTACCCCTCGCAGGGGCGGAAGCCGTCTGGATACGGGCCGGGGCGGCGGCGGTCTGCACCCGGGCCGGGGCGGCGGGGGCGAGCTTGGCGTAGGCGGTGGGGAGTGCCTGCACGATCTCGCGGCGCGGGGCGAAGCTGATCGCCGGGCGGGGGACCTCGACCGTCGCGACCTGAACCGGCGCAGGGGGAATGGTCTGGACAGATTCGACCGGTGCCGGATCGACCGCCGCGACCGCGACGAGCGGTGCGTCGGCGGCGGCGACCGCCACCGGATCGGCGGGTGCGACGAGCGCCAGTTGCACCGGCTGGCCGCGATCCTCGACGGGGGTGACTTTCAGCAGCGCCGCGACCTGCTGCGCGGCGTTGCCGGGGCGGGCGAAGGCGGCCCATTCGACCAGCCGCTGGTCGACCAGCGCCGGGGCCATGTCGACCGAGGCGACCGAGCGCGCCTCGATCCAGCGGCCGTCGAGCGCGAGCGCGAGCGCGAGATTCTGGCGGACGGTGGCGGTGGCGGCGGGATCGCGCGCGGCCTGGGCCAGCAGCGCGATGCCGCCGGCCGGATCGCCGGCGAGCGCGAGGGCAAGGCCCCGGTCGGCGGGCCCGATCCGTTCGGCATGGGCGGTGAGCGTGCCGCGCGCGCCGACCCAGTCGCCGGTCGCGGTCTGCGCCAGCGCGAGGTTCAGCGCGGCGCGGCCGTCGGCGGGGTCGAGCGCCAGCACGTCGCTGAACGCCTGCGTCGCCGAGGCGAAGCGCCCGGCCTGGAGATAGGCGCGGCCGAGCAGCGCGCGGTAGCTCGCGTCGCGCGGGGCGAGCGCCACCGCCTGTTCGGCGAAGCCGACCGCTTGCACCCCCTTGTCCTTGCCCAGCATCGCGGCAGCCTTGGCAGCGAGGCGCGGCGCGGCGGCATCCCCGCCGGCGGCGACCGCACCGGTGCCCATGGCGACGATGCCGAGCGAGCCGCCGAGCATGGCGGTGGCAAGGCCGATCGAGACGAACAGGCGGTTGGTCATGGCTGCACCTTCGGAGCATCGGAAACGGGAGTGGACGAGAGGTCGGAGGGCGGCGGCAGGAGCCGGTCGATCGCATCGACCAGCCACGCCTCGACCGACAGGCCGCGCGCGGCGGCGGCGAGGCGGAGACGCCACAGCCGGTCAGGGTCGAGCGTCAGGGTGAGCGCCGCCACTTCCCCTTCGGGCGGGGCGACCGGCACGGCATCGCTGCCGAGCGTCAATTGCTGGAGTTGCGCGCGCTGTTGCAGCACGGCGGGCAATTCGGCGCGCGGGTCGGGACTCTGGCCGAAATCGTTCCAGCCGAGGTCGTCGTCCTCCACCAGCATGCCGGCGATGCCGGCAGGGCGCATCGCCGGGCGCGCCTCGCCCCTGCGGGCGAGCAGGCCGGGCACGAGCGGTGCGGGGCGATCGATCGGTGCCATCAGCCCTGCCCCATGCCCCGCCGGCCGAAGCCGAGCGCACCGGCGGGCGCGGCCGGCACGGCGAACACCGTGCGGCGGAAATTCTTTTCCAGCCGGTCGTGGAGATAGGTCCACAGTTGCGCGATCTCGGCGCTCGATTTCGAATCGGGGTCGAGTTCCATGACGGTGCGGCCGTCGATCATCGACGAGGCGAAATCGACGCGGTGATGGACGATGACCGGGGCGACCGTGCCGTGCTGCGACAAGGCCATCGTCGCTTCGGTGGTGACGCGGGTGCCCGGCGTCGCGGCGTTGACGACGAATACCAGCGGCTTGCCGGCGCGACCGCACAGGTCGACGGTAGCCCCCACCGCGCGCAGGTCGTGCGGGCTGGGGCGGGTCGGCACGACGATCAGTTCGGCGACGGCGATCACGCTCTGGATCGCCATGGTGATCGCCGGCGGGGTGTCGATCACCGCCAGCTTGAAGCCGTGCGCGCGCAAGGTTTCGAGATCGGCGGCGAGGCGCGCGACCAATGTCTGGGCGAAGGCGGGCAGATCGGTGGTGCGTTCGTTCCACCAGTCGGCCAGCGACCCCTGCGGATCGATGTCGATCATCACGACCGGCCCGCAGCCGGCCCGTTCGGCCTGCACGGCAAGGTGGCCGGACAAGGTCGTCTTGCCCGATCCGCCTTTTTGCGATGCCACCGCCAGAACGCGCATGCCGCTGTCGTATCCCTGTGTCCGTTCAGCGCCGTTGTCGCAGCGGCGGGATAAAAAGGCGTTAACGCGGGCGGGCCATCCACCGGAAAGGCTTTGCGGAACATGGTGAACCGCTGGTACGGTCGCCCCGATCGCAAGGGGGATTTCGATGCGCGTACACGGGTGGCTGGCGATGGGTGCGGCGGTGCTGGCGGCACCGGCGATCGCCGATGTGAAGGCCGGGGTCGACGCATGGTCGCGCGGCGACTGGGCCACGGCGGTGCGCGAATGGCGCCAGCCGGCGATCGGCGGCGATGCCGATGCGCAGTTCAATCTGGCGCAGGCGTACAAGCTGGGCCGCGGCGTACCGCTCGATCTGGCGCAGGCCGAACAATGGTATGCCAAGGCGGCGCAGCAGGGCCATCCGCAGGCGCAGGACAATTACGGCCTGATCCTGTTCCAGAACGGCAAGCGCGCCGATGCGGTACAGTGGCTGGAGAAATCGGCGACGCGCGGCGAGCCGCGCAGCCAGTTCGTGCTGGGCACGATGTTGTTCAACGGCGATTCGGTGCCCAAGGACTGGCGGCGCGCCTATGCACTGATGACGCGCGCGTCGTCGGCC
This sequence comes from Sphingomonas sp. Leaf4, assembly GCF_920939515.1. Lineage (NCBI taxonomy): Bacteria > Pseudomonadati > Pseudomonadota > Alphaproteobacteria > Sphingomonadales > Sphingomonadaceae > Sphingomonas > Sphingomonas sp. Leaf4. Next base: position 182,239 of record NZ_CAKLBB010000006.1, on the reverse strand, counting down.
GGGCTGCCGCAGGCGGCATCGACGCTGGCCGAGATGGACCGGTACGTGCCGCTGCCCGACCGGCAGGCGGCGCTGACGATGGCGCGCGATCTGGAAGCGGGCGCCGGGCGCCTGCCGACGCAGCCGGTGCGCACGGCGACGGCGCGTCCGGTCCCGCCGCGCGTGGTCACGCCCCGCCCCGCCCCGACGCGGGTGGCGGAAGCGACTCCCGCGCCGCGCCCGAAGCCCGCCGCCCCTGCCCCGGCCGCAGCGGTGCGCGACGGTGGCTGGCGGGTGCAGCTCGGCGCGTTCCGCGATGCCGGCAACGCGCGCGGGCTGTGGTCGCAGGTGTCGGGCAAGTTCGCCGGTCGCCAGCCCTATTTCGAGGCGGCGGGCGGGATTACCAAATTGCAGATCGGCCCGTTTGCTTCGAGCGCGGAAGCGACGCGGGCGTGTGGCGCGATCCGGCCGACGACGTGTGTGGCGGTGAAGCGCTGATCTTCATGGGGCTGGTGTCGGGCGATTGGGGTCGGAACGGGCGGGTTTAGCTCCTCCCCTCCCTAACAAGGGAGGGGTCGGGGGTGGGTCGGCCTGCGAGGGTACGACAGCGCCTGCCACGAGCCTACCCACCCCCAGCCCAGTTTCGGGTGAACAGTGCCCCGCACTGTTCAGGTCATGCCGGGGGCATGACCGACCCGAAACTCTTGTCAGGGAGGGGAGTTCGGCTGCCTTAGCCCTCGACCCACTCGCCGCGCGGGATGCCCTGGATGTGGAGCAGCGCGGTGAGGTCGTTGTGGTCGATGCGCACCGCCGCTTCGGCGGCGACGATCGGCTTGGCGTGATAGGCCACGCCCAATCCCGCGCGGCGGATCATCGGCAGGTCGTTGGCGCCGTCGCCGACGGCCAGCGTGGCGGCCGGATCGATGCCCAGTTCGTCGATCGCGGCAAGCAGCGTCACTTCCTTGGTGGTCGCATCGACGATCGGTTTGCGCACCTTGCCGGTCAGGCGGCCGTCCTCGATCAGCAGGCGGTTGGCGATCATGCGGTGAAAGCCCAGCGCATGGCCGACCGGCTCGGCAAAGCGGGTGAAGCCACCCGAGACGAGGATCGTCGTGGCCCCGCGCGCACGCATCGTCTGGATGAGCGTCTTCGCGCCGGGCATCAGCTTGACCCGTTCGTCGAGGCAGCGCTGGATCGCGGCTTCCTCCAGCCCCTCCAATAACGCGACGCGGGCGTCGAGCGCCGAGGCGAAATCGAGTTCGCCGCGCATCGCGCGTTCGGTGACGTCGGCGATCTGCGGCTTGATCCCGGCGTAATCGGCCAATTCGTCGATGCACTCGACGGTAATCATCGTCGAATCCATGTCGGCGATGAGGAGTTTCTTTTCGCGATTGGCGGCAGGCTGGATCGCGACGTCGGTCCGGTCGAACCACGGCGACAGAACGCCATCGGCCCAGGCCGGGTCCTCCTTGAAATAAATGTCGGCAACGCGGCCTTCTTCGACCCAGCGCCACTCGGAGACTCCACAGAGGTCGTCCATGCGGGCCACCGCATCGGAAATATCGCGCTCGGCGATCGATTCGGCTGCTATCAGCGTGGCGATGAACATGGCGAATTCTCCTGACCGTCCGAGGGTGGCGCTCATCGCAGGCCCGACCGCCAGCGGCAAGTCCGCGCTGGCGATCGCGGTGGCGCAGGCCCATGACGGCGTGGTCGTCAACGCCGACAGCGCGCAGGTGTACCGCGACCTGCGCGTGCTGTCGGCCCGCCCCTCCCCTGAGGAAGCGGCGAGCGCGCCGCATCGGCTGTTCGGCCATGTCGACGGGGCCGACGCCTATTCCGCCGCGGCATGGGCGCGCGACGCGGCGGCGGTGGTGCGCGAGGTACTGGCGGCGGGCAGGTTGCCGGTGCTGGTCGGCGGGACCGGATTGTATCTGCGCACACTGCTCGACGGGATCGCGCCGGTGCCCGAGATCGACCCGGCGGTACGCGCGGCGGTGCGTGCGCTGCCGGTCGCCGAGGCGCATGCCGCGCTGGCCCAGGCCGATCCGGCCGCCGCCGCGCGGCTGCTGGCCAGCGATACGACGCGGGTGGCGCGCGCGCTGGAGGTGGTGCGCTCGACCGGGCGGAGCCTTGCCGAGTGGCAGCGCGACCGGAGCGGCGGGATCGGCTCGGACGTCGACGTGCGGGCGATGCTGCTGCTGCCCGACCGCACGTGGCTGGCGCAGCGGTGCGACCGGCGACTGGCGCAGATGTTCGACCATGGCGCGCGCGACGAAGTGGCGACGCTGCTCGCCCGCGACGACATCGGCGCGGATGCGCCCGTCCGCCGGGCGATCGGCGTGGCCGAGGTGGCGGGCTGGCTGAGCGGCGAGCTGACCCGCGACGCGGCGCTGGAGCGGGCGCAGGCAGCGACGCGGCAATATGCCAAGCGGCAATACACCTGGTTCCGCAATCAGCCGCCGGGCGACTGGCTTCGCATCGGCGAAACCGAAACATGCGCATTGTCTGCAAAGTTCGACATTATATTACGCAATTGATGGTTGACACGCACGTTTCATGCGACTAGCGACGCCACTCCAAATCTGTTATCGCGCCTGCGAAATCGTGTTGAGTGAAGGAGCCGTCCCATGCCCGAGAAAAGCGGAGCCGACATATTGGTCGAAGCGCTGGTCGACCTCGGCGTAGAGGTCGTCTTTGGCTATCCCGGCGGCGCGGTGCTGCCGATCTATGACGCGCTGTTCGAACATAGCCGGATCAAGCATATCCTCGTGCGTCACGAACAGGCGGCGACGCATGCGGCGGAAGGCTATGCCCGCTCGACCGGCAAGCCCGGCGTGGTGCTCGTCACCTCCGGCCCCGGTGCGACCAACGCGATCACCGGCATCACCGACGCGCTGCTCGATTCGATCCCGATGGTGGTCATCACCGGACAGGTGCCGACCGCGCTGATCGGCACCGATGCGTTTCAGGAAGCCGACACCGTCGGCATCACGCGCCATTGCTGCAAGCATAATTATCTGGTGAAGGACCCGGGCAAGCTCGGCCATATCATCCACGAGGCGTTCCATATCGCCACCGCCGGCCGCCCCGGCCCGGTCGTGGTCGACATTCCGAAGGACGTGCAGGTCGCGACCGCGCGCTATACCAAGCCCGGCCCGATCCAGCACAAGACCTATCGCCCCAAGGTGAAGGCCGATCGTGCGCAGATCGAGCAGGTCGTCGACATGCTGGCGGCGGCCGAGCGTCCGGTGTTCTACACCGGCGGCGGCATCATCAATTCGGGGCCGGCGGCGTCGCAACTGCTGCGCGAACTGGCGCGGATCACCGGTGCGCCGGTCACGTCGACGCTGATGGGGCTGGGCGCGCTGCCCGCCTCCAGCCCGCAGTGGCTCGGCATGCTCGGCATGCACGGCACCTATGAAGCCAATATGGTGATGAACGAGGCCGATCTGGTCGTCGCCATCGGCGCGCGCTTCGACGACCGGGTGACGGGGCGGCTCGATGCCTTTTCCCCGCGCAGCCGCAAGGTCCATATCGACATCGACCGGTCGAGCGTGAACAAGATCGTCCGCGCCGATCTGGGCATCATCGCCGATGCCGGCCATGCGATGGAGGACATGGTGCGGGTGTGGAAGGCACGCCAGCATCCCAAGCCCGACCTGTCGTCGTGGTGGAGCAAGATCGACGGCTGGCGCGCCAAGCGCTGCCTCGACTTCCCCGAAAATGCCAAGGAAATCATGCCGCAGCGCGCCGTCCGTGCGCTGTACGAGGCGACCAAGCACCGCGCGCCGATCGTGTCGACCGAGGTGGGCCAGCACCAGATGTGGGCCGCGCAGCATTTCGGGTTCGAGGCGCCGAACAAGTGGCTGACCAGCGGTGGTCTCGGCACGATGGGCTATGGCCTGCCCGCCGCGATCGGCGCGCAACTCGGCAATCCGGGGGCGCTGTGCATCGACATCGCGGGCGAGGCGTCGATCCAGATGAACATTCAGGAACTGGCGACGGCGACGCAGTACCGCCTGCCGGTGAAGGTGTTCATCCTGAACAACGAATATATGGGCATGGTCCGCCAGTGGCAGGAGCTGACCTATTCGTCGCGCTATTCGAACAGCTATTCGGACTCGCTGCCCGATTTCGTGAAGCTGGCCGAAGCGTATGGCTGGAAGGGCATCCGCATCGAGCGGCCGGACCAGTTGGACGCGGGGATTCAGGCGATGCTCGACCATGACGGTCCGGTGATGGTCGACTGCATGGTCGCGAAACTCGCCAACTGCTTCCCGATGATCCCGTCGGGCGCGGCGCATACCGACATGATCCTGCAGGCCAACGAAGTGTCGGGCGAGATGGACGACGAGGCCAAGGCGCTGGTGTAAGCCAGCCGCCGCTTGGCCGACGACCCGGGGGATTTGCCGCTCACCGGCGGAACGCTGCGCTCGGGCCAGGCCCGAGGAACAGGGACGAACATGCACATCAAGACCGAACAGACCGAACGGCACACGCTGGCCGTGCTCGTCGACAACGAACCCGGCATCCTCGCGCGCATCGCCGGGCTGTTCTCCGGCCGTGGCTATAATATCGAGAGCCTGACCGTGTCGGAGATCACCGCCGACAAGGCGGTCAGCCGGATCACCATCGTCACCAGCGCATCGCCGCCGGTGATGGAACAGATCATCGCCCAGCTCGACCGGCTGGTGCCGGTCCACAAAGTCATCGACCTGACGGTGCAGGGCGCGCATGTCGAGCGCGAGCTGGCGCTGGTCAAGGTCGTCGGCACCGGCGAGCACCGGATCGAGGCGCTGCGCCTCGCCGAAGTCTACCGCGCGCGCGTGGTCGACGCGACGGTATCGAGCTTCGTGTTCGAGGTGACGGGATCGATCGAAAAGATCGACAAGTTCACCGAATTGATGGCGCAGGTCGGGCTGGTCGAGGTCGCCCGCACCGGCATCGCCGCCATCGCCCGCGGACGAGAGGCCGCCTGAAGTCTATTCGCGTCGCCGAACCGGACGACGCCATCATCTGCAAAGGGAAATCATCATGCGTGTCTATTACGATCGCGACGCCGATCTGAACCTGATCTCGGACAAGAAGATCGCGATCCTCGGCTATGGCTCGCAGGGCCATGCCCATGCGCAGAATTTGCGCGATTCGGGCGTGAAGAACGTCGCCATTGCGCTGCGCCCCGGTTCGGCCAGCGCCGCCAAGGCCGAAGGCGCCGGCTTCACGGTGATGCCGAATGCCGAAGCCGCCGGCTGGGCCGACATCCTGATGATCCTCGCGCCCGACGAGCATCAGGCGGCGATCTATGCCGACGATATTCACGCGAACCTGAAGCCCGGCGCGGCGCTCGCCTTCGCGCATGGCCTGAACGTCCATTTCGGGCTGATCGAGCCGCGTAGCGACGTCGACGTCATCATGATCGCGCCCAAGGGCCCGGGCCACACCGTGCGCAGCGAATATGTGAAGGGCGGCGGCGTGCCCTGCCTCGTCGCGATCCATCAGGACGCGAGCGGCAACGCGCACGACATCGCGCTCGCCTATGCCAGCGGCGTCGGCGGCGGTCGCTCGGGCATCATCGAGACGAACTTCCGCGAGGAATGCGAAACCGACCTGTTCGGCGAGCAGGCCGTGCTGTGCGGCGGCGTCACCCATCTGATCCAGGCCGGGTTCGAGACGCTGGTCGAGGCGGGCTATGCCCCCGAGATGGCGTATTTCGAGTGCCTCCACGAAACCAAGCTGATCGTCGACCTGCTGTATGAGGGCGGCATCGCCAACATGCGCTATTCGATCTCGAACACCGCCGAGTACGGCGACATCGTGACCGGTCCGCGCATCATCACCGACGAGACGAAGAAGGAAATGAAGCGCGTGCTGGCCGACATCCAGTCGGGCCGCTTCGTGAAGAACTTCGTGCTCGACAACCGCGCCGGCCAGCCCGAGCTGAAGGCGGCGCGCAAGCAGGCGGCGGCGCATCCGATCGAGAAGACCGGTGCCGAACTGCGCGCGATGATGCCGTGGATCGGGGCGAACAAGCTGGTGGATCAGTCGAAGAATTGATCGGCGCAGCGGCAACGCTACACCGTCAAATTCTTCGACCGGCCGGCGCGACAAAGCCCGCCCTTCGGGGCGCGGCTTTGCCGCGACCGACGGGTGGGCGGGCCACATGCGCGCCCGTCCTTCCCGCGAAGGCGGGAAGCGATAGACGCTACCGTTGCGGCTCCAGCGCGAACGCTGCGGATATGGGTTCCCGCCTGCGCGGGAAAGACGGATGGTCTACCCGTCGTCCCGGCGGAGGCCGGGACCCATGGACGCGGCACGGTTGCGGATCGATCGATACCACCCGACACAATGGATTCCGGCCTCCGCCGGAATGACGAGGTCTGCGCATCTACTGCGCCTGCCACCGTACCGACCCTTTCCACCACGGCACCAACTCCGAAACCGATCGTTTCGCATCCGGTATTTGACCCGAAGGCCCCTGCCCCCGACAAGGGCGGCATATCCTTTCGCCTTCGAACCGGAGAGCTTTTCCCATGCGCACCCCCCTGATCCTTGCCGCGACGTTGTTCGCGGTCGCCGCTCCCACCGTCGCACAGATGCCCGGCGCGCCCGACAAGTCGCGCGTCACCGCCGGCACCTACACCGTCGACACCGCGCACACGCAGGTCGCGTGGAAGGTCAACCACATGGGCTTCACCATGCTCGACGGGCTGTTCGGCGCGACCGGCGGCAGCGCGACGATCGATCCGAAGAACCCGGCGGCCAGCAAGGTCAGCATCGACTTCAACGTCGCCGACACGCTCACCGTCACCAGCCCGCAGTTCGCCGGCCATCTGAAGTCGAAGGATTTCTTCGACGTGGCGACCTATCCGACCGCAAAGTTCGTCTCGACCCGCATCCAGCCGATGGGCGACCACTGGATGATGACCGGCAATCTGACGATCAAGGACCAGACCAAGCCGGTGCAGCTCACCGTCCGCTTCATGGGCGCGGGCCAGAACCCGATGAACAAGAAGGCCAATGTCGGCTTCACCGCGACCGGCAGCATCCTGCGCAGCCAGTTCGGTCTGGGCTATGCCGTGCCCGCCGTGTCGGACAAGGTCGACCTGACGATCAACGCCGCGTTCGTCGGCGCATAAGCATTGCCGGGGGAAGCGTTGCCGCTCCCCCGGCCCCCTCAGGTCGCCAGCCTGACCAACCGGTCGAAGGTGCCGCGCACGTTGGGTGCGGCACCTTTGGCCGGTTTCCGCACCTTGGCGCCGATCGCGCTGGACAATCGCGCGCCGAGCCGCCACATCACCGCCATGATCGGGCAGACGCTCCGCCTTCTTCGACTTAGCCGCCCTTAGGGGAGGAACGCACCGGCGTGCGCCTTCCCTGAGGGAGTATCGAACCCCAATGGCAGATACCGGCGCACCCATGAGCGATGCGCCCCTGACAGGCTGAAGACACCATGTTGCGCGATCCTTCGACCAAATACCGCCCTTTCCCCACCATCGCCCTGCCGGACCGGCAATGGCCGTCGCGCACCATCACCCGCGCGCCGCGCTGGCTGTCGACCGACCTGCGCGACGGCAATCAGGCGCTGATCGATCCGATGGGCGCTGAGAAGAAGAACCGCTTCTTCGACCTGTTGCTCAAGGTCGGGCTGAAGGAGATCGAGGTCGGTTTCCCGTCGGCCGGCGCGACCGAGTTCGATTTTATTTCCGGGCTGGTGAAGCAGGATCGCATCCCCGACGACGTGTGGGTGCAGGTGCTGACCCAGTCGCGCCGCGACCTGATCGAGCGCAGCTTCGAGAGCCTCGATGGTGCCAAGCAGGCGATCGTCCACCTCTACAATGCGGTCAGCCCGGCGTGGCGGCGGATCGTGTTCGGCATGGAACGCCCCGAGGTGAAAGCCATCGCCGTCGCCGGCGCGAAGGTGCTGCGCGACGAGGCCGGCAAGCGTCCGAACACCGACTGGCGCTTCGAATACAGCCCGGAAACCTTCTCGACCGCCGAACCCGATTTCTCGGTCGAGGTCTGCGCGGCGGTAATGGAGGTGTTGCAGCCAACGCCGGACCGGCCGCTGATCCTGAACTTGCCGGCGACCGTCGAGGCGGCGACGCCCAATATCTATGCCGACCAGATCGAATGGTTCTGCCGCAACGTGCCCAACCGCGACAGCGTGGTGATCTCGCTGCACACGCATAACGATCGTGGGACCGGGGTGGCGGCGGCCGAACTGGGGCTGATGGCCGGGGCCGACCGGGTCGAGGGTTGCCTGCTCGGCAATGGCGAGCGGACCGGCAACTGCGACCTCGTGACCGTCGCGCTGAACCTGTACACGCAGGGCGTCGACCCGAAGCTCGACCTGTCGGACATCGACGAGGTGGTCAACACGGTCAATTACTGCACCAGCCTGCCGGTCCATCCGCGCACACCCTATGCCGGCGACCTGGTGTTCACAGCCTTTTCGGGCAGCCATCAGGATGCGATCAAGAAGGGCATGGCGACGCAGGCGCTGCGTAACGACGGGCTGTGGGAAGTCCCCTATCTGCCGATCGATCCCGCCGACCTGGGCCGCAGCTACGAAGCGGTGATCCGCGTTAATTCGCAGTCGGGCAAGGGCGGCGTCGCGTGGGTGCTCGAACAGGACAAGGGGCTAAAACTGCCCAAGCGGTTGCAGGCCGATTTCAGCCGCCACGTCCAGCAGATGGCTGACGATCTGGGTCGCGAACTGAACGCCGCCGACATCTGGACCGCGTTCGCCGGGGCCTATCTGCCGCACGGGTCCGAACGCTATGCGCTGATCGACTATGCCGAAACGCATGCGCCGGGCGGCGGGCCGCCACGCACCTTCGTCGGCCGCGTCCGGCTGGACGGTGAGGAGCGCGCGATCTCTGGCAAGGGCAACGGGTTGCTCTCGGGGCTGCTTGCGGCGCTGCGCGAGGACGGCGGCGTCGACATGGACGTGGTCGATTACAGCGAACATGCGATCGGCCATGGCGCGGATGCGCAGGCGGCGGCCTATCTCGAATGCACCCTGCCCGACGGGCGGCGGGTGTTCGGCGTCGGCATCGACGGCGACGTGGCCACCGCGACGGTCCGCGCGGCGTTGAGCGCGGCGAACGCGGCGGGGCGGTAACGCTACTGCTCCCTCTCCCCCTGACAAGGGGAGAGGGATGCGCAGACTTGGTCTTTGCACAAGCAAAGGCCTAGTCGGAGCTGGGAGAGGGGTCGGCGCTCGCGCAAGCGAGCGCGCGAGCCTTCGGCTCGCTTCGCCCCTCACCCAACCTGCGCTAGCCAGCGAGCTGGCAAGCTGCGGTATCCCTCTCCCCTATTCAGGGGAGAGGGCAGCGCTGCTGAACGCCCTCTACCGCCAGCGATCGAAATCGATCGGCGCGTCTTTCGACAGGAACTGCTCGGCGGGCGGCATCGGATATTTGAGGCCGGTGGCGCAGTTGAACAGCACCGCGCGTTCCTCGATACCGACCAGCCCGTCGGCCAGCGCGCCGCGATACGCCGCCAGCGTCGCGCCGCCTTCGGGACATAGCAGCAGCCCGTCGCCCCGCGCGACATCATCGACCGCTTGCAGGATCGCGTCGTCGTCGACCGCCAGCGCGCGGCCGCCGCTCGCGCGGACCGCGCGCAGGATCAGGAAGTCGCCAACCGCGCGCGGCACGCGGATGCCGGCGGCGACGGTGTGGGCGTCCTCCCAGCGATCGGCATGTTCGACGCCGTCGTCATACGCCTTGACGATCGGCGCGCAGCCCGACGCCTGCACCGCATACATCCGCGGCCGCTGCGATCCGATCCAGCCCAGCGCCTCCAGCTCGTCGAACGCCTTCCACATACCGATCAACCCGGTGCCGCCGCCGGTCGGATAGAAGATCGCATCGGGCAACGTCCAGCCGAGCTGCGCGGCGAGTTCGAGGCCCATCGTCTTCTTGCCCTCGATCCGGTACGGCTCTTTCAGCGTCGAGAAGTCGAACCACAGCCCCTCGGCCGCGCCCTTCCCGACGATCGCGCCGCAATCGTCGATCAGGCCATCGACCCGCCACACATCACCGCCCTGCATCGCGATCTCGCGCACGTTGATCTCGGGGGTGTCGGCCGGGCAGAAGATGGTCGTGGCGATGCCGGCGCGCGCGGCATAGGCGGCGAGCGCCGCGCCGGCGTTGCCGTTGGTCGGCATGGCGATGCGCTTCACGCCCAGTGCCTTCGCCATCGCCACCGCCATCACCAGCCCGCGCGCCTTGAACGAGCCGGTCGGCAGCCGCCCCTCGTCCTTGACGATCGGCCGGCCGGGTTCGGCGGCGAGTTCGATCAGCGGTGTCTCGATCTCGCCGAGAGTGACGATATTGCCGGAATCCCGCACCGGCAGCAGTTCGCGCCAGCGCCACAGATCGGTCGGCCGCGCGGCCAGCGTGTCGCGCGACAATGCACGGCCGACCGCGTCCAGATCATAGCGTACGAGCAGCGGCCGCCCGGCGCGCGACAGGCCGTGGAGCTGGTCGGCGGGGTAGCGCTCGCCGGTCAGCGAACATTCGAGATGGGTGACGAAGCTCGGGCGATCGGCGGTGCAATTCTCGTTCATGGATATCCTCTCCGAAGCGGTGGCGATCGGCACGACCGGGGCGCGGGCAATCGGTCCGGCGCGATGCACCGAAACGAACGACGCCGCCCCGGGGCCTGTCCCCGAAGCGGCGTCGATAAAACCGAAAGAGAGCGGATGCCCTCGACCAGCTTACTTCATATGCGCGCTGAGCAGCTTGTTCATTTCGAACATGCTGCACGACTTCTTACCGAACAGCTTTTCCAGCGTCTCGTCGGCGAGGATCTGGCGCTTGTCCTTGGGATCCTGCAGATCGTGCTTCTTGATGTATTCCCACATCTTGCTCACGACTTCGCTGCGGGGCAACGGGTCCGATCCGGTGATCTTCGCGAGGTCCGCCGAAGGCGTCACCGGCTTTGCAATTCCGCCCTTGGCAGCGCCGGTCGTACCGGTCGTCTTGGGTTCCTTGGCCATGATAATCTCCTAATCCCCCTACAGGGCCGCGCCGGTCAGGGCGCGGCAGGTTGGCGGTTATGCAATGTTCCGATGCGGTTGTCGCGGGGGAATTGCCACGACCGGTCGAAACGAACCCTGAATGACGCTACGTCCGACGGGTTTTAAAACCCGAAGCGGGCGCGCACGCCATAGAAACGCGGCATCGCCGGATAGACGCCATAGGTTCCGGTCTGCTCGGGAATCGCGAAACCGGAAATGTTATAATATTGGTTGGTAATATTCTCGACGAAGAATTCCGCCGAGATCCGGCGGTCGTCGGTCGCGACACCGATCTTGCCGTTGAGCAGCGGATAGGCATCGTTGCCGACCGTCGTCGTCCCCGTCCCGTCGCGCACGATCGACACGTCGCTGTTGTAGCGCATGTCGACATGGAACAGCGCGTTGAGTGTGCTGGTCAGGCGCGGGGTCCATGTCGCGGCGACGGTGAAGACGTTGCGCGGCTGGTTCAGGAACTGGCGGCCGTTCTGGTTCTGGAGCGGGGTGCCGGTGAAGTCGTTGCTCGCGTCATAGGCGGCGTCGAGCAGCGTATAGCCCAGCCGGAAATTGAGCGCGCGGATCGGCTGGATCACCGATTCCAGCTCGATACCCTTGGCGGTCGATTTGGGCACGTTCTGCACGACGAAGCTGTTGCCCGCGAAGATCAGCGACTGGAGCCCCTTGAACTTCTGATAGAACAGCGCGGCGTTGAACGAGAATTGCCGTGACAGGCTGGTTTTCAGCCCCAGTTCGTAGCTGTCGACCGTCTCCGCGCCGAATTCCAGATCGGTCGCCTGCGCGCCGTCGCCGCCCAGCACCCGCGTATTGAAGCTCGCCTGGTCGAGATTATAGCCGCCCGACTTGAAGCCGCGATCATAGCTGGCATAGCCCAGCACGTCGGCGGTGAATTTATAGGCGAGCTTGGCGGTGCCGGTCAGGCGGCTTTCGCTGCGGTCATGGGTGTAGTTGCCGTTGAATTCGCTGCTGATCGCCGGGTTGCAGCTCAGCAGGAACAGGTTCTGGAACAGCGCCGGGCTCGCCTGCCGGATCAGGTTGCGATAGGTGACGGCGTTGGCATCGGTGCCGAGGAAGAAGTTGCACGCCGCCGGATTGCTGTTGATCGACGCCGCCAGCTCCTTGCGCTCGTAATTGTAGCGCAGGCCGAGCGTCACCGACAATTTGTCGCTGACGTTGATGATATTGTGGGTGAACAGCGCAAAGGCGTTGGTATCGACCTGGAATTCGTCGTTGTTGTTGCCTTGCCCCGGCTGGTTCGGGGTCAGCGGGGTGTTGAGATAGTTGAACAGCGCCGATCCCGGCGGGGCCGCCTGTTGCAGCGCGGCGCTCTGCGCATAGAGCAACTGGCCGAACAGCGGCACGGTGCCGGCGGGCAGCGCCGGCCCGCCGCGCAGCGCGGTGACGAGCTGGGTAAAGGTCGGCACGTTGAAGCTGCCGTAGAATTGCGCCTGCCGCCCGATCCCGCCCGACGCGGGCGGTGCCGCGAGCGCGCCGGCCAGCAGCGTGTCGACATAGCGGTTGGCGTCGCTACCCAGCCGCACCGTGTCGCGCAGTTGCAGCTTTTCGTTGAGGTAGAAGGCGCCGACGAGGAAATCGACCTTGCCGTCGAACAACTGGCCCTGAAACCGGACTTCCTGCGTGATGTCGCGCAGCGCCGAGCGATAGCCCTCGCGGTAGGCGCGATCGATCCCCGAATAGTCGATGTCCTGATTGCGCAGCACGCGGAAGTCGCGATACGCGCTGATCGACGTCAGCTTGAAATCGCCGACATCGGCGTTGATCTCACCCGACACGCCCCAGTCGCGCACCGCCTCGCCATAATCGCGGCCGGGCGATGCCGCCATCCGCCGCTCGGACGGCGATCCGGTGTAGATGCCGGTGCGCCCCTGCCCCGCCCCGATCGCCTGAATCGCCGCCGCCGTGCTGCCGCGCGTGCCGCTGACGACGCCGCAGCATTGTTCGTCGGTCTTGTAATAATCGCCGATCAGCCGGAAGCTGAAGGTCGAGGTGTCGTAGAGCGCCTGTCCGCGCACGTACCAGCGGTTGATGTCGTTGAACGACCGGTCGGAATTGACATCGTCGATATAGCCGTCGCGCTTGCGATAGCCGCCGTCGACGCGCAGCGCGAGGCTTTCGGCGACCGGGCCGGTCAGCGCACCCTTGATCTCATAGGCGTTGAAATTGCCGTATTCGCCCTCGACATAGCCGCCCAGATCGAACTTGGGCTGCGCGGTGAACACCGACAGCGCGCCTGCCGAGGTGTTGCGGCCGAACAGCGTGCCCTGCGGCCCGCGCAGCACCTCGATCCGTTCGACTTCGGGGAGTTCGGCGATGGCGATCCCCGCGCGCGAGCGGAACACGCCGTCGATGAACACGCCGACCGCCGGTTCGAACCCCGGATTGTCGCCCGCCGTGCCGACGCCGCGGATCGACAGCGAGGTCGACACCGCCGACGACTGGCCGGTCGTGGTCTGGAGCGAGGGGGCGAGCTGTTCGAGGCCGCGAATGTCGCGCACCCCGGCGTCGTCGAGCAACTGCGCGTTCACCGCCGTCACCGCGATCGGCACGTCCTGGATCGGTTCGGCACGGCGGTTGGCGGTGACGATGATGTCGTTGCCCCACCCTTCCTCCGAGTCCGGCTGCGCCGCCGGGGCGGCAACCGTGGCGGGCGCGACCGGGGTTTCGGTCGTCTGCGCGTGGACCGGGGCGGCGGCGATGCACACCGACAGCGCGGTCGCCCCCAACAGGTCGAACTTGGTCATGGCATCCCCTCCTGCTAACCGCCGATTGATACCGGTCGAATTATTTGTATTTGGTGACGTAGCAACCATCGCCCGTCAACGGGGAAGGCGGTGGTGCATGCACTTTCTCTCCTTGAACGGGTATGGAAGCCACACTTGCCCGTATACAGAGCGCCGACGCGCTGAACCCTGCGTGGCAGAAGATCGGGAATGGAATCGAAGATGGGTGACGCGACAGACGACATGCGCGACGGCGATCCGGTCGCGCCCGCGCCGAAGCTTCCCGTGCCGGACGATGTGGCTGAAGCGATCCGCACGCTCATCCGCTGGACCGGCGAGGACCCGACGCGCGAGGGGCTGCTCGACACGCCGCAGCGCGTGGCGCGGGCATGGAAGGAATATACCCAGGGCTATGGCGAGGACCCGGCGCGGCATCTGGCGCGCGTGTTCGAGGAAGTCGGCGGCTATGACGAGATCGTGCTGCTGCGCGACATTCCGTTCCAGTCGCACTGCGAACACCACATGGCGCCGATCACCGGCAAGGCGCATATCGCCTATCTGCCGCGCGACCATGTCGTCGGCATTTCCAAGCTGGCGCGGGTGCTGCACGGCTATGCCCGGCGGTTGCAGGTGCAGGAGCGGCTGACGGCGCAGGTCGCCGACTGTATCTGGAACGGGCTGAAACCACGCGGCGTCGCGGTGGTGATCGAGGCGACGCACGGCTGCATGACCGCGCGCGGGGTGCGCACGCCCGGCGTCACCATGACGACCAGCCGGATGATGGGCGTATTCCGTGACGACGAACGCAGCCGCAAGGAAGTGCTGGCGCTGATCGGGCGCGGATAGGGGCGGAACGTCGTCGTGCGGCGAGACGTTTCGATACGATGATGATCCGCATGCCCCTGCTTGCCGCCTTGCTGCTCGCCGCCTGTTCGGCCGATCCGCCGCGCGAGGCGAACGAGGCGGTGACGGCGGCGGTGCCGGCGGGGTCGGGCGGCGGCGTCACGCCCTCGCCCCGCCCGCTACCGAGCGTGCTGCCCGGCGTTCCCGAGGAGCCCGACCCCCACCCCGCGCCCGACCTCCAGCCGATGGTGCGCGCCGATTTTCAGGACAGGCAGTTGCTCGGCAGCGGATGCGATTATCGCGACGCCGGATCGGGCGCGATTCTGCTCCACCTGCGCGACGAGGGCGACGGGCTGGTCAAATACGGCAACCGCCTGCGCCGCATCGCCGCCGCCACGCCGGGGCGCGAGGCGATCGCACTCGGCGGCATCGCGGCGGGTGACGGCGTGTCGTTCATCCTCACGCCGCAGCCC
Source organism: Sphingomonas sp. Leaf4 (assembly GCF_920939515.1). Classification (NCBI taxonomy): domain Bacteria; kingdom Pseudomonadati; phylum Pseudomonadota; class Alphaproteobacteria; order Sphingomonadales; family Sphingomonadaceae; genus Sphingomonas; species Sphingomonas sp. Leaf4. Next base: position 167,156 of record NZ_CAKLBB010000006.1, on the reverse strand, counting down.
GGCGATCCGGTCCAGACGAGCGATTCGACCCAAAGCCGGCCGGCGAGCCTGACCATGCGCACCGCCGACAATGGCGAGAGCGTATATCAGGGCGGTCGCTGGGACTGTGGCAGTTAGGCCGGATCGATATTCAGCGAAATGCCTTCCCAATCTGCTCCCCTCCCTGACAAGAGTTTCGGGTCGGTCATGCCCCCGGCATGACCTGAACAGTGTGGGGCACTGTTCACCCGAAACTGGGTTGGGGGTGGGTAGTCCGGTTGTGGAGCGCTTGCGTTTCCTCGCGGGCCGACCCACCCCCGGCCCCTCCCTTGTCAGGGAGGGGAGATGCAGGAGCCGCCGCCTGGCTGAATGTCGATCGGTCCTGGATCGGATCGATATGCGGCTAACGCCACGGCTTTTCGTCGTTCCCGCGCAGGCGGGAACCTATAGACGCAGCGGGTGCAATTCGATCACCGGCGTCGGCGTATATGGACCCCAGCCTTCGCTGGGATGACGCTTGCTTCAGGGTAGCTGGATCTGACCTTGGAAATCTGGTGGCCACGGAGGGACTCGAACCCCCGACGCCCGCTTTAGGAAAGCGGCGCTCTGTCCAGCTGAGCTACGCGGCCGATCGTTCGACGCTCTATCGCCCCCGATCCGCCGACGCAACGGCCCGGCGTCAGTTCGCCTGTTCGGGCGGCACGACCGGGAGGGGCAGCGGCGCGATCGGCACGCCTTCCTCGACCAGCGCCTTTGCTTCGGCACGGGTCGCCTGTCCGTGGATCGGGGCCACGTCCGCCGCGCCGCTGTGCATCGCCCGCGCGCGGTCGGCAAAACCGCGCCCGACCCATTCGCTGCCCGACAGCGCCTTGCGCTGCGCCTCGGCAAGCATCGTCAGCGCCGCCTTCACCGCCTGCGGCGAGGGCCGCTCGCCCCCGCCCTTAGCGGCGATGTTCGGGGCCATCACCGCCTTGGCGACATCGGCGTCGTCGCACATCGGGCAGTGGATCAGCTTCGCGACACGCTGCTCGTCATAGGCGGTGCTGGAGGCGAACCACGCCTCGAACACATGGCCCTGCCCGCAGCGCAGGTCGAAAACGATCACGCCACCACCTCGACCGGCGGGATCGGCCGGCGGTGGCGCGCGACCGGAATGCGCGCGCGCGCCACCGCCACCTGCGCCGGATCGATCGTGACGAAGCCGATGCCGGCGTCGCTCCCCATATCGAGCATCACCTCGCCCCACGGTCCCACGACCAGCGAATGGCCATAGGTGGTGCGACCATCGGCATGGTGGCCGGTCTGCGCCGCCGCGATGACGAACGCGCCAGCCTCGATCGCGCGGGCGCGCAGCAGAACGTGCCAGTGGGCGTGGCCGGTCGGCACGGTGAAGGCGGCGGGCACCGCCAGGACCTGCGCCCCGGCATCGCCCATCGCGCGGAACAGGTCGGAAAAGCGCAGGTCGTAACAGATCGACAGGCCGAGCATCCCGACCGGGGTCGCGACGACCCGCGCGGCATCGCCCGGCGCGTAACTGGCCGATTCGCGCCATGCCTCGCCGGTCGGCAGCGTCACATCGAACAGGTGCAGCTTGTCATAGGTCGCGCGGACGGTGCCGGCAGCGTCGATCACATAGCCGCGATTGGCGAGCCGCCCGTCGTCCCGCCGCACCGCGAGCGAGCCGAGATGGACCCAGAGTCCGGCGCGCGCCGCCGCCTCGCGCACCGCCGCCAGCACCGGATCGTCGTCTTGCGCAAACAGATTGGCCGCCGCCCGGTCGCGGTCGCGGTCGACCAGCCCCGACATCTCGGGAGTGAACAGCATCGCCGCCCCGCCCGCCGCCGCCCGTTCGACGGCATCGACCAGCACTTGGGCATTGGCGGCGGGATCGATCCCCGCCGTCATCTGGAGCAGCGCGAGCTTCACGATGCCAGCAGCGGGTCCAGCTTGCCGGCACGCTCCAGCGCCGCCAGATCGTCCGACCCGCCGACATGGGTATCGCCGATGAAGATCTGCGGCACGGTGGTCCGCCCGTTGCTGCGCGCCAGCATCTCCTGCCGCTTGGCCCCGCCCATCGAGATGTCGATCTCGTCATAGGCCGCGCCCTTTTCGTCAAGCAGCCGTTTGGCACGGACGCAGTATGGGCAGAACGCCTTGGTGTAGATGAGAATGGTAGCCATGGGGTGGAGGTGTGGCGTGAGCGCCCCCTTGTCAATCGTCCGTCCCCACGACCCGCGCCCAGCACAGCACCCGGACCGACGCCGCCCCGGCCGCCAGCAGCACCCGCGCGCAGCCGTCGGTGGTCGATCCGCTGGTGTGGACATCGTCGACCAGCAGCACCGCCTGCCCCCGGAATAGCGCCGGATCGCCACAGGCGAACGCCCCCGCGACCGCCTTCGCCCGCGCCGACCGGCCCATCGCGCGCAGCGGCGGCGTGGCGCGGATACGGGTGAGCGCATGACGCTCGACCGGCAGACCGGTGGCGCGCGCCAACGCATCGGCGATCAGCACCGCCTGATTATACCCGCGCGTCCATAGTCGCCGCCGATGCAGCGGCACCGGCACGATCAGCGTCACGTCGCCCGGCACCTGCCGCCGCATCAGCCGCGCCATCGTGTCGGCCAGCGCCAGCCGCCCGCCATATTTGAGCTTCAGCGCCACATCGCGCGCGACCGGACCATAGGCGACGGCGGCGCGCACCCCGCCATGCGCCGGCGGGCGGCGGCGGCAGGGATCGCACACCGCCTCCCCCGCCACCGCGAACGGGATGCCGCAGCGCGCGCAGGCCGGATCGCCGAGGAACCGCAAGCCACTCCAGCATGCCGAACAGAAGCGGTGATCCGCCTCCACCACCACGCCGCACCCCGGGCAGCGCGGCGGCAGCGCCAGCGCGGCGAGTCCGGCAAGAAGGGCGGCGGGGCGCATGCCCGCCCTTGTCGCGGCGGCCCCCGCCCGGCACAAGCGGCGGCGTGAGTGTTCCCGATCTTTTCGCCCGCCGCCGCCGCCGCGCGCACCGCGACCGTGCCGCCACCGGCTTCGCCGAGGCCGATTTCCTGCATCGCTTCATGCTGGAGGGGGTCGCCGAACGGCTCGACGCCGTCACCCGCAGCTTTGCCGACGTGCTCGACCTCGGTTGTGCCGATGCCGCCTTCGTCCCGCCGGCGGGGGCGCGGGTGGTGCGCTTCGATCCCGGCTTCGCCTTTGCCCGCGCCGCCGGTGGCGTGCAGGGTGATGAGGACCGGCTGCCGTTCGCCGATGGCGCGTTCGATCTGGTGGTATCGGTGGGCACGCTCGACAGCGTCAACGACCTGCCCGGCGCGCTGACTTTGATCCGCCGTGCGCTGCGTCCCGACGGGCTGTTCCTCGCCGCCTTCACCGGCGGATCGACGCTGGCCACGTTGCGGCGCGCGCTGTTGACCGCCGAGAGCGAGCGACCGGCGGCGCGGGTGCATCCGCAGATCGACCTGCGATCGGCGGGCGACCTGCTGGTGCGCGCCGGATTCGCGCTGCCGGTCGCCGATTCGGAGGTGCTGCGCGTGCGCTATGCCGGGATCGGCCGGCTGATCGGCGACCTGCGCGGCATGGGCGCGACCAGTCTGCTCGGACAGGCACCGCTGGCGCGCGACACGCTCGCCGCCGCCGCCGAAAGCTTCGCGGCGCAGGCCGACGCCGATGGCCGCACGACCGAGACGTTCGAAGTGATCTACCTGACCGGCTGGGCCCCCGCCCCCAGCCAGCCGCAACCGGCCCGCCGGGGCAGCGCCACCGCCTCGCTCGCCGACGCGCTGGGACGCAAGGAGGGGTAGGGTTTGATCCGTCGGGTTCGAACCAGGCGTCATCCCGGCAAAGGCTGGGATCTCCCCGTTTTGGCACGCAGCAGGAATCGCGGGAGGCCCCAGCCTCCGCTGGGGCGACGCTTCTGGTCAGGTGAATCCGACACTAGATCAGCGCTTCGAGCAGCGCGATCAGCGGCCGGTCGGCGGGTGGCATCGCCAACGCGTGGAGTTCGACCGGGCGGACCCATTTGAGCGCCGTCGCCTGAAGCGCTTGCGGGATGCCCGTCCATTTGCGCAGCGCATAGAGCAGCAGCAGCAGATGCCGTTCGCCCAGCGGTTCGCTGGCGAAGGCGGCGGGGGCAAGGCAGCTATGGTCGACCACGATCCCCAGTTCCTCGTGCAATTCGCGCACCAGCGCCGCTTCGGGCGTTTCGCCCGGCTCCACCTTGCCGCCGGGAAATTCCCACAGCCCGGCCATGTGCGTGCCCGGCGGCCGTTGCTGGACCAGCACGCGCCCGTCGCGATCGACCATGGCGGCGGCGGTGACGAACAGCATCGACATTTCATTAACCTCGTATCGTTATCAATCGGGGCGAACCTAGTCCGGGGAGGGGTGGCTGTATGCGATCGGTCCTGCGTTTCGCACGCAAACTATGGCGCGACCGGCGTGGCGGCACCGCGATCGAATATGGCATGATTCTCGGGCTGGTGGTGGTCGTGCTGATCGTCAGCCTGAAGCTGCTGGCCGGCACCACGACCGACATGTGGGCGCACGTCAGCGAAAAAGTGATCCAAAACGGGCCGCGCCCATAACATTGCGCATCGCGTCGGGTTCCCGGTCTTAAAACTTTCTCAACCAGCGGATCGGTACAAGGGTGGTGCTGAACGGGTGGATCATCCGAACGGCCGGGTAAGTCGAACCACGCAGAACCATGGAGACCGGAATGCAGCAGATTCGTAATTTCGTGAAGAACAGCAAGGGCGCGACCGCAATCGAGTACGGCCTGATCGCCGCGCTGATCGCCGTTGCCGCCATCACCGCGATGAAGGGTCTGGGCGGTCAGCTCACGTCGACCTTCAACAACGTGACGTCGAACATGAAGAACACGCCGGCTACCTGATAATCGTTCCAAGGATCGATTATACGCGACGGGCGGCGGAACGATGGTTCCGCCGCCCGTTCGTGTATCGACGCCCCCGTTTTGGGATGGCGGACGGCGTTACAGCCGCCCCATCGCCAGAAACTTCTGCCGCCGCGCCGCGCGCAGGCTCGCCGCGTCCTGCCCGACCAGCGTGGTCAGCACCCCCTCGATCGCATCGCCCAGCGCGGCGATGGCCGCCGCCGGATCGCGGTGCGCCGCGCCCAGCGGTTCGGTGACGATCGTGTCGATCACGCCCAGTGCCTTGAGGTCCTGCGCCGTCACCCGCATCGCCTCGGCCGCCTCGGGCGCCTTGTCGGCGGTGCGCCACAGGATCGACGCGCACCCCTCGGGCGAGATCACCGAATAAACCGCGTGCTCCATCATCAGCACCCGGTTGCCCGCCGCCAGCGCGATCGCGCCGCCCGAGCCCCCCTCGCCCAGAATCGCCGATACCATCGGCACGCCAAGGTTCAGCGCCGCTTCGGTCGAGCGCGCGATCGCCTCGGCCTGGCCGCGCTCCTCGGCCTGGATGCCGGGGAACGCGCCCGAGGTGTCGACCAGCGTCACCACCGGCAGGCCGAACCGGTCGGCGAGCTGCATCAGCCGGATCGCCTTGCGATAGCCCTCGGGCTTGCCCATGCCGAAATTGTGGCGCAGCCGCGACGCGGTGTCGTCGCCCTTCTCATGGCCGATCACCATCACGCGGCGCCCGCGCAACCGGCCGATCCCGCCCAGGATCGCGCTGTCGTCGGCAAAGGCGCGGTCGCCGCCCAGCTCCATGAAATCCTCGACCAGCGCGGCGACATAATGTTTGAAGTGCGGCCGTTCGGGGTGGCGCGCGACCTGCGTCTTCTGCCACGGGGTCAGCCGGGCATAGGTCTCGCGCAGCAGCCGGTCGGACTTGGTCTGCAACCGGCCGATCTCGGCGGCAATATCGACCGCGCCATCGGCGGCGGTATCGCGCAGTTCGTCGATCCGCGCCTGCAGTTCGGCGATGGGTTTTTCGAAGTCGAGAAAGGTGGCCATGGTCCCGCGCCCTATGGCCGCACCCGCCCTTCGTCAATCAGCGGGTGGCGTTCGTTGACCAGCCGCACCAGCCGCGACGTGTCGACATGGGTGTAGATTTCGGTCGTGGCGATGTCGGCATGGCCCAGCATCGCCTGCAACGCGCGCAGGTCCGCCCCCCCCTCCAGCAGATGCGTGGCAAAGGCATGGCGCAGGACGTGCGGGCTGATCCGGTCGGGCGGAATGCCCGCCTCGGCCGCCAGCGCGCGGACGATCTGGTACAGGCGCACCCGCGTCAGATGCCCCTTGCCCGACGGGAACAGCCACACGCTGTCGGCGGGAACATGCGCGCGCCAGCGCACCACGGCGGCGCGCGCGCGGTCGGACAGCGGCACCATCCGCTCGCGCCCGCCCTTGCCCTTCAGGATCAGATAGGGCCGGTCGCTGGCGATCCCGCCGCGCGGCAACGACACCAGCTCGGTCGCGCGCAGCCCCGATCCATAGAGCAGCTCGAACAGCGCGGACAGGCGCAGGTCGTTGCGGTCGGGCGGCACGCGCGCGATCCGGTCGGCGATCGCGGCGAACATCGCGTCTATATCGCCGGTCGACAGCGTGCGCGGCAACGCACGATGCGCGCCGGGCCGGGGCAATGCCTCGCCCGGATCGTCGGCACGCAGGCCATCGTCGAGCAGGAAGGCAAAGAACCGGCGCAGCGCCGCGCTCTTGCGCGCGACCGTCGACTTGGCGTGGGTACGCCACTCGTCCGCCACCCGCCCGATCGCCGCCGCATCGGCCTCGCCCAGCCGGCCGTTCAACGTGTCGGAGGCGAGCGTCAGGTCGGTGCGATAGGCGGCGATCGTGTTGCGCGCAGCGCCGGCCTCGGCCGCCATCATTTCGAGGAACCGGTCGATCAGGATGCGGTCGGTGGTCACAAGCCGCCGCCCCAGACACCACCGTCACCCCGGACCCGTTCCGGGGTCCACCCGTCGACAGGCGTTGCCGCCCATGGATCAGGCGTTACCGCTCGCGGCACGGTGGACCCCGGAACAAGTCCGGGGTGACGACGGGAGTAGCGGATCGCCCCGCTCACCCCCGCGCGATCGCTTCGGCCGCGATCATCCGCGCTTCGCCCTCGCGGCCGGCGGCGCGCAGCGCGGCGACGATGTGGAACAGCGTCTCCGCTCCCACCCCGCGCCAGTCGCGCGTCTGCATGCCCACCGCCGCGAGCAGCAGCACGGTTCCGGCTTCCCCGTTCACCCCGGCGCGGTCGATCGCATCGGTCCACGGATTGCGCGCGCCGATCGCGACGCCGAGGTCGCTGGCGAGCCCCCGCACCTCGCCCTGCGGCAACCGGCCGAGGCCGGCCAGCCCAGCGAACAGCAACTGCCCCTTGCGCTCGTCGCTTCCGGCATAGTCCGACACCGCGCCCGGCTGCACCATCCGCCCGACCGGATCGGCCAGCGCCAGCATCGCCCAGCCATCGCTGGCGGGCGCGACCACCCCCGCCCAGCGCATCGCCGGCAGGTCGAGCCCGGCGGTCAGCATCGACGCGATCAGCGCATCGGCATCGGCGACATGCGCGGCGACCGGGGCGATCATCGCCGCCGCGCGCGCGGTCAGCACCCGCCGCGCGAACCCCAGCGGGCCGCTGCCCTCGACCGCCCAGAACTGCTTGAGCATCGCCAGCCGGTCGGCATCGCTGCCGGTAAAGGCGGTGCGCAGGTCGCTCGACAGCGCGGTCTGGGTGCTCGTCGCATCCTCATCGGTGCCGAGCTGCGCATAGAGATCGACCAGCGCCCCGCTCGACAACACGCCCTGCGCCGCCGCCAGATCGGCATCGGCAAGCCGCGCGCCCGCCGCATATTGCGGCGCGGTCGCATGCCAGTAGCGGACCTGCGGGCCGACCGTGGCATAGAGCGATCCCGGCACCTCGGTCGCGCTGGCGGCGGCGAGGCCATAGCGCCATGCGCTGAGGCGATCGACGCCGTCCCATTCGATCGTCACCGCGCGGCGGCCCTGCGCGCCGGCGCCGACGATCTTTTCGGCCAGCGCCACGTCGATCGCGCCGCCGCCCGGCGCCTGTCGCTTCGCCTGATCGACGATCCGCCCCGCCTGGCGCGGTTCGCCCGACAGGCCGAGGCACATCGCGTTCGCCAGCCGCCAGCCGCGCTCGTTCGAACTGGCAAGCCCACCGTCGACCAGCGGGCACAGCCCGCCCGGATCGCCTGTCGCCAGCATCGCCTGCAACGCGATCTGGTACAGCTTGGGCGTATAATTCTCGATGTCGACCGCCTGCACCATCGCGCGGGCGGCGGGTGCCTCGCCCATGCGCAGCAGCAGCCATGCGCGCTCGGCGGCGAAATCCGCGCCGTTCACGCCGCCCGGGGTCGCGACGTTCGCGACCAGCGCGCGGCGCAGCGCGATCGACAGCCAGCGCGAGGCGACCGGCGCGTCGAGCCGCCGCATCAGCGCCTGCAGCCACGGCCCGCCGGCATCGCCGAACGCATTCGCCCCGAACGCCGCACCCGCTTCGCCGGCGATGCCGATCTCGGCGGTCGAGCGGCGGGCATAGTCGGGCAGTTCATATTCGCGCAGCGCCTGCGCATCGACCGGGGTCGGCGTCGGCGTCGCGGCAGGAGTCGCGCCGGGCACCGGCAGGCCGATCGTGCCGGGCAACGGCTGGACGATCGGCGCGGGCGGCGCGAAGCTCTGCCCGCCCGGCGCTGCCGACGCGCTGGGCCGCGGGGTCGGCGTGGGGGCGGGAGTCGGCGCAGGGCTGTCACCGAAGCCCGGCGGCAACAGCGATTCGGGCACGTCCTGCCCGATCGCCGGCACGCCCGCGACCAGGGCGATCGTCAGGCCGGCGGCGATGCGCCAGCGATCAGTTGGCGAGATTTTCAAGCGCAACCGCCTTTTCGACCTGCACCGGCTGCTGCTCGGTCGACCGCCCCGCCAACACGAACATGCCGCCGATCAGGGCGACAAGGACGACGAGAAGCACTAGAAGCGAACGCGACATGGATCAGATCGTCCCGAAACAAAGGGGGTGGGTTGCGACGACGCGCCTTTTGCCCGATCGGCGGGGCGGCTGTATAGCCCCCGGCGCAATGCTGCAAACCCAAGACCCCCGCCCCCCCGTGCCGCCCCGCTGGAGCGGCAAGCCGATCGTACTGATCGGGCTGATGGGCGTCGGCAAATCCACCGTCGGCCGCCGTCTGGCCCAGCGGATGAAGCTGGATTTCGTCGATGCCGACAACGAGATCGAACATGCCGCCGGCATGACCATCGCCGAAATCTTCCAGCGCTTCGGCGAGGATCATTTCCGCGACGGCGAACGCCGGGTCATCGCCCGGCTGATCGATGGCCGGCCCAAGGTGATCGCGACCGGCGGCGGCGCGTTCATGCAGGCGGAAACGCGCGACCTGATTCTCGACCAGGCGCTGGCGATCTGGCTCGATGCGTCGCCCGACGTACTCGCCGACCGCGTCCGCCGGCGCGACACCCGTCCGCTGCTGCGCGGCAAGGACCCCAAACGGGTGCTGACCGACCTCGCCCGCGTGCGCAATCCGGTCTATGCGCTCGCCCCCGTCCATGTCGTCAGCCAGCATGCGCCGCACGACGCCACCGTTTCCGCCATCCTGAAAGCCATCGGCCAATGACCATCATCCCCGTCGCCCTTGCCGAGCGCGGCTATGACATCGTGATCGAGGACGGGGTGCTGGCGCGCAGCGGCGAACGGCTGGCCGCCATCGCGCGCGGCCGGCGGATGGTGATCGTCGCCGACGCCAATGTCGCCGGACACCTCGCGACGCTGCGCGATTCGCTGTCGGCGGCGGGCGTGGCGAACGAGGCGGTCACGATCGCGGCGGGCGAAGGCTCGAAAAGCTGGGCGACGCTGGAGACGCTGCTCGATTCGCTGCTGGCGCTGGGCATCGAGCGCGGCGACCATATCGTCGCGCTGGGCGGCGGGGTGATCGGCGATCTCGTCGGTTTCGCCGCCGCGATCCTGAAGCGTGGCTGCGGATTCGTGCAGGTGCCGACGACTCTCCTGGCACAGGTCGATTCGTCGGTCGGCGGCAAGACCGGGATCAACACCCGCGCCGGCAAGAATCTGGTCGGCGCGTTCCACCAGCCCGCGCTGGTGCTGATCGACCCGCAGACGCTCGACACGCTGCCTCCCCGCGAAGTCCGCGCCGGCTATGCCGAGGTCGTCAAATACGGCCTGATCGACGACCCGGAATTTTTCGACTGGTGCGAAGCCAACGTCGCCGCGCTGCTGGCCGGCGATCCCGCCGCCCGCACCCACGCCATCGCCCGCTCGGTCGCCGCCAAGGCGCGCATCGTCGGCGAGGACGAGCGCGAGACGAGCGGGCGGCGCGCGCTGCTCAACCTCGGCCACACCTTCGGCCATGCGCTGGAGGCGGAGGCCGGATACGATGGCTCGCTGCTCCACGGCGAGGGCGTGGCGGCCGGCATGGCGCTGGCCTTTGCCTATTCCGCCGAAAAGGGGCTGTGCCCGCCGGAGGACGCCGCGCGGGTCGCCGCGCATCTGCGCGCCGCCGGCCTGCCCGACGGCCTTGCCGCCACCGGCATATCCGCCTCGGGCGAGACGCTGGTCGGCCATATGCTCCACGACAAGAAGCGCGAGGGCGGCACGCTGCCGTTCCTGCTCGTGCGCGGCATCGGAGCGACCTATCTCGACCGCAGCGTCGACCTCGGCGACGTCGCCGCCTTCCTGAACGCGCAGCCGCGCTGATGCCGCAGGGCGTCGCCAAGGCGAATTTGCCGACCAAGCTCTGCCCGGTGTGCGAGCGCCCGTTCGCATGGCGCAAGAAATGGGAGCGCGACTGGGACAATGTCGTCTATTGCTCCGACCGCTGCCGCCGCGAGTCGCGCAAGGGATCGACGCCGGCGTCTTAACCGAATCGCAGGACCCTTCGGTCATGCTGCCGGGTTGGAGGGAAAAGCCCTGATGAACCGACCACGGGCCAGATTGTCGTCGCGCAATCCGCTGCTGTCCTGGCTGGTCCAGCCCGGCGCACCGGTCCGCGCGAACGCCCGGCCGATGCTGCTGGCGGAGCTGCTGTCGTCGCCGGTCGCGCTGTTCCTCGGTGCGGCGAACGGCCTGCTCGTCCTTGGCGTCGCATGGTTCTCGACGCACGCCGCCGTGTTCCTCGCCTTCGCCGCGATCGAACTGGCGTTGCTGACCGTGCGCGTTCGCACCGTCCGCCGGATCGAGGCAGAGCGTGCCCGTGGCGAGATACCGGCAATCGACGCTTCGGTCGTGCTGTCGATCCTTTGGTGCGCGTTGCAAGGGGCGGTCGCGGCCACGATCATGCTGCGGGCCGAACCGGTGCTGATGATCGTGTCGACGACGATGATTATGGGCGTCATCGCGCCGATCTGCGCGCGCAATTACGCTGCGCCACGCCTTGCGATGCTGCTGGTCCTGTTATGCGACGTGCCGTTCAAGCTTGGCGCCGCGCTCTCGGGCATTCCGCTGCTCCTCGCGATCCTGCCGATGATGATTCCGTTCGTGCTGGGCATCCGCTTCGTGCTCGGCAATTTCAACCGCACGCTGATCGCCACGCTGGAGGCGGAGGAAGCGAACCGCCATCTCGCGCGCCACGACGCGCTGACCGGCCTGCTCAACCGCTATGGGCTGGACGAGGCGCTGACCATGCTGCCCCATGCCGACGACCGGGCGATGGCGGTGCTGTGCCTCGACCTCGACGGATTCAAGGGCGTGAACGACCGGCTGGGCCACGCCGCAGGCGACCGGTTGCTGGCGGGCGTCGCCGCGCGCCTGCTCGCCGCGACCGGCCCCGACGACATCGTCGCGCGACTGGGCGGGGACGAATTTATGATCGTTGTCCGCCACATGCCCCCGGCCGCCGTCGACGCCTTCGCCAGTGGATTGATCGACCGCATCGCCGGCGGCTCCTACGACGTCGGCGACACGGGGTCGGCGATGGTGGGGGCCAGCATCGGCTATGCCTGTTTCCCCGAGGATGCCGCGACCAGCGCTGAACTGCGCACCCGCGCCGACGCCGCGCTCTATGCCGCCAAGGACGATGGCAAGGGCACCGGCCGCCGCTACGCGCCCCGCCCCGGCGACCGGTTCAGCAGCGCGGCGTGAAGTTGTTCGCGATCCGGCCGGTGCCGGATCGAAGCGGTGCCGGCCCGCTCCCCCACGGGTCCCAGCAAAGTAATACTTTGCTGGGCTACCCTCACCCGGCCACCCATCAATATACTTGCGTGGGTGGCCGGGCGGGGAAGCGGGCCGGCACCGCCGCATCCGCGTGAGCGGATCAAATCAGGGAATATCGCTTTCCGCCGCCCGGGTCTGCCGCCGTTCAGCGAACCACTGCCGCAGCATCGCCTGGGTACAGCCGGTCTGCCCGCCGTCGCCGACCGGCGAACAACTGTTCGGCCGCCCGATCCGCGCCGCCTCCATCGCGGTGTCGACCCGCGCCGACCATGCCGAATCGCCGCTCGCCTGCGACGGCTGGTCGCGGAAGCGCTTGGGGATGCGATAGCGCTCGCTCTCGCCCAGCCGCGCGCACACCACGATTTCCTCGGGGTCGGCCGCCTTGGGGCATGGCTCCTCGCCATAGACGGTGGCGTTACGCACCTTGCGCGGCGGATCGGCCGGTGCGTCCTGCGCCATCGCCGGAACCACGAACAGCAACGCCAGCCCCGCCAAACCCGTCCGCATCATCGCCGATCTCCTCATGACCCCACTCATACCGGTGCCCTTGATTAGCATTGGCTGAACGCACGAGGATTTCGGGATGTTGCACGGCGGACATCGCACGCTATGGCGGGGGCATGATCCTCGTCATCGACAATTACGACAGCTTCACCTGGAACCTCGTCCATTATCTGATGGAACTGGGCGTGGAGGTCCGCGTCGAGCGCAACGACGCCATGACCGCGGCGGAGGCACTGGCGACCGGGGCTGACGCGCTGCTGATCTCGCCCGGACCCTGCACCCCCAACGAAGCCGGCATCTCGCTCGACCTCGTCGCCGCCTGTGCCGAAGCGAAGCGCCCGCTGCTCGGCGTGTGTCTCGGCCATCAGGCGATCGGCCAGCATTTCGGCGGCAAGGTGGTGCGCGGCGGGTTGATGCACGGCAAGACCTGCCCGGTCGAGCATGACGGCACTGGCATGTTCGCCGGCCTCCCCTCGCCGTTCACCGCGACGCGCTATCATTCGCTGATCGTCACCGATGTGCCCGACTGCCTCCACGTCAACGCGACCGCATCGGACGCCAGCGTCATGGGCTTCCGCCACCGTGACCTCCCGATCCACGGCGTGCAGTTCCACCCCGAAAGCATCGCCACCGAACACGGCCACGCCATGCTCGCCAATTTCCTGAAGGACGCGGGGCTGCGCGCATGACCACGCGCGCGCTGCTCCCCGATCCGTCGACGCCGCTGTCCCACGAAAGCGCGGCCGAAGCCTTCGCCGCGATCCTCGACGGCACCGTGGCGGACGAGGCGATCGCCGGCTTCCTGATCGCGCTGACGCAGCGCGGCGAAACCAGCATCGAGATCGCCGAGGCCGCCCGCGCGCTGCGCGCCCGGATGATCCCGATCCACGCACCGGAGGGAGCGATCGACGTCTGCGGCACCGGCGGCGACGGCCATCACACGCTCAACGTCTCGACCGCCGTCAGCCTCGTCGTGGCGGCATCGGGCGTGCCCGTCGCCAAGCACGGCAACCGCGCCGCCTCCAGCAAGGCGGGTGCGGCCGACACGCTCGAGGCACTCGGCCTCGACATGGCGCGCGCCGGAGGACAGGCGGAGGCGACGCTCGCCGACCTCGGCATCGCCTTCCTGTTCGCCGCCAACCACCATCCGGCGATGAAGCGCATCACCCCGATCCGCCAGAAGATCGGCCGCCGCACCATCTTCAACCTGATGGGGCCGCTCGCCAATCCGGCGCGGGTGACGCGGCAGTTGATCGGCATTGCCCGCCCCGATTACGCGCCGGTCTATGCGCAGGCGATGGAGTTGCTCGGTGCCGAAACCGCGCTGATCGTGTCGGGCGAGGAAGGGCTGGACGAAATCTCGGGCGCCGGCCCGACCATCGTCGTCCCCGTCGGCATGACGCTGTCCGACCGGATCGTGCCCGAGGACGCCGGCCTGCCGCGCCACCCGATCAGCGCGATCCGCGGCGGCGACGCACGCCATAACGCAGCGGCGCTGCGCCGGTTGTTGCGGGGCGAACGCGGGGCCTACCGCGACGCGGTGCTGCTCAACGCCGCCGCCGCGCTGCTCATCGCCGGCACCGCCGCCGACCTCACCGACGGGGCAGAGCGCGCCGCCGAAACGCTCGACAATGGCGCGGCCGACCGGCTGCTCGACCAATGGATCGCCTATTCATGACGATGCTCGACACCATCCTCGCCACCAAGCGCGCCGAAGTCGCCGAGCGTTCGGCCAAAGCCTCGATCGCCGACCTCGACGCACGGGCCAGCGAACAGAGCGCGCCACGCGGCTTTCGCGCCGCGCTCGACGCCGCGCCCGGCCATGCGCTGATCGCCGAGATCAAGAAGGCCAGCCCGTCCAAAGGGCTGATCCGCGCCGATTTCGATCCCCCGGCCCATGCCCGCGCCTATGCCGCCGGGGGGGCTGCCTGCCTCTCCGTGCTGACCGATGTCGACTATTTTCAGGGAGCCGACGAGTATCTGATCGCCGCCCGCGCCGCGTGCGGGTTGCCGGTACTGCGCAAGGACTTCAATATCGATCCGTGGCAGGTCGCCGAAGCCCGCGCGATCGGAGCCGACGCGATCCTCATCATCGTCGCCGCCCTCTCCGACAGCCAAATGCAGGAGATCGAGGCGGCGGCGATCGAACGAAACATGGACGTGCTGGTCGAGGTCCACGACCGCGCCGAGCTCGACCGCGCGCTGGCGCTGCGCTCGCGGCTGATCGGGGTCAACAACCGCAATCTCAAGGACTTTTCGGTCAGCTTCGATCGTACCTACGAACTGGTCGGCCATGCACCCGCCGGCTGCACCTTCGTCGCCGAAAGCGGCCTCACCTCACGCGCCGATCTCGACGCGATGGCCGCCCACGGCGTCCGCTGCTTCCTGATCGGCGAGGCGCTGATGCGCCATGCCGATGTCGAGGGCGCGACGCGGGCGATGATCGGATGAGCCTGACCCACCTCGACGCCGACGGCAGCGCGCACATGGTCGACGTCGGTGGCAAGGCGGTAACGCAGCGGCAGGCGATCGCCACCGGCCGCATCACCCTGTCGGACGAAGCCATCACCGCGATCCGCGATGGCCTCGTCAAGAAGGGCGACGTCCTCGCCGTCGCCCGCGTCGCCGGGATCATGGCGGCCAAGCGCACCAGCGACCTGATCCCGCTGTGCCATCCGCTGCCGCTGACGAAGCTGTCGGTCGACTTCGCGTTCGAGCCGCAAGCGATCCGCGCCACCGCCACCGCCGCCACCGCCGGCCAGACCGGGGTGGAAATGGAGGCGCTCACCGCCGCCTCGGTCGCGCTGCTGACCGTCTACGACATGGCCAAGGCGATCGACAAGACAATGGTGATCGAAGGCGTCTGCCTGCTCGAAAAGCGCGGCGGCAAGTCGGGCGACTGGGTGCGCGGGTGAGCGAACGCCGTTGAATGCGCGTGCTCGCACCGCTTCGTACCTCGGAGTCTGGTCCGTCTGAATGGCATCGTCGCCCCAGCGAAGGCTGGGGCCTCAAGCGGCTCCTGTCGCACGCTATCCCGATGAGATCCCAGCCTTCGCTGGGATGACGTCTGTTTCAAGGTGGATGGATCACACCCTTTTGCGATCGCCATCCAACTGGACCCCGGCCTTCGCCGGGGTACGATAGGGGGAATATCCATCCTCCGTACCCATTCTCCGCAAAGGCCGCGCCATGACCCTCCTCCCCGTCGCCGACGCCCAGACCCGCGTCCTCGCCCTCGGCCGCGCGGTTCAGCCCGAAACGCTGCCGATCGCCGACACCATCGGCCGGTTCGCCGCCGCCGACATCGTCGCGCTGCGCACCCAGCCCGCCCGGCCGCTGTCGGCGATGGACGGCTATGCGATCCGCTTCGACGACCTGCCCGGCCCGTGGCAGGTGATCGGCGAATCCGCCGCCGGCGCATCCTTCGTCGGCAGCGTCGGCACGGGACAGGCGACCCGCATCTTCACGGGCGCGGCGATGCCCGCCGGGACCGACTGCGTGCTGGTGCAGGAGGAAGCCGCGCGCGACGGCGACCGGCTGACGCTGACCGGCGAAGGCCCGGTGCGTGGCGGCAACGTCCGCCGCGCCGGGCTCGATTTCCGCGAGGGCGAGGTGCTGATCGCCGCCGGGGAACGTATCACCCCCACCCGCGCCGCGCTGGCGGCGATCGGCGGGCATGGCACGCTGGTGGTCGGCCGCCGCGTCCGCGTCGCGATCGCCGCGACCGGCGACGAACTGGTCCCGGCGGGCAGCGCGATCGGCCCCGATCAGCTCCCCGAAACCAACGGGTTGATGCTCGCCGGGCTGCTCGCCGATCTGCCGGTCGACCGGATCGACCTCGGCATCCTGCCCGACCGGATGGATGCGCTCGAAGCGGCGTTCCGCGCGGTCGATTGCGACCTGCTGGTCACGACCGGCGGCGCGTCGGTCGGCGACCACGATCTGGTCAAGCCCGCGCTGATCGCCGCCGGGGGCAGCCTCGACTTCTGGCGGATCGCGCTCAGACCGGGCAAGCCGATGCTCGCCGGGCGGCGGGGCGATGCCGCCGTGCTGGGGCTGCCCGGCAATCCGGTATCGGCCTGCATCACCGCGCTGCTGTTCGTCCGCCCGCTGGTCGCGCGGATCGCCGGCGCGGCCGAACCGCTGCCCCGTCCGATCGCCGCAACGCTTGCCCATCCGCTGCCCGCCAACGGCCCGCGCCAGGACTATCTGCGCGCGACGCTGATCGGCGGCACGGTGTCGACCGCCGCGATCCAGGACAGTTCGATGCTGCGCACGCTGGCGCGCTCGGACTGCCTCATCATCCGCGCGCCGCATGCCCCGGCAGCAATGGCGGGCGACTCGGCGGAAATCCTGCAACTCGCTTGACGGCAAGAAAAACGTTTCCTATTGGTTCCACGTCTGTTCCGACGGAGGATGGTATGCTGACCCGTAAGCAGCACGAGTTGATCTGCTTCATCGACGACCGGTTGCGCGCGACCGGCGTGTCGCCTTCGTTCGAGGAAATGAAGGACGCGCTCGACCTCAAGTCGAAGTCGGGCGTCCACCGCCTCATCAGCGCGCTGGAAGAACGCGAATTCATCCGCCGCCTGCCCAACCGCGCCCGCGCGCTGGAAGTGTTGCGGATGCCCGACCGGCCGGACGAAAAGAAGCCGATGGTCAAGGCGGCGGCACCGCGCGCCATTCCCACTCCCGCCAACGACGTGGTCGAACTGCCGCTGCACGGCCGCATTGCCGCCGGCCTGCCGATCGAGGCGATCGAGGGGCAGGCGACGCTCCCCGTCCCCGCCGCGCTGCTGGGGGCTGGCGATCATTACGCGCTTGAAGTCGCCGGTGACTCGATGGTCGAAGCCGGCATCCTCGACGGCGATTACGCGCTGGTCCGCCGCACCGAAACGGCGCGCGACGGCGAGATCGTCGTGGCGTTGATCGAGGAGAGCGAGGCAACGCTCAAATATTTCCGCCGCGAAGGCGCGATGATCCGCCTCGATCCCGCGAACCGCAGCCACGATCCGCAGCGCTATCGCCCGGATCAGGTGCGGGTACAGGGTCGCCTGGCGGGACTGCTTCGCCGGTATTGAGATACCGGCGAACCACGTCGTTAGTGTAAACTTTGTAAACTTTGGGGGAATTGGCGGGTGAGCCTCTCTCCTCCTTCATTCCGGCGAAGGCCGGAATCCATACACGCTGACGACGCGGCGCTTGCTCCACAGTAGTTCCGGGGCCGGCCACGGGCAAAGCCCGTGTCGTCGGTCGGCGCTTTCCGCGCCGCCGGCCGGACGCGCCTTGTGGCTCGGCGTAGCTTCGCTACGCCTTGCCCGGCGCGTCTGGCTCGTACATCGGGCATCCATTGACCCGCTTCCGATAGTCCGCCGAATGCTGATACACCGGCTTGCGCACGCGGTTGACCCCACCCAGCGGCTGATGCGCGGCAAGCCCGGTCCACACGCTGAACCGCAGATTCTCATCGACCTGCGCGACCTTGTCGGCCGCCCAGCTATCCTGCGGTTCGGCACGGATCGTCGCCACGGTGACGAACGGGCTGTCGGCCTCGTCCCATGGCGTCGCGGCATCCTCGATCGGCTGTTTCTCGGTATCGCGCAGCAATTGGACGCGGACTTCCCAGACGCCGTGCAGGTCGCGCATCGATGCCTGCATATCCTCGCGGATGGCGTTGGGCCGCCCGCTGGTATCCACGACCGTATCGGTCAGCGCGGTCAGGTCGCCCGACACCGGAACCACCTGATATTTCGCGACATAGTTGCCATGGCGGAACGGCGTGGCGGAAAAATAGGTTTCGCCCAGCGGATGGACGTTCTTGGCCCCACCCATCGTTTTCAGCAACGTACTTTCGGTCCCGACCGCTTCCAGCGCCGCCTCGGCCCCGCGCAGCACGAACGACAGCGCCTTCTTCGCCCATTCCGCCTTGTCCGTCGTCTTGGCGAGCAGCTTCAGATTGCCGGCGAACTTCTTCGGGTTGGGCGCGGCGAAGGCCGGCGCGTTGACCATCACGAAGTCCTGCGTCCGCCCCTCGGCCCCCGCCAACCGTTCGCCATCGACGTCCAGCACCTTCCACGCGAGGCCCCGCGGCAACCCGATCGCATCGTCGAGAATATCACCCGGATTGGTCGAAAAGCGCATCCACACCGCATGGCGGCCCGGCGTGGCGAACAGCCCCTGCGCATATTCGTCCGGCAGTCCGTCGTGGACCGTCAGTTCGGCCTTCACGATGCCATGCGCCTTGGCATGTACCGCCCGCACCGCCTTGCCATAATCCGTCGCCGTCGTGTCGAGGATGATGTCGAACGACCGGTTCAGATCGGCGATCGTCTCCGCCTCGTCCGGCTCACGCTGTTCGAGCGCGGGGGTGAAGCGGATCGGCGGGGTCAGCATGTCGGCCATCGGGCACCTCGGCAACGGAATATCCCCTGACCAAGTGCCGGGCATTCCGTTCGTTCCGGGCGGGCCGCTGCCGGTACGGTATCGGTCGCGCCGCCATCGCGGCCGACGCATGCCGTTCCGGCCATACCCTGATTTCGGTAATGAACATCCATTGCCGGAAAAAGGGGGTTGGGGCGCACACCCGATCTGCTAGGATCGCGACCATGACGACCAGCCCCGTGGCCACCAAACGCTACCGCGCCAAGCGCGACGCCATCCTCGCCGCAGCAGCAGAAGCGATCAACGAAGCCAGCGCCAAGGGTATGACCTTCGCCGACGTGGCACGCCGGGTGGGGCTGAACACCACCAGCGTCACCTATTATTTCAAGCGCAAGGAAGACCTTGCCGCCGCCGCGTTCGATCATACGCTCGGCTGGTTGCAGGCGACGCTCGACGAATCGCTGACCGAGCCTACCCCGCAGGCGCGCGTCGCCCGCTTCCTCGCCATCCATTTCGAACGCCAGCGCCGGATCGAAGCGGGCGAGGAACGCCCGACCGCCGTCCTCGCCGATCTGCGCGCGATGGACGATCCGTTCAAGGCGCGGCTGCTCGCCGGCTGGCGCGACGTGTTCCGCAAGACCCGCACGCTCTGGGGCCCCGACAGCGACCGCGCGCACAAGGACCTGAACAGCGCGCGCGCCCATGTCCTGCTCGAAAACAGCTTCTGGCTGACGGTATGGCTCGATCGCTACGAACCCGACCAGTACGACCGGGTCGAGGCGCGGCTGATGGATGTGTTCGCCCATGGCCTCGCCGCGCCCGGCCAGCACTGGAGCCCGGCCCCGCTCGCCCTCGCCCCTGCCAGCGAGGAACCCGGCCGCGACGCCTTTCTGCGCGCGGCCACCCGGCTCATCAACGAGCTGGGCTATCGCGGGGCCTCGGTCCAGCGGATCGCATCCGAGCTGAACGTGACCAAGGGCTCGTTCTACCATCATCTTGATGCCAAGGACGATCTCGTCACCGCCTGCTATCGCCGCAGCTTCGACACGATCGGCGAAGCGCAACGCGCCGCCGATCGTGCCGGGGGCAGCCACTGGCAACGCCTGTCGAGCGCGATCGCGCTGCTGGTCGATGCGCAGTTCGCCGAACAGGGCCCGTTGCTGCGCACCACCGCGCTCTCGGGCCTGCCGCTCGGCGTGCGGCAGGCGATGGTCGACCGGTCGAACCGCATCGCCCGCCGCTTCGCCGGCACGATCAGCGACGGCATCGCCGAAGGATCGGTCCGCGCGGTCGACCCGCTGATCGCGGCACAGGCGCTGATGGCGCTCCAGAACGCGGCGTTCGACATGCGCAACTGGGCCGCGACGATGGAACGCGACCGCGCGGTGCGGCTCTATGCCTCCACCGTCATGACCGGCCTGTTCGACGATCGCGTGCTTTAAATCGGATAGTCACGATATTGCGCGCGGAGTTCGCTCTTGCGCAGCTTGCCGGTGGCGCTGTGCGGTAGCTGCTCGACGAACAGGATCGCATCGGGCAGCCACCATTTCGCCACCCGCCCGGCCAGATGGGCGTGGATGGTCGCCTCGTCCACCGCGCTCCCCGCCTGCCGCACGACCAGCAGGATCGGCCGTTCGTCCCAGCGCGGGTGCGGCACGCCGATCGCCGCCGCCTCGGCGACGCCGGCACAACCGACCGCCGCATTCTCCAGCTCGACCGAACTGATCCATTCGCCGCCGGACTTGATGACGTCCTTGTCGCGATCGGTGATCTGCATCGTGCCGTCGGGGTGCATCACCGCGACATCGCCGGTATCGAACCAGCCATCGGCGGTCAGCGCATCGCCGCTTTCGTCGAGGAAGTAGCGTTTGATGACCCATGGTCCGCGTACCTGCAACCGGCCCGACGTTACCCCATCGCGCGGCAGCAGCCGGTCGGCGTCGTCGACGGTGCGCAGCTCGACGCCGAACGGCACCTTGCCCTGTCGACAGACCTGATCGACCCGCGCCTCGAAGCTCAGGTCATCCCAATCGAGACTGGGCGCACCCATCGTGCCGATCGGCGACGTCTCGGTCATGCCCCACGCATGGTTGACCCGCACGCCCATGCCCATGATCCGCTCGATCATCGCGCGCGGCGCGGCCGATCCGCCGATGGTGACGATCTTCAGATGTTCGGGCCGGGTGCCGGTGCGGTCGATATGCTCGAACATCGCGAACCACACCGTCGGCACGCCTGCCGAATGGGTCACGCGCTCGCGGTTCATCAACTCGCACAGCACCCCCGCATCGTTCACCGCCGACAATACCAGCTTCGCCCCCACGGCAGGGGCGGCGAACGGCAGACCCCAGCCGACCGCATGGAACATCGGCACCACCGGCAGGCAGACCGAGCGGCTCGACAGATCGAACTCGGCCGGTTGCAGCTCGGCGATGGCATGCAGCACATTGGAGCGATGCGAATAGACCACGCCCTTGGGATCGCCGGTCGTGCCGCTGGTGTAGCAGACCATGCACGGCTCGCGCTCGCTCCCCTCGACCCACGCATAATCGCCGTCCTGCGCCTCGATCAGCGCGCGCAGGCTGTCGGGGCCGTCGCCGTCCATCACGACATAGCGCTCGATGGTCGGCCAGCGCGACCGCATCCGCTCGACAATGGGAGCGAAGGCACGGTCATGGAGCAGCACCCGGTCGCCGGCATGGGTCGCGATATAGGCCAGTTGGTCGTCGAACAGCCGCGGATTGATGGTATGGATCAGCCCGCCCATCCCGATCACGCCGTACCATGCGACCAGATGATGGGCATGGTTCATCGCCAGCGTCGCCACCCGGTCGCCGGGGCGGATTCCCATCGCCGCCAGCGCCTGCGCCAGCCGCCGCGCGTCGCGGGCGATCCCGGCCCAGTCGGTCCGGCTTTCGCTGCCATCGGCCCAGCGGGTGACGATCTCGCGGCCGCCATGCTCGCGCTCGGCATGGTCGAGCAGTCGCGGCACCCGAAGCTCGAAGTCCTGCATCCCGCCCAGCATCACGCTCTCCTTAGCCGATGAGCGCGGGGGACGGCGCGCTCAACCCACGGCGGCGAGCGGTGCCTTCACCGTATCGAACGCCGCATGGGTCACACCCTGCAACCTGCGCGCGCGTTCGGCAAGCTCGCCATCGATACGATAGGTCCGGCCGAGGCATACCCAGGCTTCGATTCCACCGTCCGCCGGCGCCTGTACCCAGATTTCGCCGCGCCCGCCGCGTTCGCCATCGACCAGCGCCGCAAGGGCCGGAAACGCGACCGCATCGTCGACGGTCAGGTCGAGCCGCAGCCGCACGTCCTTCGCGATCGTGTCGAACGGCTTGATCGCCTTGACCGTCGCCCGCGCGCTCTCGTCGCCCGCCCGGCGGTCGAGTTCGAGCGTGAACAGTCCGCATCCACCGATCTTGCCCGCTGCTTCGAGGTCGTTGGCCGGGCCTTCGTCGAAACAGGTGACAGGCACCTGCCCCGACGCATCGGACAGCGTCGCCATCATATAGCGCTTGCCCCGTGCCGAGGTCCGCCAGCGCGCATCCTCGACCAGCGCGGCGACGGTCGCGCCGACCCGGCCGCCTTCGGGAACGGCGGTCGACGCCAGATCGGCGATCTGCCGCGCGCCATGCGCACTCGCCAGATGGGCATAGCGGTCGAGCGGATGCGCCGAGAAGTAAAAGCCGAACGCATCCTTTTCCGCCGCGATCGCCTCGGTCAGCGACCAGTGGACATCCGGCAGGCGGATCGCCGCTTCGGCGGCACCGGTCGCTTCGCCGAACAGGCCGCCCTGCCCGCTCGTCCGATTGGCCTCGGTCCGCTGGGCCGTCGCCATCAGCGTATCGGCCAGCGCATGGACGCCAGCCCGGTCGGCGTGCATGCAGTCGAATGCCCCGGCCGCCGCCAACGTCTCGATCTGGCGCTTGTTGAGCAGCTTGGGATCGACCCGCGCGGCGAAATCGTCGAGCGACTGGTACGGTCCGTTGGCGGCACGTTCGACCACCATCAACTCCATCGCGCGCTCGCCCACGCCTTTCAGCGCCGACAGGGCATAGCGCACCGCCAGCCCGTCCCCGACCGGCTCGACGCCGAAGGTCGCATCGCTCGCATTCACACACGGCGGCAGGCAGTCGATGCGCAGCCGCTTCATGTCGTCGACGAAGATCGCCAGCTTGTCGGTCTGCGCATAGTCGAACGCCATCGACGCGGCGAAGAATTCATGCGGATGATGCGCCTTCAACCACGCGGTCTGATAGGCGAGCAGCGCATAGGCGGCGGCGTGGCTCTTGTTGAATCCGTATCCGGCGAACTTGTCGATCAGGTCGAACAGTTCGTTGGCCTTCGCCTCCTTGATGCCGTTCACCTTGGCGCAGCCCTCGACGAAGATCGAGCGCTGCGCGTCCATCTCCGCCTGCACCTTCTTGCCCATCGCGCGGCGCAGCATGTCCGCGCCGCCGAGGCTGTAGCCGGCGAGGATCTGCGCCGCCTGCATCACCTGTTCCTGATAGACGAAGATGCCGTAGGTCTCGTTCAATATCGGTTCGAGCGCGTCGTGCGGATAGACGATCGGCTCGCGCCCGGCCTTGCGCGCGCCGAACATCGGGATGTTGTCCATCGGTCCGGGGCGATAGAGCGAGACGAGCGCGATGATGTCGCCGAAGTTGGTCGGCCGCACCGCCGTCAGCGTGCGGCGCATGCCCTCCGATTCCAACTGGAACACGCCGACGGTATCGCCACGCTTGAGCAGGTCATAGGTCGCCTCGTCGTCCCAGCCGAGGCTGTCGAGATCGACCACGACCCCACGCCGCGCCAGCAGCTCGACCGCGAATTTCAGCACCGACAGCGTTTTCAGGCCGAGGAAGTCGAACTTCACCAGCCCGGCACCCTCGACATATTTCATGTCGAACTGGGTAACGGGCATGTCGGAGCGGGGATCGCGGTAGAGCGGCACCAGTTCGCTCAGCGGCCGGTCGCCGATCACCACGCCGGCGGCGTGGGTCGAGGAGTGGCGCGGCAACCCCTCCAGCTTCATCGCCAGATCGAGCAGCCGGCGGACGTCGTCCTCGCGGGTATATTGCTGGTGCAGTTCCGACACGCCGTTCAGCGCGCGGGTCAGCGTCCACGGATCGGTCGGGTGGTTGGGCACCAGCTTGGCGAGACGATCGACCTGACCATAGCTCATCTGGAGCACGCGGCCGGTGTCCTTCAGCACCGCGCGCGCCTTCAGCTTCCCGAAGGTGATGATCTGCGCCACCTGATCGCGGCCATATTTGTGCTGGACGTAGCGGATGACCTCGCCCCGCCGCGTTTCGCAGAAATCGATGTCGAAGTCGGGCATCGACACGCGCTCGGGGTTCAGGAAGCGCTCGAACAGCAGGCCCAGCTTGATCGGATCGAGATCGGTGATGGTCAGCGCCCACGCGACCGCCGAACCTGCACCCGAACCACGGCCCGGCCCGACCGGAATGTCGTGATCCTTGGCCCATTTGATGAAGTCGGCGACGATCAGGAAGTAGCCGGGAAACCCCATCTGGCAGATGACGTCGAGTTCGAAGTCGAGCCGGGCGAAATAATCGGGGAAGCGCTCTGCCAACTCGGCTTCGGAAATCTCGGGCACGGTGCCGTTGACCTCGGCCGGGGTCGGCGCGTCCTCCCATGGTGCCGGTTCCTCGACCGCGACCTCGGCCTGCACCAGCCCGGCGTCGAGTGCCACGATCTTGCGCAGCCGGTCGACAAGCCCGGCGTGCGAATCGACGCGCAGCTTCATCGCCTCGCCCTCGCGGTCGCCGGCAAGGCTGGGGAGGATCGGCTTGCGCTTGGGGGCGGCCACCGCGCAGCGCTGCGCCACGACCAATGTGTTGGCGAGCGCTTCGGGTAGGTCGGCGAACAGCGTCCGCATCACCGGCGCGGGTTTCAGCCAAGCTTCGGGCGACGAGCGCTGCCGGTCCTCGCTGACGACATAGCTCGACGAGGCGATGCAGAGCATCGCGTCGTGCGCGTCATGAAAATCGGGTTCGGCGAAACAGCACGGATTGGTCGCGACCAGCGGCAGGTCGCGGGCATAGGCGAGGTCGATCAGCGCCGCCTCGGCACGTTCCTCCACCACCTCGCCACGCCGGGCCAGCTCGACATAGAGCCGGTCGCCGAACAGCGCCTGCAACCGGTCGGCATAGGCATGCGCCGCCTTGGCCTGCCCCTCCCCCAACAGCCGGGTGAGCGCGCCGTCGCCCGCCCCGGTCAGCGCGATCAGCCCGTCGCTGCGTCCGACCAGTGCGTCGAGCGGGACATGCGCCGGGATTTCAACCGGCCGGTCGAGGTGCGCCATCGACACCAGTGCGCACAGATTGTCATAGCCGCGGCTATCCTGCGCATAGAGCGCCAGCCAGTCGATCTGGACATCGCCCGGGTGATCGGGTCGCGCGACCGCCAGCAGCGTGCCGACTACCGGCTGCACGCCCGCATCCTTGCACCCGTCCGAAAAGGCCATCGCGGCATACAGGCCGTTGCGATCGGTCAGCCCGGCGGCGGGAAAATTCAGCTTGCGCGCGGTCTTGGCGATCGCCTTCGGATCGATCGCGCCTTCCAGCATGGTGTAGGACGAAAAGATGCGGAGCGGCACGAACCCGGAATGCGACATGCCGCATACCTACTCCCAGCATCCTGATTCGACCAGTGCGGGTGCGACGGAACCGCCGTCCGCCGCGCCCGTTCGGGCCGGAACAGGAGGACAAGCATGACCGATTTCGCCCGCGATACCCGTATCGCCCCGACCGGATGGGGTTGGACCCTTGCCTATGGCATCGTATCGGTGCTGGTCGGCATCCTCGCCTTTGCCGCGCCCTTTCCCGCCACGCTGGCGGCGACGCTGGTCGTCGGCTTCTTCTTTCTGGCGGGCGGCATCGCCTCGCTGGTGGCGGGGTTTCGCAACCGCCGGGGGCACCGCGCCTATTCGATCCTGTTCGGGGCGCTCTCGGTGCTCGCCGGCGGGTATATGATCCTCATGCCGGTCGGCGGAGCATTGTCGCTGACGCTGATGGTCATCCTGTGGCTCGGCGTACGCGGCGTCATGGAATTGATCGTCGCTTTCCGCTTCCGGCGACTGCGCTGGCCGATGCTGGTTCTCGGCGCGCTGAACGTCCTGCTGGCGATCGCACTCTATACGACGGTGCCATGGTCCGCGCTGACCCTGCCGGGCTATATCCTCGGTGCTAGCTTCCTGTTCGGCGGTGTCATCGCGATCATCAGCGCGCTGTCCGACCGCAAGGAAGTCTAAGCCGCGAATGGGCCGGTGCGGGACACCGACCCATTCCCGCATCAGAACGACAGCTTGACCGTACCGCCCCACGTCCGGGGATCGCCCAGTTGCGCCGAGATCAGCCCGGTATTGCCCGGCGTGACGGCGAGCGATTCGAAGTAATCCTGGTCGAACGCATTGCGCACCCAGCCGAAAATATCGAACTCCCCGGTACGATAGCCCGCCCGGAAATTGTGGATCGAATAGCCGTCGATGTCGGTGTACGCGGACCGCGAGGCGTTGGACGAGAATTTCGAGCGATAATTGGCGTCATAGCCGACATAGAATTTGCCATCGCGATCGAGCAGCTTGGCGGGAAGCGCATATTCGGTCCCCCACGAAAATGCCCATTTCGAGATGCCCGGCAGCCACTGGCCCGAGACGTTGCAGTTGGCCGGGCTGTTCGCCCCCGGCGTCGCTGCTGCCCCGACCGGCAGGCCGGTGCCGCCGCCCGCCAGTTCGGGCGGGCATGGTGCATCGAGGAAGCGGACGAACTTCGCATCGGTGAACGCACCGCTCGCATAGGCGCTCAGGCGATCGGACGGCCGGATCGAGAAATCCGCCTCGACGCCGCGCGAGCGCACCCGGTCGGCATTGGCGAGATAGCCGCGCAGCACATTGCTGCCGCTGACGTTGCTGATGACGCTCGCCTGGAAATCCTTGATGATCGTCCAGAAGCCGGCGACGTTGAAGGTGATCCGCCGATCCCAGAACTGGGTCTTCAGCCCCAGTTCGAGATGGTCGACCTTTTCGGGATCGATCTGCGCCACGTCGAGCGCGGGGGTGCCATCGGCACGGCTGGGCACGCCGTTCAGGTTGATGCCGCCGGTCTTGAACGACCGCGCATAGGTCGCATAGGTCAGCACGTCGGGCGTGACCTCATAGGCGAGGTTCAGGTCGTAGGAGAGGTTCCACGCGCTGAACTTCGGCTCGAAGAACTGCGACGCCTGCACCCCGCGCTGCGCCGCCGTCCACGGGTCGTTGTAATAGGGGCTGCCCGGCGTGCTGCTGACCACCTGTCGCGTGCCGTCCGACGCGGTGCCGGTAACGACCGAATTGTAGAGGCCGTTCTTGCGATCGTAATTGACGCGGACGCCCGGCGAGATCGTCAGCGCATCGGTCGCGTGCCAGTTGAGCTTGCCGAACGCCGCGACGCTCAGATTGTCGAGGCGGATGTCGTTCTCGGCGATGACCCGGTTCAGTACCGCCGGGTTGCGCGACAAGGCGCTGGTCGGGTTGAGCAGCCACGCGCTGGCCGCCGTGCCGGTTTCCTGCACGCCGGTGGTGTGAATCTTCTGATAGAAGCCGAACGCGCCGACGACGAAGTCGTAACCGGTCCCCTCATGCGCATAGCGCAGTTCCTGGGTGTACTGGTCCTGCTTGGTCGGGTTGTTGACCCGCAGATAGACCGGCAACCCGGTGAAATCGCGGTCGTTGGCCGGCTGCCAGTCCCAATAGCGCCATGCCGTGACTGAGGTGACGGTGCCCGAACCGACATCCCATTCGGCCCGCAGCGATGCGCCGCCCATCTCGTTGCGCGCGCGCAGTTGCGCGTCGAGATCGGTCACCCGGTCGAACGGATCGGTGCTGGGCACGCGGTAGCCGGGGAACAGCGCGGTCAGCGCGGCATATTGCCGGTTGGCGGCGCGCTGCGTCGTGCCGACGCGGGCATAGATCTGCCCGCAGCAGATCGGGTCCTGCACGTTGAAGTCGCCGGCCAGTGTGACGTTCAGGCTGTCGGTCGGCTTCCACAACAGCGCGCCGCGCACGCCGAGATTGTCCTGCGAATTGATCCACTGGCCGGTGGCGACGTTATAGATCGTGCCGCGCCGGTCAGTGCTCGACACGCTGATCCGCGTCGCCAGATTGTCGGCCAATGGACCGGACACTGAAACCTTGGCCTGCTTGAAATTATAATCGCCGACCGACACTTCGGCGCGTCCCTCGAACGCGAAGCTCGGCGCGCGGGTGGTCACGTTGATCGCCCCCGCCGTGGTGTTCTTGCCGTAGAGCGTGCCCTGCGGCCCGCGCAGCACCTCGATCCGTTCGACATCGACGAAGTCGAGCGTCGCGGCGGCGATACGGTTGTAATAGACCTGATCGATATAGATGCCGACGCCCTGTTCGAACCCGTCGTTGGTCAGGCCGAACGGCGCGCCGATGCCGCGGATATTGATGAAGGTGTTGCGCGGATTGGTGGAAAAGAACTGGAGCGTCGGCTGCAACTGCGTCAGCCGGTTGAGGTTGTAGGTCCCCTGCGCTTCCAGTTGCGCGCCGCCGATGACCGACAGCGCGACTGGCACGTCCTGCACATTCTCCTCCCGGCGACGCGCGGTGACGACGATGTCGCCCGAATTGCGCTGGTCGACCACCGGTTCGACCGGGTCGTCCGCCGGCGCGGCCGCCGTCACGGGTGCGGCGGGCGGCACGAGCATCGCCAACTGCCCCGGCGGGCCTGCCTGGGCGAAGGCGGCGGGCGTGAACATGGTCGCTGCGCTCAGCACAGCGAAAGAACGGAAACGGCGCATGGAGACCCCCTGATCGGTTCTGCTTATGCCAATACCCTATTTTACCCATAGGGATTTGGTAGAAAGAAGCAGTTGCGCCCCATGAAGGTTGAATTGTTCACGCGCATGCCTTGAAGCCGATCGTGATCGAACCATATCGGTTATCGAGCGATGCCATACGGGTCGCTCACGAACCGGTATCGCGTGATGACGGATGCCGAGGACGTTCACATCGCTTCGATTGGAGGATTTGACATGCGTAGCTTCGACTTCACCCCCTACCGCCGTTCGACCGTCGGCTTCGACCGGCTGTTCGACATGCTGGAAAGCAACACCCGCACCAATGCGGGCGAGAATTATCCGCCGTTCAATCTCGAGCGCGTCGCCGAGGATCGCTATCGCATCACGCTGGCGATCGCGGGCTTCAAGCGCGACGAGGTCGAGATCACCGCGCAGCAGAATCTGCTGGTCGTGTCGGGCCGCAAGGCGGAGCAGACCGATGCGCAGAAGAGCGCCGTGCTGCATCTGGGCATCGCCAACCGCAGCTTCGAGCGGCGCTTCGAGCTGGCCGATTTCATCGTGGTGGAGGCGGCCGATCTGGCCGACGGGCTGCTGACGATCGACCTGCGTCGCGAAGTTCCCGATGCGATGAAGCCGCGCCGCGTGGCGATCGGCAACGAAACGCCTGCCGCGCCGGTGATCGCCAACGACACCGCGCAGGCCGCGTAAGCGCTACGGCGCGTTTCCCCCCTTTGCGCGCCGTGGGCGGGCGCCCGGACGATGGTCCGGGCGCCCGTTCGCGTTTTACGCGGTAGTATAGAGGAAGAAAGTTGGTTCACGCGGAGGCGCGGAGGCGCGGAGGTGTATCGGACGCGGCAGCGTCGCTCTCGTATCCGGCAGCGCCAAGGTCGATGTCGCCTGCGGCGCGCAACTAGTGGGGAGCCGCGTCTCCTCCGCGCCTCCGCGTGAACCAACCTTCTTTTCCCACGCCTACGTCGGACCGACAGGCGGACGGGTCAGACCAGCCGCGACTGCTTCACCGCCGCTGCGATGAAGCTGGCGAACAACGGGTGCGGGTCGAACGGCTTCGACTTCAGCTCCGGGTGGAACTGCACGCCGACGAACCACGGATGATCGGGGCGCTCGACGATCTCGGGCAGCATGCCATCGGGCGACATGCCGGAGAATACCAGCCCGCCCTGTTCGAGCATCTCACGGTATCCCGTGTTCACCTCGTAGCGATGGCGGTGGCGTTCGCTGATCGTCGTGCCGCCATAGATCGAGGCGACGACCGAATTGCCGGCGAGCGACGCTTCATAGGCACCCAGCCGCATCGTACCGCCCAGATCGCCGTCCGATTCGCGCTTCTGGATACCCTCGGGGGTCATCCATTCGGTAATCATGCCGACCACCGGTTGCTCGGTCGGACCAAATTCGGTCGACGATGCGTCGGCGACGCCGCCCAGATCGCGGACTCCCTCGATACACGCCATCTGCATGCCGAAGCAGATGCCGAAATAGGGCACGCGGCGTTCGCGGGCAAAGCGGACGCTGGCGATCTTGCCCTCGGCACCGCGTTCGCCGAACGCGCCGGGGACGAGGATCGCGTGGCATGGTTCCAGTTCGGCGGCGACGGTATCGTGGTCGCCCTCGAACAGTTCGGCGTCGATCCAGCGGATGTTGACCTTCACCCGGTTGGCGATGCCGCCATGGACCAGCGCCTCGTTCAGCGACTTATAGGCGTCCTGCAGGCCGACATATTTGCCGACCACGCCGATCGTCACCTGCCCCTCGGGGTTCTGCAACCGGTCCATGATGTCGGACCAGCGCGACAGATCGGGTGCGTCGCCCGGTTCGATGCCGAACGCGCGGAGCACTTCGGCGTCGAGGCCCTCGGCATGATATTGTTCGGGCACCGCATAAATGCTCGATGCGTCGAGCGCGGGGATTACGGCGGCGGCGGGCACGTTGCAGAACAGCGCGATCTTGGCGCGCTCACTGGCCGGCAGCGGCTTTTCGCAGCGGCACACCAGCACGTCAGGCTGCACGCCCAGTGCCGCCAGTTCGCGCACCGAATGCTGCGTCGGCTTGGTCTTCAGCTCGCCCGCCGCCGCGATGTACGGCACCAGCGTGACGTGGATACTGATCGAGCGGCCGCGACCCAGCTCGTTCTTCAACTGGCGGATCGCCTCGATGAACGGCAGCGATTCGATATCGCCGACCGTCCCGCCGATCTCGCATAGCACGAAGTCGAGGTCCTGCCCGTCGTCATCGACGGTATCGGCCTGCGCGAACGCCTTGATCGCGTCGGTGACGTGGGGGACCACCTGCACCGTCGCGCCCAGATAATCGCCGCGCCGTTCGCGCTGGATGATCGTCTGGTAGATGCGCCCGGAGGTGACATTGTCGCTCTGGTGCGCCGCGACGCCGGTGAAGCGTTCGTAATGGCCGAGGTCGAGGTCGGTTTCGGCCCCGTCGTCGGTCACATAGACCTCACCGTGCTGATAGGGCGACATCGTGCCCGGATCGACGTTGAGATAGGGGTCGAACTTGCGGATGCGGACCTTGTAGCCCCGCGCCTGCAAGAGTGCTGCGAGAGAGGCCGCCATGAGCCCCTTGCCGAGCGACGAAACCACGCCGCCGGTGATGAAGATATACCGCGCCATGGGAGAAATCGCCTAGCGTCGAACGCCATCGCCGCCAAGCGCGGGGTTGCCCCCACGCCCGCGAAATACGACGGACCGGTTGATGGATAAGGGTTTTAGCGGACGAGCGGAACGGCGCCGTTGTCGGCCCCGGTCAGATTGCCAACCGGATCGGCGGCCGGATTGACCGGACCGGTCGCGGCCGGCGGCGGAGTCGTCGGCCGCGCGAGCGAGGTATCGATCGTGCCCGTGCCGCGATTCGCCGCGATCACCGCCAGCGCGATGCTCATCGTGATGAACAGTCCCGCCAGCACCGCCGTCGCCCGCGTCAGGAAATCGGCCGCGCCGCGCGCCGACATCAGCCCCGAAGGGCTGCCGCCCGTGGTCAGCCCGCCGCCTTCCGACTTCTGCATGAGGATCACCGTCACGAGCAACGCGGCGATGATCGCATGGACGACAAGCAGGAAGGTGAACATGGGCGGGGAACATTTCCGAAGTTGGTGCGACCGCGCACGGCCGTGAAGCGGCGCACATAGGCGACACGTCGCCCGCGATCAACCGGGCGGCGGCGGTTCAGCCGAGCAGCCGCTCGATCTCGTTCGCCAGTTCCTCGGGCTTGGTGGTGGGGGCATAGCGCTTCACCCCTTCCCCGGTGCGGTCGATCAGGAACTTGGTGAAGTTCCATTTGATCCCCTCGCTGCCCAGTACGCCGGGCGCCGCCGCCTTGAGGTGGCGGAACAGTGGGGCGGCATCCGCGCCGTTGACGTCTACCTTGGCGAAGAGCGGGAAACTCACGTCGTAGGTCAGCGAACAAAAATTGGCGATTTCCGCCGCGTCTCCCGGTTCCTGCCCGCCGAACTGGTTGCAGGGAAAGCCGAGTACCGCGAAGCCTTGGGGGCCATAACGGCGGTGCAGCGCCTCCAGCGCGGTATATTGCGGGGTGAAGCCGCATTTGGAGGCCACGTTGACCACCAGCAGCACCTGCCCGCGATAGGCCGCCAGCGTGGTCGTGGTCCCGTCGGCGGCCGTGACCGGCAGCGCGTGGAGATCGGTCATGCCAGTACCCCGTCGTGCAGTCGCACCACCCGGTCCATCCGCGCAGCGAGGCGTTCGTTATGCGTCGCGACCAGCGCTGCCGACCCCTGCCCGCGCACCAGCCGGAGGAACTCGGCGAACACGACATCGGCGGTCGCCTCGTCGAGATTGCCAGTCGGTTCGTCGGCCAGCACCAGCGCTGGGCGATTGGCAAGCGCGCGGGCGACCGCCACGCGCTGCTGCTCGCCGCCCGACAACTGGCTGGGGCGGTGGGTCAGGCGATTGCCGAGGCCCAGCGCGGTCAGGAGTTCGGTGGCGCGGGCGTCGGCCTCCTTGCGGTGGCTGCCGCGCACCAACTGCGGCAGGACGACGTTTTCCAGCGCGTTGAAATCGGGCAGCAGGTGGTGGAACTGATAGATGAAGCCCATCCGGTCGCGGCGGACCTCGGTCCGGCCGTTGGCGCTGGCGCGGGCGACCTGCTGGCCGCACACCAGTATCTCGCCCTTGAAGCCACCTTCCAAGAGGCCGACCGCTTGCAGCAACGTCGACTTGCCCGAGCCCGAGGGACCAAGGAGTGCCACGATCTCGCCCGGCGCGACGCGCAGGTTCACACCGCGCAGGACGTCGATCGTCGCTTCCCCTTGCGTGAAGCTGCGACGGAGGTCGCGGGTTTCGAGAACGGCTTCAGTCATAGCGCAGCACCTGGACGGGATCGGTATTGGCCGCCTTGAACGCCGGATACAGCGTGGCGAGGAACGAAAAGAGCAGCGCGGTGAGCGCGATGCCGACGATCTCGACCGGATCGACCTTCGACGGCAGTTCGGTCAGATAGCGCATCGTCGGGTCCCAGATCTCGATCCCCGTCACCTTGCCGATCCCGGCGACCACCTGCTGGCGGAAGGCAAGGAACACGAAGCCCAGTACCAGCCCCGCCCCGACGCCCAGCGCGCCGATGGCGGTGCCCACCGTCATGAAAATGCGCAGCAGCGCGCCGCGCGTCGCGCCCATGGTGCGCAGGATCGCGATGTCGCGCGTCTTGGCACGCACCAGCATGATGAGCGACGACAGGATGTTGAACACCGCGATCAAAATGATGATCGACAATACGGTAAAGGTCACGATCCGGTCGACCGACAGCGCCTGGAACAGTTCCGAATTGAGCTGCCGCCAGTCGGACACCTGCGCCTGCGCCACGAATTTTTCGCGTAAGGGCGCCATGATGCGGTCGATGTCGTCGGGGTCGTTCGTCTCGATCTCGATCATGCCGACCGAGTCGCCGGTGAGGAGCAGTTGCTGCGCATCCTCGATCGGCATGATGACGAACGCCTTGTCGTAATCATACACGCCGACCTCGACGATCGCCGCCACGCGGTAGGGCACCTGGCGGATCATCGTGCCGAACGGCGTCGTCGGTCCCTGCGGGCTGATGATCGTCATCTCGCTGCCGACCGTCACGCCCAGTGCCTGCGCCAGCCGCGAACCGATGACGACGTTGCCGCTGCCCGCCGTCACCGGACCGAGCGAGCCCAGCTTCACATTGTCGCGGATCGTCGGGGTCGAGCGAATATCCTCGACGCGCATGCCGCGGGTCAGGATGAATTCGGACCGGCCGTTGTAGGTCGCGAACAGCGGCTGTTCGATCAGCGGGGTCGCGCTGGTGACGCCGGGCGTCCGGCGCGCCTCGGCGGCGATGCGTTTCCAGTCGGGCAACTGGTTGTTGTAACCCTGGATGATGGCATGGCCGTTCAGCCCGACGATCTTGTCGAACAGTTCGGCGCGGAAGCCGTTCATGACGCTCATGACGATGACGAGCGCGGCGACGCCGAGCATCACCGCGACGAGGCTGATCGAGGCGACGAGCGCGATGAACGCCTCCCCCCGACCGGGCAGCAGATAGCGGCGGGCGATCATCCGCTCGTAGCGCGACAGCAGCATGGGGGTGGTTCTGGTCCTGACAAATACGGTTCGCCTGTCGCTGTAGGTACGCCCCGCCCCCCCCGCAAGGGCGGCTGTTGCACAATGAACACATGGTGAAGGAAAGCGTAAGCACAGGGTCGCTGGGCTGGTGACAGCAACAGTTCGGACACGTATCGAAGACCTCACGAAACGCAGGCACAACAGGCCACGGTTCGGGGAGGCCAACCGGCTCCGCCCTGGAAGGGGGGAAGGGGCGTAGAAGCGGTGGCTGACAAGGGGGCTGACGAGCGATCGTCACGCAGGCGGCCGGGCTGGCGACAGTCCGGCCGTTTGCCGTTCGGGGCACGCCGGTTTTGCGGATAGTGTAAACATCGGTGCGTGGTGGCCGGTTCCGGGGGCTGGTCCCTTCACGTAGTGCCGGCGACGGCCGGGATCTTCCGAGAACAGCGTGCGACGAGAGTCGCCTGCGGCTTCGGCTTTCGCCGGGGCGACGGTTCTGTGCGGATGGATCACACGCCGGCGGTGCGCCGGGGCGGCTTCCCCGGGGTGCGAAATTTACACGACTCGATGACTTTTCGGGGTAATTCCCGGGAAGTGTTTTGTTTGCCCTGGGTCGCTCGGGTCCAACCGAAGCCTCGGTTTCGGGCGCGGAAGTCTACGCCCCCTGCCTTTGCGAACCCGGCCGACCGGCAGCATCGGTTCGACCGTATCCGCAGCGCACCTGAACGTACATCCGTAACATAATCGTATCGAACGGGAAACTAAGCGCGCGACTGCGACGTTCCTGTTTCCGACCCCGCCGTACGGTCGTTTTGAACGTTAGGTTCCAGTGATGTTCCAAGCTGCGTTGCTCAAGAAATGGATGGACGGGCTCGTCGATTACGTCCGGTCGGGCGAACCCGATCTGACGAACCGCCAGATGGCGTTGATGATGATCGTCTACCTCCAGCCCGGACCGCATACCGTGCGCGGACTGGCGCGCGCCTTGAACGTGTCGAAGCCCGTCGTGACACGCGCCTTGAACAGACTGGGCACGCTCGGCTATCTGCGCCGTCAACGCGACGACGCCGACAAGCGCAACATCTTCGTCGCGCAGACGAGCGAAGGGGCCAATTTTCTTGCAGAGTTCGGGCAGTTCATGGACGGCGACGGAGTCGGCGACTTCAATCGGCGACACGCCACCGCGTAGCCGTTTCGCGCTGCGCGGGCGATCGGTTCGGCTCGACGGACGGACCGAGGCGGTCCGGCGCGACCTCGCCGACATTCGTCTCGCCGACCGCGTGTTCGCGCCGCATTATGCGGTAGCGGTACGGCGCAGCGTGGGACGCATGACCGACGTGACGACGAGCGCGGGCGGCCCTGTCCTCTCGCAACTGCTGCCGGGCGAGCCGTTCGACGTTCTCGAATTCACCTCGACCCACGCCTGGGGTCGCTCGCCGATCGATGGCAGCGTCGGGCTGGTCGCGCGCGACGCGCTGATCGGCGAATATGCCGTCAGTCATATCGTAGTGGTGCGCGAGAGCGTGGTGCATGCCGACCGCTCGACCGCTACCCCCCTGCCGATGCCATTGCCGATGGGTGCGCGCGTTGCCGCGACGGTAACGGGCGACTGGGCCGAGGTCGATGGCGGCTATGTGCCGGCCGAGCACCTGCGCGCGCTGTCCGACCTGTCGGGCGATGCCGTGGCGGCAGCGCTGGCGCTGCGCGGCGTGGCCGTGGTGGCGGGTGGCCGGTCGGGTGCCGGGGTCGATGCGGCGGGACTGATATTCCTCGCCCATGGCATCACCGGCGAGGCCCCTGCCCGCTTCGTCGATTTGCAGGCGGCCGAGTTCGGCGTGGCCTTGGCCGGCGGCGATCCGCTGCGACGCGGCGACCTGTTGTTCTTTGCCGATCATGTCGCGATGCTGGTCGACGGCGATACCGCGATCCATGCCGATGGCAGCGTGACGGTCGAGCCGATCGCCGCGCTCGACCGGTTCGGCCCCGTTCTTGCCCGGAGACGCCCCGCATGACCCGTTTGTTCATCGATGGTGCCGCCGGCACCACCGGCCTCGAGATCGCCGACCGGCTGGCCGGGCGCGCGGGCGTCGAGTTCATCACGCTCGACGATACGCAGCGGAAAGACCCGGCGGCGCGGCGCGACGCGCTGAACGCCGCCGATTTCGTGATCCTGTGCCTGCCCGACGATGCCGCGCGGCAGGCGGTGGCGCTGATCGACAACGACACCACGCGGGTGATCGACGCATCGACCGCGCATCGCACCGCCGATGGCTGGACCTATGGCATGGCCGAGCTGGAACCGTCGCAGCCCGGCGCCATCGCCACGGCGATGCGCGTGTCGAACCCGGGTTGTTATCCCACCGGCTTCCTCGCGCTGGTGCGGCCGCTGGTGCGCGCCGGGCTGATCCCGCACGACTGGCCGGTCAGCGTCAACGCGGTGTCGGGCTATTCGGGTGGCGGCAAGGCGATGATCGCCGAGTTCGAGGGCGGCGGTGCCGACACGGCGTACCGGGGCTATGGCCTTGGTCTCGCGCACAAGCATGTCGGCGAGATGCAGCGCCATGCGCGGCTCGCCCATCCGCCGCTGTTCACCCCCGCCGTGGTCGATACCTATCGCGGCATGGTGGTCGAGGTGCCGTTGCCGCTGTTCGCGTTCCAGCGGCGGCCGAGCCTGACCGCGATGGAACAGGCGTTGCAGGATGCGTACCGCGAATCGCCGGTCGTCCGCGTATTGCCGGGCGATGAGGCGGTGGTGGAGATCGAGGCGGATGCCGGCACCGACCGGCTGTCGCTCCGGGTGTTCGGCAATATGGAGACGGGACAGGCCCGGCTGATCGCGACGCTCGACAATCTGGGCAAGGGTGCGGCGGGCGCGGCGGTGCAGAATTTCAACCTGATGGCCGGGTTCGACCAGACTGCCGGGTTGGTGCTGTAGGAGGGCTGTGGTCCGTTGTTCCGGGCCGCCTTTGGTTTGCCGGGCGGTAGCCTCGCAAACTTCGTCATTCCGGCGCAGGCCGGAATCCATGGACACGGGACGTATCGCAAGGGTCGCGCCGGCTTGTATCCGTGGATTCCGGCTTTCGCCGGAATGACGGAGTTTTGGGGCGGGGTCCGTCCTTACGTTCGGAGCTGGGGCTGCCGCATTCACGATCGTCATCCCCGCAAAGGCCGGAATGACGATCGCGTGACGCAGTACAGACCTATGCCCGCTCGCCGCCCCCCACCCTGCCCGACAATCGTTTTCACAAGTCGCATACCTATGCCGCCTTCGCGTTTGCGAAATTGGCTGCTAGGAGCGCGCACGACCGACGATTGGACCAAGGAGCAGGCATGACGAGGCAACCGGTGGCGAAGCTGCTGTTGTTCGGCGCGACGGGGGATCTGTCGCAGCGGATGTTGCTCCCCTCGCTCTATGGGCTGCATGCCGACGGGCTGTTGCCGCAGGGGCTGACGATCACCGGCACCGCGCGCCACGAGCATGACGACGAGGGTTTCCGCGCCTTCGCCCGCCACGCGCTCGACGAATTCCTGAGCGACGACCGCAAGGACGAAAGCGCGATCGACGCCTTCCTCGCGCGGCTGCACTATCAACCGCTCGATGCGTCGAACGTCGACGGCTTCGGCGTCTTGGCCGAGAAGCTGGGCGACATCTCGGGCGGGCTAGCGATCTTCCTGTCGACCGCGCCGTGGCTGTTCGGGCCGACGATCACCGGGTTGCAGGGCGCTGGCCTCGCCGGGCCGAACGTGCGGATCAGCCTCGAGAAACCGCTCGGCAAGGATCTGGCGTCGAGCCGCGAGATCAACGATCTGGTCGCCGCCGGCTTTCCCGAGGAGCGGACCTACCGGATCGACCATTATCTGGGCAAGGAAACCGTCCAGAACATCCTCGCGCTGCGCTTCGGCAATGCGATGTTCGAGCCGGTGTGGAACGCGCGCGGCATCGACCATGTCCAGATCACCATTTCGGAGACGGTCGGGCTGGAGGGCCGCGCGGGCTATTACGACGAGGTCGGCGCGCTGCGCGACATGGTGCAGAACCATGTGCTGCAACTGGTCGCCCTGATCGCGATGGAACCGCCCGCCAAGTTCGACGGCACCGCGATCCGCGACGAAAAGGTCAAGGTGCTGCGCTCGCTCCGCCCGATCGGGCCGGCCGAGGTCGGCACCCACACCGTCACCGGCCAGTATGACGCCGGCGCGGTCAAGGGCGAGATCGTGCGCGGCTATGACGAGGAGCTGGGCAAGGATTCGGATACCGAGACGTTCGTCGCGGTGAAGGCGCATGTCGACAACTGGCGCTGGCAGGGGGTGCCCTTCTACCTGCGCACCGGCAAGCGGATGACCGACCGCCATTCCGAAATCTCGATCCAGTTCAAGCCGGTGCCGCATTCGATCTTCGCCGATCGCGGCGGGCGGTTGCAGCCGAACACGCTGGTGATCCGGTTACAGCCCGAGGAATATGTCCGGTTGCTGGTGATGGCCAAGGAACCCGGCCTCGACCGCGACGGGGTGCGGTTGCGCGAAGTCCCGCTCGACCTGTCGCTGACCACCGCGTTCGCCGGCACGCGGCGGCGGATCGCCTATGAGCGCTTGCTGCTCGACCTGATCGAAGGCGATCCGACGTTGTTCGTCCGCCGCGACGAGGTGGAGGCGCAGTGGCAGTGGATCGACGCGATCCGCGACGGGTGGAAGGCCAATGGCACCGCGCCCAAGCCCTATCCCTCGGGAAGCTGGGGGCCGAACGCCAGCGTCGCGCTGACCGAGCGCGACGGGGTAACGTGGAACGAGTAGCGTTGGTCGCTCGCTTGACCCGCTGAACATTATGCTACGGAACAGAGATACATGACCGAGATCGAATGGTGGGAATATGACGAACCCGCCGAGTTCGCCGCAGCCCTTGCCGGCGACATCCAGTTCATCATCGAATCGGCGATCGACGCACGCGGCGCGGCGGTGATCGCGCTGGCGGGCGGGCGCACCCCTGCCCCGATCTATGACAAGCTGGTCAAGGCCAAGATCGACTGGAAGCGCGTGACGATCGTGCCGACCGACGACCGGATCGTGCCGATGGGCGACGCGCTGTCGAACGTCACCGGCCTTGCCAAGATTTTTCTGCCCAAGGGCGCACGGGTGATCCCGCTGACCGCCGAGAAGGCAGCAGACTACAAGGCCGCCGGGCGCGCCGCCGACGCGCGGTTGCAGGACCTCCACTGGCCGCTGGACCTGTGCCTGCTCGGCATGGGCGGCGACGGGCATACCGCGTCGATCTTCCCCGGCCCCGATCTTACCGAAGCGCTGACCGGTCCGAAGGAGCGCCGCGCGCTGGGCGTGATGCCCGATCCGCTGCCGCCCGAGGCACCGGTGGCGCGCGTGACGCTGAGCCATGCGGCGATCGCGTCGGCGCGCGCGCTGATGATCGCGATCACCGGGGACGAGAAGAAATCGGTCCTCGAACGCGCGATCGATCAGGGGGCGTCGTCGCCCTATCCCATCGGCCGGGTGCTGGCCGAAGTCGAACTTCCCGTCGATATTCACTGGAGCGCATGATGGCCCTGAACGCCACGATCGCCGCCGTCACCGACCGCATCATCGAAGCGTCGCGCGACAGACGCGCCGCGTACCTCGCGCTGATCGACCGCGAGCGCGAATCGGGCGTCGACCGGCCGATGCTCGGCTGCGCGAACCTCGCGCACGCCTATGCCGGGACCGACGAGGACCGAGACGCGATGCGCCCGGCGAACCGGATGAACATCGGCATCGTCACCGCCTACAACGACATGCTGTCGGCGCACGCGCCCTATTACCGCTATCCCGAACAGATGAAGGTGTGGGCGCGCGAGGCGGGCGTGACGGCGCAGGTCGCGGGCGGCGTGCCGGCGATGTGCGACGGCGTGACGCAAGGCTATGCCGGCATGGAGCTGTCGTTGTTCAGCCGCGATACCATCGCGCTGTCGACCGCCATCGCGCTCAGCCATGGCACGTTCGAGGGCGCGGCGCTGCTCGGCATCTGCGACAAGATCGTGCCCGGCCTGCTGATGGGGGCGCTGCGCTTCGGCCACCTGCCGATGGTGCTGATCCCCGGCGGGCCGATGCGCACCGGCATCGCCAACAAGCAGAAGGCGGCGGTGCGCGAAGCCTATGCCGAGGGCAAGGTGGGGCGCGAGGAACTGCTCGACGCCGAGATCGCGGCGTATCATGGCAAGGGCACCTGTACCTTTTACGGCACCGCGAACAGCAACCAGATGATGATGGAAGCGCTGGGGCTGCATGTCCCCGACGCCTCGTTCGCCAATCCGGGGACCAAGCGGCGGCAGGAACTGACGCGCGCCGCCGTGCATCGCCTCGCCGAGATCGGCTGGGACGGCGACGATTATCGCCCGATCGGGCGGGTCGTCGATGAAAAGGCGATCGTCAACGCCGCCATCGTGTTGCTGGCGACCGGCGGGTCGACCAACCACCTGATTCACCTGCCCGCGATCGCGCGATCGGCGGGGATCGTGATCGACTGGGAGGATTTCAACCGGTTGAGCGAGGTCGTGCCGCTGCTCACGCGAGTCTATCCCAACGGATCGGCCGATGTGAACGGCTTCGAGGATGCCGGCGGGCCATCGTTCGTGATCCGCGAGCTGCTGCGCGGCGGACTGATGCACGGCGATACGCTGACCATCGCGAAGGACGGCATGGCCGCCTATGGCCGTCAGTCGGTGATCGAGGACGACCAGCTCGTCTGGCGCGACCATGCGCCGACGAGCGGCGACGACAGCATCGTCCGCACGATCGACAATCCGTTCAGCGAGGAAGGCGGCTTCCGCATCCTGTCGGGCAACATCGGCCGGGCCTGCATCAAGGTATCGGCGGTCGACCGCGACCGCTGGGTGATCGAGGCACCGGCGCGCGTGTTCAGCGATCAGGCAGCGGTGCAGGCGGCGTTCAAGGCCGGGGAGCTCGACCGCGACGTGGTGGTGGTGGTGCGCCATCAGGGGCCCAAGGCCAACGGTATGCCCGAGTTGCACAAGCTGACCCCGGCGCTGGGCGTGCTCCAGAACCGCGGGTATCGGGTGGCGCTCGTCACCGATGGCCGCATGTCGGGCGCATCGGGCAAGGTGCCCGCCGCGATCCACCTGTCGCCCGAGGCGCTGGGCGGCGGGCCGATCGGCAAGCTGCGCGATGGCGATGTCATCCGGCTGGATGCCAATGCCAACACGCTCGAAGCGCTGGTCCCCGCCGACGAATGGGCCGCGCGCGAGCATGTGCCCGTGCCGCCGGCCGCCGATGGCACCGGTCGCGAGATTTTCGCGATGATGCGCCAGGGTGCGAGCGAAGCGGAAGCTGGCGGATCGGCGATGCTGGCGGCGGCGGGGCTGTAAAACAGCCCGCCGTCCCCAAAGAACGACAAGAGGAGAGGCTATGGAAGTCGTAGCGGTGGACATCGGCGGAACGCACGCGCGCTTCGCCATCGCCGAGGTCGCGGGCGGGCGCGTGGTGCATCTGGGCGAACCGGTCACGCAGAAGGTGGCCGAGCATGGCAGCCTGCAACTGGCGTGGCGTGCATTCGAACGTGATCTCGGTCGGCCGCTGCCGC
The DNA here is from genome assembly GCF_920939515.1 of Sphingomonas sp. Leaf4. Classification (NCBI taxonomy): domain Bacteria; kingdom Pseudomonadati; phylum Pseudomonadota; class Alphaproteobacteria; order Sphingomonadales; family Sphingomonadaceae; genus Sphingomonas; species Sphingomonas sp. Leaf4. The sequence continues at coordinate 125,166 of NZ_CAKLBB010000006.1, read as the reverse complement.
GTGCCGCCAGCCTTGCCGTCGCCTCGCCGGTCAACGACACGCTCATCAAGCTGACCAACAATCCGTGGATCATCCGCCCGCCGCTGATGAACGAGCGGCTGGGCGTCGACGTGTGGTCGATCATCAACGATTTCGGCGCGGTCGGCCATGCCGTGGCCCAGGTGTCGGACGACGATTTTATCCATCTGTGCGGCCCCGAGGGGCCATTACCGACGCGCGGCGTGGTGACGATCTGCGGCCCGGGTACGGGACTTGGCGTCGCGCAGTTGCTGCGCACCGACGAGCGCTATCATGTGCTGGAAACCGAGGGCGGGCATCAGGATTTCGCGCCACTCGACGGGATTGAGGATGCGTTGCTCAAGCGGTTGCGCCGCGCGCATGGCCGGGGATCGGCCGAACGCGCCTGCGCCGGGCCGTCGATCGTGGCATGGTATGAGACGCTGGCCGAGATCGAGGGCGTGTCGGTGCCGCATAGCGACGACAAGACGATCTGGACCGCCGCGCTGGAGGGGACCGACAGCATCGCCGTCGCCGCGCTCGACCGCTTCTGCCTGACGCTGGGCGCGGTCGCGGGCGATCTGGCGCTGGCACAGGGGGCCAAGGCGGTGGTGATCGCTGGCGGGCTCGGCCTGCGCCTCAAGGACCATCTGCTCGAATCGGGCTTCGGCACGCGCTTCACCGCCAAGGGGCGGTTCCAGACGTTGATGGCCGGCATTCCGGTCAAGCTTATCACCCATCCCCAGCCCGGCCTGTTCGGGGCCGCCGCAGCCTTCGCGCAGGAGCACGCACGATGACCGTTTCGATTGCCCCCCTCTCCATTCAAACCATCATGCAGACCAGCCCGGTCATCCCGGTGCTGGTCGTCCACGACGCCGCACAGGCGCGGCCGATGGCCGAGGCGCTGGTGAAGGGCGGCCTGCGCGTGCTGGAAGTCACGCTGCGCACCTCCGCCGCGCTGGAAGCGATCGCCGAGATGAAGAAGGTCGAGGGCGCGATCGTCGGTGCCGGGACCGTGGTGAGCGCGCAGCAGTTCGCGCAGGCGATGGATGCGGGCAGCGAGTTCATCGTGTCGCCCGGCCTGACCGAGACGATCGCCCGGCCGATCCTTGACAGCGGCGTGCCGTTCCTGCCGGGCATCGCCAATGCGGGCGACATCATGCGCGGGCTGGATCTGGGACTCACCCACTTCAAATTCTTTCCGGCCGAGGCGTCGGGCGGGTTGAAGGCGCTCAAGGCGCTGGCCGCGCCCTTCTATCAGGCGAAATTCTGCCCGACCGGCGGGATTACCGAAGCGAGCGCGTCCGAATGGCTGGCGTTCGATCCGGTGCTGTGCGTCGGCGGAAGCTGGATCGTCGGCGCGACCCACGCCGAAACCGAAACGCGCGCGCATGCAGCGAGCGGGTTGCGGGGGTGAGGGTTGGTGTGGCGGTGTAGCGGCCGACCCGTATCTACCGCTACCGTCACCCCGGACTGGTTCCGGGGTCCACCGTGCCGCGAGCGCACGGATTACAGTGTGTGCGGAACCGTGGACCCCGGAACCAGTCCGGGGTGACAGTAGTGGTGTAGGGTGCCCCACGTACTCCCCTCCCTGACAAGAGTTTCGGGTCGGTCATGCCCTCGGCATGACCTGAACAGTGCGGGGCACTGTTCACCCGAAACTGGGTTGGGGGTGGGTCGGCCGGTGGCAGGTGAGCCGTTCCCTCGCGGGCCTACCCACCCCCAGCCCCTCCCTTGTCAGGGAGGGGAGCAGGGTTCAGCCGAAACTGCGCTCGAGCCTCTTCGCCTCGGCCGGTATCGCCCAGCCGAGCGCGTCGGAGCCGCGCAGATAGACGACGAGCCGGTCGCCCTTTGCCGGATCGCGCTCGCCGCCGCAGATCGAGCGTTGGAAGGAGATGCGGTGGGTGGTTGCGGCGCGCTTGCCGTCCCGTATCACGCTAACCGTCGCGACCGCAGGATAGCGGGCGAAGTCGAGCGACACGACCTCGACCAGCAGGACGCTTTGGGTTCCGGCCGGTCGTGCGGTTAGCGGACGATAGGGGGTGGGGGCGGCACATGCCGCTGCCGGCTGCGCGACCACGCCCAGCGCGGCAACCAGCACCATCCTCCGCATCACATCTCTCCCCGCGCCCTCCGAATGGCATACCATTTCTGGACGTTGGCATTGTGTTCGGCAAGCGTGTTCGCGAACACATGGCCGCCGCTGCCGTCGGCCACGAAATACAGCGCCTCGCTGTCCTCGGGATCGAGCACCGCGTCGATCGAGGCACGGCCGGGGTTGGCGATCGGCCCGACCGGCAGCCCACGCGAGGCATAGGTGTTGTAGCCATTCTTCGCCAGCAGTTCGGAGCGCAGGATGCGTCGGCCGAGCGGCTTGCCCTTCGTGATCGGGTAGATGACGGTCGGGTCGGCCTGAAGCGGCATGCCGATGCGGAGGCGATTGGAATAGACCGCCGCGACCATCCGCCGTTCGGACGGCTTGCCCGTCTCCTTCTCGACGATCGAGGCGAGGATGATCGCCTCGCGCGGGGTCTTGGCGACCGTGGTCGGCTTGCGGCTGGCCCATGCGGCGGTGAGGTAGCGGTCCATCGCCGCCTGCATCCGCGCGACATAGGCGGCGCGGGTGTCGCCCCGCTGATAATCATAGCTGTCGGGCAGGATGCTGCCTTCGGGCGGAAGCGGGGTCGGCCCTTCGAGTTGCGGAGCCTTGGCGACCGCTTCCTGCACCAGCACCGAGGGCCAGCCTTCGGGGACGGTGACGAAGCGGCGTAGCGTGCGGCCGCCTTGCAGCAGTTTCAGGATGTCCGACTGACTGAGGCCGGCGGGCACCTGATACTCGCCGGCGCGGATCGGATCGCCGCTGCCGAGGAAACGGGCATAGAGGCGGAAACGGTCGGCGGAGCGGATCGCCCCGGCCTTTTCCAGCTCGCCCGCCGCCGCCGTCAGGCTGGCACCTTCGGGGATGACGACGGTCAGCGTCCGCGTCGCCGGACCGGCCCCGCCCCAGCCCTGCATCACGACAAACAGCGCGGCGATCCCGAGCAGTCCGACGATCAGGCCGAGGCAACCGATCCGGCGCATGGGGCTCAGAGCGCCTTCATCACCAGCGAAGCGTTGGTGCCGCCGAAGCCGAACGAGTTGTTCAGCACCGCCTTCACCTTGCGCTCCTGCGCGGTGTGGGGGACGAGGTTGACGCCCGCGCAATTTTCCGACGGATTGTCGAGATTGAGCGTCGGCGGCACGATGCCGTCGCGCATCGCAAGGATGCAGAAGATGCTCTCGACCGCGCCCGCGCCGCCCAGCAGATGGCCAATCGCCGACTTGGTCGACGACATGGCGATGTCGCCGATCGCATCGCCGAACAGCCGCCGCACCGCGCCCAGCTCCAGCTCGTCGCCCAGCGGAGTCGAGGTGCCGTGCGCGTTGATATAGTTGATGTCGGTCAGCGACAGCCCCGACTTGCGCATCGCCATTTCCATCGACCGGAACGCGCCAGACCCCTGCGGATGCGGTGCCGTTACGTGATAGGCGTCGCCCGACAGGCCATAGCCGATGACTTCGGCATAGATCTTGGCACCACGCGCCTTGGCGCGCTCATATTCCTCGAGCACGACGACGCCGGCACCCTCGCCCATCACGAAGCCGTCGCGGTCGCGGTCATAGGGGCGCGATGCTTTTTCAGGCTGATCGTTGAATGCGGTCGAGAGCGCACGCGCTTGCGCGAAGCCGGCGATGCCCAGCGGGCAGATCGCGCCTTCCGAGCCGCCCGCGAGCATCACGTCGGCATCGTCCATCGCGATCATCCGCGCGGCGTCGCCGATCGAATGCGCGCCGGTCGAACAGGCGGTGACGACGGCGTGGTTCGGCCCCATCAGGCCGTATTTGATCGATACCTGACCCGAGATCAGGTTGATGAGACGGCCGTGGACGAAGTGCGGGCTGACGCGCGACGGGCCCTTGTTCTCGCACACCAGCGATTCGCTGGCGATACCGGGCAGGCCGCCGATGCCGGCGCCGATCGAGCAGCCGGCGCGGTAGCGCTCTTCCTCGGTCATGTCGGTCAGGCCGGCGTCTTCCAGCGCCTGTCCGGCGGCGTCGATGCCGAAGACGATGAACGGATCGACCTGCCGCTGGATCTTGTGATCGACGCGCAGCCCCGCGTCGAAGCCATATTCATGGCCGGCGGGCTTCACTTCGCACGCGATGCGGCACTTCTGGTTCGACGCATCGAAATGCGTGATCGGCCCCGCGCCCGATTTGCCGGCGATCAGGTTCTTCCAGGCAACCTCGACCTCGGCACCCAGCGGGGTCACGAGGCCGAGGCCGGTCACGACTACGCGGCGCATGGGCATTCCTCTTTCGTTCAGCGTCGATACGAACGACCCCCCGCCCATGGCTTTACGCCGGGACGGGGGGCCGTGAAACTCTCTGGCAGGTCGGCGGGGCGGCGGTGCCGCCCCGGCCGGATCAGCCCTTGTGCTCGTCGATATAGGTGATCGCGTCCTTGACGGTCGTGATCTTCTCGGCGGCATCGTCGGGAATCTCGACCCCGAATTCTTCCTCGAACGCCATGACCAGCTCGACGATGTCGAGGCTGTCCGCGCCCAGATCGTCGATGAAGCTCGCGTCCTCGGTGACCTTCTCGGCTTCGACGCCCAGATGCTCGACGACGATTTTCTTCACGCGCTCGGCGGTCTCGCTCATATTCATTCCCTCTTCACCTGCGGGGTGTATTCCTGAACGCCCCTAGAACGCACGAATGCCGCGCGCAAGACCCGGCGCGGCTTCATCGGGGTCCGTTCGGAAATGCGCCGAAGCGCATTTCGCGGCACCGGCGCGCCCCTCCGCCAGTTTTCAACCGGACCCTCAGGCCGCGCGCGATGCGAACAGCCGGGCCAGCGTCGCGGCGTTGAACGCATAGCCGCCCATCAGCCGCTGCACGCGCACCTGCGCCTTTTTCGCGCCGGCCAGTTCGAGCATGCCGTTCATGAACGCATCCACCTCCGCCGTCTGCTTGCGCGCGAGGAAGGCGTTGAGGACGGCGGGCGGGGTCTGGCTGAGGCGGCGGTTGATCGCCACCGGATCGACGCCGTTGGCGCCGAGCCCGGAGGCCAGCGCCTCGACCGCGATGCTGGTGACGACCAGTTCGCCCGCGCGGGTATCGGCCTTGCCGGTGCCCGGCTGGCAGGTGGCGGCATGGGCGCGCGCCTTCTTCACCAGCGCCTCGATCGGCGGGGCGGGCTTCTTGCCCTCCAGCACGCCGACGATCATGCCCTGCTGGAGCTTGGCCAGTTCGAGCTTCGGCATCTTGGCGACCGCGCATTTGACGACATTGCCGTCGCCCGCCGCCGCCATCGCCGCGACCATCAGAAATACGCTCATACCATCGCCATCCCGCCGTTTACATGGATCGTCTGCCCGGTAACGTACCCGGCCTCGCGGCTGGCAAGATAGGCGACCGCCGCCGCCACGTCATCGCCCGTGCCGAGCGCCCCGGCGGGAATCTTGCCCAGCAGGGCGGTTTTCTGCGCCTCGGGCAGCACGTCGGTCATCGCCGAGGCCATGAAGCCGGGGGCGACGCAGTTGACGGTGATGCCGCGACTGGCGAGTTCCTGCCCCAGCGCCTTGGACATGCCGACGAGGCCAGCCTTTGACGCGGCGTAATTGGCTTGCCCCGGATTGCCGGTCTGCCCGACGACCGAGGTGATTGAGACGATGCGGCCGAAGCGCGCCTTCATCATCGGCCGGGCGGCGGCGCGGCAGAGGCGGAACGCGGCTTCGAGATTGACGCGGATCACCTGATCCCATTCGTCGTCCTTCATCCGCATCGCGAGGTTGTCGCGGGTGACGCCGGCATTGTTGACGAGGATGTCGAGCTTGCCGAGCGCGGCCACTGCGGCCGGCACCAGCGCGTCGACCTGCGCCCCGTCGGACAGGTCGCAGACGAGCGTGACGTGATCGCCGGGAAGGGTAGCGGCGAAGGCTTCGAGCTTGGCCTGGTTCGAGCCGGACAGCGCGAGGCGCGCGCCCTGCGCGGCAAGGCCCTTGGCGATGGCGGAACCGAGGCCGCCGCTGGCGCCGGTGACGAGGGCGGTCATTCCCGTTAGGTCGAACATCGTTATTCTCCGGAAGATTGATTCACGCGGAGGCGCGGAGACGCGGAGGGGCGGTAGTCGTTGACGATCCGGCGCAGCCCCTCCTTGAGCGTTTCGCCGCCGAAATTGATGAGTAGCCCTACGGGCTGTTTGGTCAGGCGCAAATAGGTCAGCAATTGCTTCCCATGGACCGGAAGGAGCTTTTCGACCGATTTTATCTCGATCAGCAGCCGTCCGGCCACCAACAGATCAATCTTGAATGCTTTTTCAAAGCGGAGGCCGTCGAAGATGACGTCGATCGGCTGTTGCCGGACGACGGCGTAGCCCATTGCTTCGAGCCGTCCTGCAAGCAGCATTTCATAGACGCTTTCGAGAAGCCCCGGCCCCAGTTCCCGGTGCAGTCGCAGGGCAACGTCGACCACATCACCGGAAACCGCTTCCAGGTCCATACTTCCTCCGCGTCTCCGCGCCTCCGCGTGAACCGACCTTACAACCGCCCGACCAAAGCCTCGATGTCGGCCATCGTTGTGACGCTGGTGACAGTGGCGTCGGGGGCGATGCGTTTTACCATCGTGCCCAGCACCTTGCCGCCCAGTTCGACGAAGTCGGTGACGCCCACGTCCTGCATCGCCAGCACCGATTCGCGCCAGCGGACCATGCCCGTCACCTGTTCGACCAGCAGGCGGCGGATCGTATCGGCATCTGCCACCGGGGCGGCGGTGACGTTGGCGTAGAGCGGGACCAGCGGCGCGGAGAGCGTCACCTTCGCCAGCGCCTCGGTCATTGCATCGGCGGCGGGCTGCATCAGCGGGCAGTGGAACGGGGCCGACACCGGCAGGATCACCGCGCGCTTGATGCCCATTTCCTTGGCCAGCGGCACCGCGCGATCGATCGCGGCCTTCGCGCCCGAGATCACCACCTGCGACGGATCATTGTCGTTGGCGACGGTGCATACGTCGCCCTGCGCCGCCGCTTCGGCCAGCGCTTGCGCCTTGGCGAGATCGGCGCCGAGCAGCGCGGCCATCGCCCCTTCGCCCACCGGCACCGCCGCCTGCATCGCCTGTCCGCGCAGCTTCAGCAGCCGCGCGGTGGTCGACAGGTCGAGCGCGCCGGCGGCGCACAGCGCGGTATATTCGCCGAGCGAATGGCCCGCGACGAAGTCCGCCTTCTCCGCCAAGCGGATGCCGCCCTCGCGCTCCAGCACGCGCAGCGTCGCGATGGCATTAGCCATGATCGCGGGCTGGGCATTTTTGGTCAGCAGCAGGTCGGCATCGGGGCCGTCGGCCATCAGGCGGAAGAGATGCTGGCCGAGCGCGTCGTCGACCTCCTGAAACACTTCGCGCGCATGGGGGCTGGCGGCGGCCAGCGCCGCACCCATGCCGACCGACTGGCTGCCTTGCCCTGGGAAGATGAATGCCCGCATCGCCGTCTCTCCTGCAAATTCCAAGCCCGCGCGCCTAGTCCCGCCACCAAGCTGAACGCAAGGGGCGCCGCCGCGACAGCATGCGACCATTTGGGCCAGCAGGTGACAAACCGCTGCGATATGCGGTCGCCATTCTTGGGGCATCGAAACGCAATCAGGAGCCTGTGCGATGAAGAAACTGATCCTTGCTGCGATGACCGCGTCGCTGTTCGCCACCCCGATGGCCGCGTCGGCGCAGGGCCGCACCGTCATCAAGGAACGCCCCGGCCGCACGGTCGTGGTCGAGAAGAACCGCCACGGCCAGAACGTCCGCAAGACGGTGGTCCGCCAGCAGCCGGCACGCTATGCCAAGTGGCAGCGCGGCCAGCGGTTCGACCGCAACCGCGCCGCCAACTACCGGGTGATCGATTACCGCGCATATCGCCAGCGCGGCGTCTATGCCCCGCCGCGCGGCTATCAGTGGGTGCGTTCGGGCAACGACGCGGTGCTGGTCGCGCTGGCCAGCGGGGTGATCGGCGCGGTGATCGGCGGCGCGATCCTGAACTGACCTTGCTTTCCCGCCCGATTCGGGTATGGGCCATGAACATCCGGGGTGGCAGGTCGTACCTGCCGCCCCGGATTGCATTTGACGACGACAGCCGGAGGGGCGACCGCGATTGGCGCGGCGTCAGCGATCGGCCAACAGACGGATCAGAATATGGCTCTCTACGAGCACGTGTTCCTTGCGCGCCAGGATCTGGCACAGGCGCAGGTGGACGCGCTGGCGGAAACCGCCACGAAAATCGTTCAGGACATGAACGGCAAGGTCGTGAAGACCGAGACCTGGGGCCTGCGCAGCCTCGCCTATCGCATCGCGAAGAACCGCAAGGCGCATTACGTCATGCTCGAAATCGACGCGCCGGGCGACGTCGTGGCCGAGCTGGAGCGCCAGACGCAGATCAACGAGGACGTGATCCGCTTCATGACCGTCAAGGTTGACGGCCACGAGGAAGGTCCGACCGTGATGATGCGCAAGAGCGAGCGTTCGGAGCGTGGCGAACGTCGCGGTGGCCGCGACCGTGATGACCGCGGCCCGCGCCGCGACCGCGAGCAGTCGGCCCCCGCCGACGCCGAAGCGTAAGGAAGAACACCCATGGCACGTCCGTTTTTCCGCCGCCGCAAGAGCTGCCCCTTCTCCGCGAAGGACGCTCCCCGGATCGACTATAAGGATGTCCGGCTGCTGCAGGGCTTCGTGTCCGAGCGTGGCAAGATCGTCCCCTCGCGCATCACGTCGGTGAGCGCGAAGAAGCAGCGCGAACTGGCCCAGGCCATCAAGCGCGCCCGTCACCTGGGCCTGCTGCCCTACATCGTTAAGTAAGGAGCGCCCCCATGGACGTCATTCTGCTGGAGCGCGTCGAGAAGCTCGGCGCCATCGGCGACGTGGTGAAGGTGAAGGACGGGTTCGCCCGGAATTTCCTGCTGCCGCGCAAGAAGGCGCTGCGCGCCAACGAAGCCAATAAGAAGGTGTTCGAGGCGAACCGTGACCGGATCGTCGCCGACAACGCCGCCCGTCGTACCGACGCGGAAGCCGAAGCCAAGACGCTGGAAGGCGTGTCGGTCACGCTGATCCGTCAGTCGTCGAACACCGGCCAGCTCTACGGTTCGGTCGCAGTTCGCGATCTGGTCGACGCGCTCGTCGCCGACGGCCACAAGGTCGACAAGTCGCAGGTCGTGCTCGACCGTCCGATCAAGGCCATCGGCCTGTACGACGTGAAGGTCGCGCTGCACCCCGAAGTGACGACGATCGTCAAGGTCAACGTCGCGCGCTCGCCCGAAGAGGCCGAGATGCAGGCGCAGGGCGTCGATGTCATGGCATCGATGTTCGAGCGTGACGACGCCGGCTTCACCGAGGATTATGACCCCAACGCCGAGCCGGGCGACATCGCCCGCGACGACGCGGACGAGGGCCAGCAGGGCTGATCCAGCCCTGTCCTTCGGGATTCATGGAAAAGGCCGTCGGGAGCGATCCCGGCGGCCTTTTTCGTTATGGTGTGTGGCAAGCGGTGGGGCTTTACGGGCAGGCCACGCAGGCACCGATGACGGCGGCCAGCGGAATCAGCGAAAGGATGACGGGAACGGCCTTGCTCATGCGATGATCCGATCATGGAGAGTTTGGCGTTTCAAAGCCGGAACGCGCGAAAGGTTTCGCGGAGATGAATATCATTCCGCAACTTTTCCCGGGCGACCGATGACAAAAGGCGTTTGCTCCCGCCGACAAGCCGCTTGACGGCAACGGCGATCGGGCATAGAGGCCGCGCTCCGCTACACGGCCCCTTCGTCTAGCGGTTAGGACGACGCCCTCTCACGGCGTAAGCACGAGTTCGATTCTCGTAGGGGTCACCAGCGGTTCCGGGCACCATGATGCCCCGACACCTCTCCATTATCGGGTTCAGCGACGGCGCCGGGGCTATCGTACGCTACCCGTTCGCGCGGTAGGTCAGGAAGATGTTCGCGGTCAGCCGCCCCCGGCGCGGGTCGGGATCGAGTGCCCCATGGACCTGCCCCGAATGCAGCACCCGGCTGCGATAGACGACCAGCCGGTTCCAGCGGCCCGCGACGATCGCGGTCTGTTCGAATGCGGGGGTGGTGCCGTCGATATAGCCGGGTGGGTCCGCCTCCCCTGCCCGCACCGCTTCATACTGCGGCAGGCGATCGGCGGTCAGCGTTTCATACCCGGTCGCGCGGTGACGATAGAAGGCGGTGCCGCCATGCGCCGGATCGCACAGATAATGGAGGATGGCGAACTGGAGCGGATCGACCGTGTCGACATGCGGCGCGCGCTGCGTGGGGACGAGGTCGGCGGCGGGGCGGGTCACGATCGAGAACGAACATTCGGCACGCCCGAGCCGGACGTCGCCCAATGCAAAGGCATCGCGCAACAGCGGGTCGAGCGCGCGGACCACGGTATCGGCATAGGCGCTCGGCATCGGCGCTCGGATGCCGGGATAGCCGCCCGCCGGGCCATAGGCCGGAGCGAAGCTGCCGGCGGCGGCGATCTCGACCAGCCGCTGCGGATCGAGCAGCGCGCCGTCGATCAGCAGCAGCGGCTCACGCTCGGTCCCGATCCGCGCGGTACGCGGCGCGGCGGCGGGATCGAGCGCGAAGGTCATTTGCCGTTGCCCGGCGCATAGGGGGTGCGGATCGCCTTGTAGTAGGCGAGCGGCTGCGGCGGCGGCACGGTGCCGGCGGGGAGCGGCCGACCCGACACCTCGGCGAAATAGGCGATGGAGGCGTCGCGCCACCACTGTGCCTCGCCGCGCTGGATGGCGAGGAACTGCGTGACTTCGGCAAAGCGCTGCGGATCGACCTTGCCCTCCAGCGCGGCCCATTGTTCCTGCATCGCCGCGACCTCGGCCACGCCGTGATCGTAGTGCGCCACCAGTTCCTCCCACAGCGTCCGGCCCGATTCCATCCGCCGGTCCCACGAGACGTGATGGAACCACAGCAGCAGCTTTTCGGGAACCCGCTTCGGATCGCCCCAGGTCCGCGTCAGCGCCGGGGCATATTGCGACACCGCGTCGCTGCCGGTGCGGGTCCGGTCGAAGCCGATGCCGCTGCGGTCGGCCTTGTGGAAATAGGTCGGGTTCCAGTCCTCGCGCGCCAGATCGTTCACCCATGGCCCCGGGCCATAATGATGGCCGGTCGCGAAGAGATGGTTGAGGCCGAGCGGCATCATGTAATCGACCACCGCCTCGCGCGAGCGCAGCATCATCGCGGTGACGGGGGCGACGACCGCCGGATCGGGGCTCCACGTCATCGCCGCCCAGTCGCGTGCGATCTCGCCGGCCGACCCCTGCGGGTCCCACGCCAACCGGCCGAAGGCGTACCAGTTGGCCTGATCGAACTGCGATCCCGACCAGTTGCGGTCGGTGCCGATGTTGGCCACCCCGGCGATGCCGGTCGGCGCGCCGGGCCGCACCGGGCGTTCGAGCGTGTCGGCGACGGTGGTGCCGGCACGGGGGCGGTAGGTGTCGCTCTTGAGCACCTCCTCCCACATCGTGCCGAGATAGGCGAGATGGGTGGCGAAGCCCAAATATTCCTTGGTGATCTGCACTTCCATCATCAGCGGCGTACGCGGCATAGCGCCGAAGAGCTGGTGGAAGGGTTCGCGCGGCTGGAAATCGATCGCGCCGTTCTTGACCTGGACGATGACGTTGTCGGCGAACTTGCCGTCCAATGGCGCGAACTCGCTATAGGCCTGACGGACGCGGTCCTCGGGCTTTTCGCTGGCATAGACGAAGGCACGCCACATCACGACCCCGCCGTGCGGCTTGAGCGCGGCGGCGAGCATGTTCGCCCCCTCGGCATGGCTGCGGTGATAGTCGCCGGGGCCAGGCTGGCCTTCCGAATTGGCCTTGACCAGAAAGCCGCCGAAATCGGGGATGCGCGCGTAGATCTCGTCGGCCTTCGCCTTCCACCATGCCGCCACCTGCGGGTCGAGCGGATCGGCGGTCTTGAGGCCGCCGACCTCGATCGGGGCAGAGAAGCGCGCCGACAGATAGACCTTGATCCCCCATGGGCGGAAGATGCCGGCGAGCGTCTCGATCTTCGGCAGGAACGCCGGGGTCAGCATGTCGGCGCTGGCGTTGACGTTGTTGAGGACGGTGCCGTTGATCCCGACCGAGGCATTGGCACGGGCGTATTCGGTATAGCGCGGGTCGGCGAAGCCGGGCAGTTTCTGCCAGTCCCACAGCGACCGCCCGGCATAGCCGCGCTCGACATAGCGATCGGGATTGTCCCAGTGGTTGAGGAGGCGCAAATCGAGTTTCGGCCGGTCGCGCACGTTCAGCGCGGCGATCGACGACCCGGTCTGGAGCGTGCGCAGCAACCGGAAGCTGCCGTACAGCACGCCGACCGGCGCGTTGGCGGCGACCACCGTCACCCGCCGGCCGTCGATGGTTGCCGAGCGCAACACATAGCCCTCGCGCCCCAGCCCTTCGAGCGGCAGGCGCAGCGCGGCGATACGCGGCGAACGCGGCGTGCCGATCACCACGCTGCCGTCACCGATCGCCGATTCGCCCACGCTGCGCCCGGTCAGCCCCGACAATCCGCGCGCCAGTTCGGCGGCGGCGAGATCGATCGTCGGATCGCGTTCGTCGCGCACCACGCCGGTCGCTACGGCAGCCTGCGCGGCCGTGGCGGGCGACGCGCGATAGCGCAGCCACAGGTCATAGCCATCCTCGGCGCACGCTGGCGCGCTCCACAGCATACCCGCCAGCGCGACCAGCCCGATCCATTTCACCATGCCGCATCCTCTTTCTCGTCCCGTCTGACCGACGGCGTTGACAGTGGCATAGCATGACGGTCATGGTAGCGCTACCACGTCAGAGAACGTGGCGTACAGGAGAGCGCATGTCCCCGAATCCGCCCGAATCGCCGGCTTCCCCGCTGCCACCGCTGGCCAAGCCAGCCGGCCGGGTGCGCTGGATCGTGTGCGCGCTGCTCTTCTTCGCGGTCGTGCTGTCCTATGTCGACCGGCTGGTGCTGGCGGTGTTGAAGCCCGATCTGGCGCAGACCTATGGCTGGTCGGAAACGGGCTATGCTGATCTCGCCTTCTATTTCCAGCTTGCCTACGGCCTCGCCTATGTCGTCGCCGGGCGGATCGTCGACAAGGTGGGGGCGAAGGCCGGCTATGCGCTGGCGATGATCGTGTGGACGGTCGGCCATGTGCTGCACACCGCCTTCACCTCCACCAGCGGCATGATCCTCGCGCGGATGCCGCTGGCGGCGGGCGAGGCGGGCACCTTCCCCGCCGCGATCGCCGCGACCAACGAATGGTTTCCCAAGCGCGAGCGGGCGCTGGCGATCGGCATTTTCAATGCGGGGTCGAACGTCGGCGCGCTGCTGACGCCGCTGCTGGTGCCGTTCATCGTCGTGACGCTCGATCTTGGGTGGCGCGCCGCGTTCTGGATCACCGGCGCGCTGTCGCTGGTGTGGCTGGCGGCATGGTTCGGCTTCTATCGCCGGCCGCGCGACAAGGCCTCGCTATCGGCGGAAGAGCTGGCGTGGATCGAGGCCGATCCGGTCGAGCCGCAGCGGGCGGTGCCGTGGAGCCGGATGTTCCGCATCCGCCAGACCTGGGCCTATATCGCCGGGCGGTTCCTGATCGATCCGGTGTGGTGGACCTTCCTGTTCTGGCTGCCCGATTATTTCGCCAAATCGTTCAACCTGTCGATGAAGCAGTTCGGGCCGCCGCTGATCGCGGTCTATCTGCTCGCCGATGTCGGATCGGTCGCGGGCGGGTGGCTCAGCACCCGGTTGATCGGGCGGGGCATGTCGATCGGGCGGGGGCGCAAGACGGCGATGGTCTGCGCGGCGCTGTGCGCGGTGCCGATCGCCTTTGCGACCCATGCGCCCAGCATGTGGATCGCGGTCGGCCTGATCGGCCTCGCCTGCGCCGGACATCAGGGCTTTTCGGCCAACCTCTATGCGCTGCCCGGCGACCTGTTCCCGCGCTGGATGGCGGGATCGGTGATCGGGATCGGTGGGCTTGCCGGCGCGGTCGGCGGCATGTTGATGGCGAAGTTCGCGGGCATGATCCTCGAAACGGTCGGCAGCTATCAACCGATCTTCCTGGTCGCCGCCTGTGCCTATCTGGTCGCGGTCGGCGTGATCCACCTGATCGTTCCCCGCTACACCCCCGTCGATGCAAGGCAAGTCACCGCATGACCATGATCGATCGCCGACAGGCGCTGGCGGGCGGCGCCGCGTTGCTCGCCGCCGGGGCCACCCCGGCGCTGGCCGCGCCCGCCGACACGCTGAACGCCGCCGCCGCATCGCGCGGGCGGCGCTTCGGATCGGCGTTCGCCTTCGGCACAGCGGGCGCGGACCGGGGATCGTTCGCGAACCCGGCCTATGCCGCGCTGCTGCGCCGCGACTGCAGCCTGCTCGTGCCCGAGAACGAGATGAAGTGGCAGGCGATCCGTCCTGCCCCCGACCGGTTCGATTTCAGCCGGTTCGACCCGATGGTCGACTGGGCGGTGGCCAACGGCTTCGCCTTGCGCGGGCATACGTTGCTCTGGGCCTATTCGCGCTGGTTTCCGGCGTGGCTCAACAACTACGATTACGGCGCGCGTCCGGCGAGCGAGGGAGCGCGGGTGCTGTCCAGCCATATCGACACCGTCACCCGCCGCTATGGCCGCAAGATCACCAGCTATGACGTGGTGAACGAAGCGGTCGATCCCGATACCGGAAACCTTCGCGTCACGTCGCTGTCGACCGCGATGGGCGGGACCGAGGCGGTGCTCGACCATGCGTTCCGCACCGCTCGCGCCGCCGCGCCGCATGCCGAGCTGGTCTACAACGACTATATGAGCTGGGAGGACGGCAACGAAAAGCACCGCGCCGGCGTGCTCAAACTGCTCGAAGGGTTCCGCCGGCGCGGCGTGCCGGTCGATACGCTGGGGGTGCAGTCGCATATCGGGCTGTTCGCGCCGAGCCCCGATGCCGGCGCGCTGGCGCGGCGGCTGGAGCCCGAATGGCGCCGCTTCCTCGATGCGGTGGTGGCGATGGGGTATCGCCTGATCGTCACCGAATTCGACGTGCGCGACAAGGGCCTGCCCGCCGCGATCGCCCCGCGCGACAAGGGGGTCGCCGATTTCGCGCGCGCCTATCTCGACATCATGCTGTCCTACCCACAACTGCACGACGTCCTCGCATGGGGGATGAGCGACCGGTATAGCTGGCTGCGCACGTTCGAGCCGCGCACCGATGCGGTCATCAACCGTGGCTGCCCCTATGACGACCGCTTCGCGCCCAAGCCGCTGTACGGCGCGATGGTCGGCGCGCTGGCGAATGCACGCGAACTACGGATCATCTGAGCGGAACCCGGCCACGGCTGGCGCACTGTAGCGGTCCGTCACGACAGGACCCGCGCTTATGATCGACGTCGCCATCATCGGAGCCGGTGCCGCCGGGATCGGCGCGGCGCGCGCGCTTCATGCCGCCGGGCGATCGGTCGCGGTGTTCGAAGCGGGCGACCGGGTCGGCGGGCGGGCGCATAGCGTCACGATCGACGGTATGGCGCTCGATCTCGGCTGCGGCTATCTCCATTCGGCCGGGCGCAATCCGTGGGTCGCCATCGCCGGGGACGTCGGGTTCGCGATCGATCGCAGCCGTCCGAGCTGGGGCCAGCAGTACCGCGACCTCGGTTTCTCCGCCGCCGAGCGGCAGGCGGCGAATGCCGCGCGCGCCGCGTTCGAGGCACGGTTGCGGCATGATCCACCGGCGAGCGACCGCGCCGCCGACGCGCTGGACCCCGCCGGGCCATGGAACGGCTTCCTCGATGCGATGTCGGGCTATGTGAACGGGGCCGATCTCACCTCGCTTTCGGTGGCCGATTACCTTGCCTATGACGATGCCGCGACCGACGACGACTGGCGGTTGCCCGATGGCTATGGCACGCTGGTCGCCGCCAGCCTGCCGCCGGTGCCGCTGCACCTCGGTACACCGGTCCGGGGTATCGAGGAATGCGCGGACGGCGTCGCGATCGTCACGCCGCGCGGCAGCGTGAAGGCGGGTGCGGCGATCGTCACCGTATCGACCGCGGTGCTGTCGGGTGGCGGGATCGCGCTGCCGGGGTGTTTCGACCCGAGCCTCCATGCCGCGAGCCACCTGCCATTGGGGCTGGCCGACAAGCTGTTCTTCGCGCTGCCCGACGATCACGGGCTGGCGGCGGAGAGTCATCTGCTCGGCAATCCGCACCGCGCGGCGACGGGCAGCTATTACCTCTGCCCGTTCGGGCGACCGGTCGTCGAATGTTTCGTCGGCGGCAGCAGCGCGCGGGCGCTGGAGCGCGAGGGGCTGGACGGCGCGGCAGCCTTCGCGAAGGCGGAGTTGGCGGCGTTGCTCGGGGCAAGGCTGGTCGACCGGATGGTGCTGATCGCCGGATCGGCGTGGGGCCGGGCGAGCCATTTCGGCGGATCGTACAGCCATGCGCGGCCCGGCCATGCGAATGCGCGCGCGGTGCTGGGCGAGCGGCGGCACGACCATATCCTGATCGCGGGGGAGGCGGTGTCGCCGACCGACTTTTCGACCGCGCATGGGGCGTATGCGACCGGGGTGGCGGCGGCAGAGACGCTGATTCGGGACTGAATGACTCCCCTCCCTGACCAGGGAGGGGCCGGGGGTGGGTCGGCCTGCGAGGGAACGACAGCATCCGCCCCAAACCTACCCACCCTCTCCCTTGTCAGGAAGGGAAGAGCCTTTCGCCCCCTACCGGAACTCCATCTGCTCGGTCACGTCGCCGAAGCGCATCGTGATCCGGTCGCGCAGATAGCTTTGCCGGACGCGCCATGGCGCCTTCGATCCCTGCCGGGGCAACCGGTCGATGCCGCGCTTCACATAGCTGGACGTGAAGTCGAGCAGCGGTTCCTCGGTCAGATCGGTGTCGGCGATGCGCGGCGTCGCCTGTACCACACCCTGTGCCTTCATCGTGTTGAGCAGGCGGCAGACATAGGCGGCGGTCAGGTCGGCGCGCAGCGTCCACGAGGCGTTGGTATAACCGAACGCATAGGCAAGGTTCGGCAGGTCGCTGAACATCATCCCCTTGTAGTTCATCGCCTTGCTCGGATCGACCGGTTGCCCGTCGATCGACAGCGTCGCCGCGCCGAAGAGTTGCAGTTCAAGGCCGGTGGCGGTGACGACCACCTCGGCGGGAAGGTGGGTGCCGTCGGTCAGGCGGATGCCGGTGGCGGTGAAACGGTCGACATGGCCGGTCGCGACCTCGGCGTGCCCCTCGCGGATCACCCGGAACAGGTCGCCGTCGGGGACGATGCACAGCCGCTGGTCCCACGGATCATAGCTGGGTGAGAAATGCTTCTCGACGTCATAGCCCGGCGGCAGCGCGGCGCGGACCTGTTTCAGCAGCCAGCGGCGGACCGCCTCGGGCTTGCGGCGCGAGCGGACGTAGAAATACTGGCTGATGCCGATCCGCAGCCAGCGGGCGATGCCGTATGCGGCACGCCATGGCAGCACCCGGCGCAGGACGCCCAGCAACGGATCGCGCGCGGGCGTGGTCAGCACATAGCTCGGCGAGCGTTGCAGCATCGTCACCTTCGCCGCGCGGTCGGTCATCGCCGGGACCAGCGTCACCGCCGTCGCGCCGCTGCCGATCACGACGACCTGCTTGCCGCTGTAATCGAGATCGGCGGGCCAGAATTGCGGATGGACGATCGTCCCGGCGAAATCCCCCTCCCCGGCGAAGGTCGGGCGATAGCCCTGCGCATAATCGTAATAGCCGGTGCAGAGATACAGGTAGCCGCACGACAGCGTCGTCGTCTCGCCCGTGTCGGGCCGCTCGATCGTCAGCGTCCAGCGGGCGTCGGCGCTCGACCAGGCGGCATGGACCATGCGGTGGTGATAGCGGATGTGCGAATCGATCCCGCTATCGCGCGCGGTGTCGGCGATATAGTCGCGGATGGTTGCGCCATCGGCGATCGCCTTCTCCCCCGCCCATGGCCGAAAGCCGTAGCCGAGCGTGAACATGTCCGAATCCGACCGCACCCCGGGATAGCGGAACAGGTCCCACGTACCGCCCAGCGCCCCGCGCCCCTCCAGCACCGCGAAGCTGCGATCGGGGCACAGCCGTTGCAGGTGATGCGCCGCGCCGATGCCCGACAGCCCTGCCCCCACCACGATCACATCGAACTTGTCGGGCATAGCGGCCGCCTCTCCTTGCGCCGCCGCTATGCCCTCAACCGGGGGATCGGCTCAAGCGAAGAGGCTGTTTGAAAAGCGCGGTTGCGCGTTTTACGGTGCCGGCCCGCTCCCCCGTCCCGACCACCCACTTGAGTATCCTGCTGGGTGGTCGGGAGAGGGTAGCCCAGCAAAGTAACACTTTGCTAGGACCCGAGGGGGAGCGGGCTGGCACCGCACAAGAAACCCGCGCTTCCGCTAGTTTCCAAACGAACGCTCAGTAATCGCGGCTGTAGCGTACCGAGGCGTTCGATCCGCCGAACGATCCGGTCTGCGACAGCACCGACAGCGTCTTGGTCAGTGCGATCTGGATCTGCGTGGCGGTAAAGCCACGCGCGTCGGTGATGATCTCGATATAGATGTCGTCGGTCAGGTATTTGCCCGCCGCAAGGCTGGTGCCCCGCCCGGTCGCCTCGTCGCCGCCCAGCACGCGCAGCCGATCGAATCCGGTCGCCGAGCGCAGCTTGCCGAGCGGGTTGAGCCCGCCCCCGCCCGATCCGCGCAGCGAATTGAGCGCGGCGGCGAGCTGGATCGCCTCGGTCGCTGACAGGTTCGTCACCGAACTGCCGAAGAGCAGCCGCGAAAGCACCTCGTCCTGCGCGAGCGCCGGGGTCGAGGTAAACGCGATCTGCGGGGCCTGCGCCGTGCCGGTCACGTTGATGACGGCGGTCACGCCTTCGGCGGTGGTGGTGGCGGAGATGTCGATCACCGGGTTGGTGAAGTCCGACCCTTCGAAGCGGATGTTGCCGCGTTCGACCTCGAACCGCTTGCCGGCGAACGAATAGGTGCCGCGCACGAGGCGCAACTGTCCGTTGATCGTCGGCGCGGCCGAGGTGCCGGCGATACGCAGATCGGCCTCCCATTCGGATTCCAGGCCCATGCCCGACACGAACAGCCGGTTGTCGGCGCGGACGCGCAGCGCGAGGCGGAACAATCCGGCCGAGGCGGCGGCCTGTCTGGGCGGTTGCGCCGCGCGGGTCGCGTCGCTCTTGCGGCGCACCCCGGTCAGCTCGGGGACTTCGGCCGCGCCCTGGCGGATGATCTGATAGCGCGCCTCGGGGATGACGAGATCGCCCGAGATCAGCCCGCCGTTCGCCCCGTTCTGGATACGGACGTCGCCGGTGGCCGATGCGCCCAGCGCGTCGCTGCGCGCCAGTTGGGCATTGCGCAACTGCGCGCGAATATCGACCGGGAAGCCGCTGTTCGCCGCCAGCCCGACCGTCCCCTGCGCCGCGACCGTGCCCCCGCCCGCCGTGGCGCGCATCTGCACCAGTTCGAACCGATCGTTGGTGAACCGCCCGTTGATGCCGAGGTTGGTCAGCCGCGTGCCGAGCGTCTCATTCTCATAGGTCAGCGTATTGGCGCGGACCACGCCGGTCAGTTGCGGTGCCTGCACCCGCCCGCCGAAATCGGCGGCGATGCCGATCGTCCCGGTCAGTTGCTGGTCGGCCAGCCCCGCGAACGAGAATAGCACGCCCGCCGGCCCGTTGTAACGGATCCCGCCCGACAGCGGCGCCGCCAGCATCCGCGTGACCCATGATCCGCTGCCCGGCGGCAACGGCCGCAGGTTGGCGACCATCCGCCCGACCGTGGTCGTGCCGCGCTGGATCAGCGCCCGGCCACTGCCGCCTTCGGGCCTGAGGTCGCCGGCGAACACGATGTCGACCGGTTCGGAGACCGAGGCAAGGCTGGTCCGCTGGAAATTGCGGATGGTCAGCCGGGCATCGGCGCGCGGGAAGCTCTGGTCGGCGGCCTGCGCAAAATCGAGGCTGCCGGTGGCGGTGCCACCGATCCCGGTGCCGGGAACGAAGGCGTTGACGATGCCGAGGTCGAGCCGGTCGAGCCGCGTCTGGATCGACATGCCATTGCCATAGACGCCCGCCGCACGGATCGAACCTTGCGCGAAATCGATCCGCGTCGGGTAAAGGCGATAGCCGCCGGTCGCAGGGGTGATCCGCGCCGGGTTGATCGTGCGGAACGGGATGTTGTTGGCAACGCCCTGCAACGCGACGAGATATTCGTTCGGCTGCAACCGGGCATTGGCGGCGACGCGGAACGGCACGCCCGACGATCCTTCGGCGAAGATCTGCGCCAGTCCGTTGCCGCCGCGATAATTCACCTTGGCGCGGCTGCGTTCGAGGACGAAGTCGCCCATCGACAGGTTGGCGACCTGCGCGTCGGCGACGATCTCGGCCTGGTCGTAGAGGACCGCGCTGGCGGTGACGATCGCGCGGCCGATCCGCAGCCCCATGTCGCCGGGGATGACCGCGTTATAGGCGCGCGCGTTCACGTCGGCGCGCTGGTAGCGGCCCTGTGCCGAGAGGCGAGCGACACCCGCCACGCCCGATCCGGCGAAGTTGACCCGGCCGGCGAACGGTCCGGCATTCGTCGCCTCGACCCGGCCGTCGATATTCATGCCGGCGAAGGTCGCCGAGCGAATATCGGCGACGAGGCGCGGCGCGGTCGAGACGAGCACGTCGGCGCGGAACGGACCATAGTCGGTGCCGCCGGTCGCCTGGATCGCATAACGGTCGCCGATCCCGCGCACCCGCGCTTCGAGGTTGGCGAGGCCGATGCCGACGCCCGGCCGCGCCGCGCGCAACAGGATCTGCGGTGCGGCGACGCTGCCCGTCACCTGCGCGGTCAGCGGACCGTATTGCGTCGACACCGCCTGCGCGTTGACCAGCAGCGGCCCGGCCGGATCATAGCGACCCGACCCGTTCAGGATGCGGAATTGCGGCGCGTTCATCCGCAGGTTGGAAAAGGTGATGAGCCCGTTCGGATCGACGCCGACATCGACCCGCGTGGTCGACACATTGCCGCCGAGGAAATTGCGGACGCCTTCGTTGAACAGCCGCGTGGTCTGCGCGACCACCCGCCCCTTGATGCCGAAACCGCCATTCGGCGCGGCATAGAGGTTCGCATCGGTCGACAGGTTGAGGATGCCGATGCTGGCGACTTCGTAGTCGTTGATCCGCCCCTTGATCGCGCCGGTATAGCGCCCGGTCGACAGGTTGGCGGCGACGATCGCGGTCGCATCGATCCGGTCGGAACGGATGCGCAGATTGTCGGACAGCACCTGATCGCCGTTGATCGCCAGATCGCCGTTGATCGAGACGTTGGTGACGAGCCCGCCAACGGCGGCGTTCAGCCCGGTGATCCGTTTGGCGCGCGCCTTGATCGGGATCAGGATGCGGTCGGCGTCGACGGTCGCGCGTCCTTCGGCATACAGTTGTTCGACGGCCATTTCGCCGAAGCCCAACGCCGCCGCCTGAATCTTATAGTCCACGGTCGGCGTGCCGAAACCGCCGTCCAGCACCACCGCCGCGCGGACCGAACGGCCGTTGAGGTTGGGCGCGATCGCGCCCGGCGTCAGCAGCATCGCCTCGGTGCGGAAATTGCCGAAACGGCTGTTGGCGAGATCGAGGATGCCGGCGGCGTTGACCGCCAGCGCGCTGGAGCGAAGCTGGATACGGGTATCGGCGCGGCGGTCCGCAAGCGTCGCGTCGATCGCGACGTCGAGGCGCGGCGACGTCAGCCGTTCGACCGGTCCTTGCAGGATCAGCCCCGGCTGGGTCGATCCGCGCACGGTGAAGCTGCCGTTGCGACCGGTGATCGCCAGATCGGCGAGCGGCCGCCCGCCGAGCGTGCCGGCGAGACGCCCCTGCCAGTTGGTCCAGCTACCCCGGCCGTCGATCGTCGCGGCAATCGGCTGGGCGAGGCCCGCCATGCCGGCGATCATGCCGTTCGCCGGGCCGGTCACGCGCGCATCGACATCGAATTTGTCGTCGTCGGGCACCGCGTCGAGTTTCAGCGTTATGCTGTCACCCCCCGCCACGCCCGGCGCGGCGATGGTCAGCGCGTTGGCCGACACCTGCGCACGGCGATCGGCGATATGCACCGCACCGTCGATCCGGGCGATATGGCGCTGGCCGGTGATGGCCGGGCCGACCTCGATCCGGTCGACGCGCAGGCGGTTCACGTCGATGTCGTAATCGGGCAGCAGCGGCGCATTGGGATCGCCCGGCGGGGTATCCTTCAACACCGGGTTGCGCGCATAGCGCACCAGCGGACTGGTCAGGCTGCGCACGTCGACATGGCCGTTGCTGAAGGCGAACGGCCGCCAGTCGAGCGCGACCTGCGGCGAATAGGCGAAGACGCCGCGCGTATCGGACAGGCGCAGATCACGGAGGGTCAGCGCGCCGTAGAGCGACCCGTCGATCCGGCCGATATTGACCTTCAGCCCCGATGCGGTGGTGTACCCGTCGAGCTGGCGGACGACGAAGCCCCGCCCCGGACCGGTATTTAGCGCGAAGATCAACGCGACCACCGCCACGAACAGCACGGCGATGGCGATGCCGATCCATTTTAGGATGCGGACCCAGAGCGGCTGCTTGCGCACGACGACGGTCTCGGTCGCGGAGTAATCCTCGGCCATTAGAATGCCTGCCCGATCGAGATATAGAGTGCGATTTTGGATTCACCGGGACGCCGGGCGATCGGCGTCGCTACATCGACCCGCATCGGCCCGAAGTTGGTGTAGAAGCGGCCGCCGATCCCCGCGCCGAAGCGCAGGTCGGACGCATCGGGCAACGCCCCTTCGTACACCTGCCCCGCGTCAAGGAACGGCACGATGCCGAAGTTGCCGAAGCGGTAGCGCGCCTCGATCGCGAATTCGTTGAGGCTGCGCCCGCCGATCGGCCGGGCGAGGTTGTTGCCATCCTCGTCCACCTCGGGCGTGCGCGGGCCCAGTTCCTGAAAGCCGAAGCCGCGCACCGATCCGCCGCCGCCGGCATAATAGCGCCGCGAAGGGGCAAGGTCGTCGCGGTCGATCCCCTGGATCGATCCGGCACGGGCGCGCCCGGCGATGACGATGCTCTGCCCGATCGGATAATAGCCGGTGCCCTCGACCATGAAGCGGCCGTACGGGCGCACGCCGTCGGACACCGATCCTTCGGGGCTGACGTTCAGCTTCACGCGGAAGCCCTTGGTCGGGTTCAGCAGATTGTCCGACGTGTCGAACCCGGCGAACAGCGGCAGCGCGGCGATGCCGTAGGTGCGGCGGCGGCGCTCGCCGACGGTGAAGTCGTAGGTGTCCTCGTTGGTGCCGATCAGTTCGGCACCATAGGCATAGGTAAAGCGCTTCTGCCAGATCGGCGTCGAATCATACGACCAGCGAATGCCGAGCGTGCCGGTGAACGCCTCGAACGCATCGTAATTGCTGCGGCTGGCGTTGGCGAGAATCTGGAAGGTGCGGTCGCGCCGTCCGGCGTTCGACCGGCGGAAGGTGACGCCCGCGCCCTGTTCCTGCGTGCCCGCCACGCCGCGCACGATCAGCGCGCCTTCGGGCGGGAACAGGTTGCGGTGGGTCCATGATCCCTCGACCCGGAGCCCCTGTCCGGTGCCATATCCCGCCTCGCCCGCCAGCGTGCGCGCCGGGCCGGCGTCCTGCCGGACGAGCAAATTGACCGCCTCGGTCCCGTCGGCGGCGACCTGTCCGGTGCGCTGTGGTTCGACCGAGACGCTGGAGAACAGCCCCGTCGCGACCAGCGCGGCGCGCAGATCGTCGACCTTGCGATTGTCGTACAGCTCGCCTTGCCGGAAACGGGCCAGCACGCCGACATGCTCGGCATCGAACGCCAGCTTGCCGGTGGTGGAATAGGTGCCGAACGACGAGCGTGGCCCGGTATCGACCGGCAGGGTGTAGCCCCCTGTCACCGTCGCATCGTCGAGCAGGATGTCGCGCTGCCCGACCTGCACGAACGGATAGCCCTGTTGCGGCAGTTTCAGGCTGACGTTCGCCTCGGCCGCCTGGATTCGTTCGGCGTCGATCGGATCGCCGACCTTCAGCGGCAGTTCGCGGTCGACGAGGTTCGGCGGCACCGTCGGCTGGGTATCGATGCGGATCGACGACAGGGTGTAAAGCTTGCCCGGCAGCGCGGTCACGACCGCGCGGATGCGTCCGCCCTGCGGGTGTTCGATCATCGAGCTGACGGTGCCGTCGTAATAGCCCTTGGCACGCATGATGCGCAGCGCGAGCGATTCGTCTTCCTTGGCGCGCGCCTGCACCATCGTCGCGTTTGCGGCCTTGCCGTCGCCTTCCTCCAGCGAGGAGAGCGCGCGGAACTGCGCCGTCCCCCCGATCGCGTCGAGGCCCTTGACGACGGTGTCGTAGCGGATTTCGACTGCGCGCTTGTCATCGACGCCCGCGACCTCGACCGGGGTGACGTCGAAGGTGTTAAGCGGCGGCAGCGGCTGCGCCAGTTCGGCCGCCTCGGGCAATATCGCGTCGGGCAGGGTTTCGGGCACGACGGCGTTTTCCGTCGCCGGCACGGTCGGGCGGACCGGCGCGGGCGCGGCTTGCGTCGTGGCGGTGGTCGTCGTCGCGGGCTTCGGGGCGGCGGATGCCTCGAACCCGGCGATCGGTTCCAGCGGGGCGTTGATGTCGCCCGACAGGCTGGGCAGCGCCGCATCGAATTCGGCATCGGGAACGATCGGGCCGTCGTCGGTGTTGGCAGGCGGCGTGGTGGTTTGCGGACGGTCGGTCGATACCGA
The DNA here is from genome assembly GCF_920939515.1 of Sphingomonas sp. Leaf4. NCBI lineage: Bacteria > Pseudomonadati > Pseudomonadota > Alphaproteobacteria > Sphingomonadales > Sphingomonadaceae > Sphingomonas > Sphingomonas sp. Leaf4. The sequence goes on along the minus strand of NZ_CAKLBB010000006.1, from coordinate 100,362 downwards.
CGGGGCCGTCTGCGCCATGACGCCGCAAGGAATCATCGTTCCTGCCAGCAGGATAGCGACCGTGCGCGCGCGAATTTCCGCCAACTGCTATCCCCGTGTCGTTCAACCTTGGGTTGCAGCGCACAACCCCCCTTGCGACCCCAAACGCGCGTTCGGCGGATTTGGTTCATTTCTACCCACTTGCATCCGTTTTGCGGTGCGGGCGTTGCATGTCGGCGAAGGGGACTGATGTGACGGAAAGTACGACGCAAATCGATCCGGCCACGATTCCGGGGAGTGGATCGACCCATCCATGGGCGCATCCATGGGCGGCATGGAAGGCGATCCTGACGCGCGTCTACACCATGGTCGGCTATCACAATCTGACGCTGATGGCGGCGGGGGTCGCCTTTTATGCGTTCCTGTCGATCGTGCCGATGCTCGGCGCGATCGTGATGACCTATGGCCTCGTCGCCGATACCGCGACGGTCGCGCGGCACATGCAGACGCTGTTCGAACTAGTGCCGGCCGATGCCGCGCGGCTGATTTCTGACCAGTTGATCGCGGTCGTCACCACCGCGTCGCGGCAGGTGGGGCTGGGCCTCGCGGTCGCGCTGCTGCTCGCGATCTATGGCGCGATGCGCGCGGCCAGCGCGATCATTCAGGCGCTGAACGTGATCTATGAGGAAGAGGACGAACGCAGCATCGTCACAACGACATTGTTGTCGGCGATGATTACCGTCGCGGCGATTTTCGCGGTCATCGTCGGCATCGTGTCGGCCGGCGTGCTGACGTGGTTGCAGAGCGCGGTCGCGTTCCTCGGTACGGCGGGCGCGGTGATGATCCAGATCGTCACCTGGGGCGTGGCGGGCGCGATCACCAGCGCGGGCATCGCCTTTGCCTATCGCTACGGGCCGGACCGGACGCGGGCACAGTGGCGCTGGCTGTCGGTCGGGTCGGTCGCCGCCACGATCCTGTGGCTGCTGGCGACGGTCGGCTTCGGGGTCTATGCCGCCAACTTCGCCAATTACAACGCGACCTATGGCGCGCTGGGCGCGGTCGTCGTGCTGCTGATGTGGCTGTTCGTCTCCAGCCTCGCGATCCTGATCGGCGCGGAAATCAATGCCGAAGCCGAACGCCAGACTGCGATCGATTCGACCGTCGGCCATCCCCGGCCGATGGGCCATCGCGGCGCGCGGCTGGCCGACACGCTGCCGAGCAAGCGCCAGTTGAAGCCCAGGCGCGGCGCTTATTGAGCGGCGGCGGTGCGTTCCTCCAGCACGTCGGCCGCGTCCTGGATCCGCGCCAGCATGTCGCGCAGCACCTCGATCTCCTGCGGCGTGAAGCCGGCGAACAGGTCGCGCTCGATCGTCAATGCCCGTGGCGCGACCTCTTCGTAAAGCGTCCGCCCCGCCTCGGTCAGCGCGAGCAGGTGCGAACGCTGGTCGCCGGTATTGGCATGGCGGTCGACGAGGCCGCGATCGACCAGCGCGATCGCCGCGCGGCTGACCGTCACCTTGTCCATCCGCGTCGCCACGCACAGCGCCTGCTGGGTGATACCGTCATGTTCGGCGATCACCGTCACCAGCCGCCATTCGGGAATGCGCAGCCCGAACAGCGCGCGATAGGTGGAGGCCACCGCGTCGGATACGCGGTTCGACGCGATCGACAGGCGATAGGGCAGGAAATCGTCGAGGAGCAGCCGTTTGTTCACGACCCGGACTGTTACCATTTAGTGACGGGTCGTCAACGACTTGGAACCGGGAACGGCAGCGAAACGTAGTGTTCGTCCAACAACCGGGCCGGGACCTCCGCGATGTTCAACTGGAAGCACGAAGCGCAGGATCGCCTGCAGGCGATGTTGTTCGCCCATGTCGACGACCGCGGCTTTCCCTGCGTCGGGGCGAAATCGGCGATGGCGAAGGGCACGCTCGACGTGCTCGTCTGCTCGCGGATCGACAGCGCATGGGACGATGTCCGCATCCACGATGCGCTGATGCGGCTTGCCGAAGCCTATCGCCGCGACCGGGCGATGTACCGCAGCTTCGCGGTGATCTTCGAGGGGCCGGACGACCTGAGTGAAAATGCGTTCGAGCGTGCGCTGTGGCAGCGCGTCCAGTCGTTGTCCGATAAGGACGTGTGGCGCGGGCAGGAATATGACACGCGGGTCAGCACCGATCCCGACAATCCGCATTTCTCGCTGAGCTTCGGCGGCGAGGCATTCTTCATCGTCGGGCTGCACCCCAATGCCAGCCGCCCGGCGCGCCGGTTCGAGCGGCCGACATTGGTCTTCAACCTGCACGACCAGTTCGAACGGCTGCGCGCCGAGGGCAAGTACGAGACGATGCGGGAGAAGATTCTCGTACGCGACGAGGCGCTGGCCGGCAGCCGCAACCCGATGCTCGAACGGCACGGTGCGGCGAGCGAGGCGCGGCAATATAGCGGGCGCGTGGTCGATGATCGCTGGGCCTGCCCGTTCCACTATTCGGGGGAAGCAAAGTGACGACGACCATCCCCGAACGATCGGGCACCGCCTTCCGGCTGGCGAAAGGCGAGACGCTGGTGGTGGTCGATCCGAAGGGTGAACAGGTCGCCGACCTGCTGGCGTTCAACGCCGACGATCTGGACGAGGTGATCTCTTCAGGGCGGACGCTCGATTATGCCGAGACGATCCGGCTGACGACCGGCCATGCGCTCTATTCCAATCGCAGCCGGGTGATGCTGGAGATCGTCGCCGATACCGTCGGCACGCACGACTTTCTGCTGACGCCATGTTCCTACGACACCTTCCACCATTTCTATCCCGATCTGCCGCCGCATCGCGGCTGTTTCGGCAATCTGGCGGCGGCGCTCGAACCTTACGGCGTAGTGCCCGACCGGATACCGGTGGCGTTCAACTGCTTCATGAACGTGCCGGTCGATGGCGCGACGGGCAAGCTGTCGGTCCTGCCGCCGATCAGCAGGGCAGGCGACTCGATCACCTTCCGCGCAGCGATGGATTTGGTGATCGGCCTCACCGCCTGTTCGGCCCCTGCCTCCAACGGCGGGAGTTTCAAGCCGATCGAGTATCGCATCGAACCGGCCTAGGACCGATCGACATTCAGCCGGACGGCGGCTCAGGCGTCTCCCCTCCCTGACAGGGAGGGGAGAAGATTGGGACGGCATTTCGTTGAATGTCGATCCGGCCCTAACCGCCAACACTCCAGACGAGGAACGCGGCGACCGCGAGCAGCGTACCGAGCGGCAAGCGGTCGGTCGCCTTCACTTCGCGCCCCGCGATCCGCATCGCCACCACCACGCACAACCCGGCCACGGTCGCGACCAGCAACACCACCGGCAACGCGCGCCAGCCGAGCCACAGCCCGATTGCGCCGAACAGCTTGGGATCGCCCCCGCCCAGCCCCGTCCGCCCGCGCATCGCGCGATAGAACGTCGCCACCAGCCACAGGCTGCCGAACCCGGCCAGCCCGCCGATCGCCCGGTCGCTGAAATCGGGCGCGATTCCGCCAAGTCCCCCCGCCAATGCGACCAGCGCCAGCGCGATCGTCAGCCGGTCGGGCAGCCAGAAGGCGGCAAGATCGATCGCGCCCGACGCCAGCAACAGCCAGCCGCACGCCGCGCCGGCCACCCCCTCGATCCCCGGCGCGACCAGCCCGGCGACGATGCCGATCGCCGCGCCCAGCACTTCGGTGACGAACTGGCCAGGCGCGATGGCCGCGTCACAGGTCCGGCATCGACCGCGCAAGGCGAGAAAGCTGACGATCGGCACAAGTTCGACCGGCCGCAACGTCCGCCCGCACCCGTCACATGCCGATCGGCCGGCGGCGACGCTTCGTCCCGCCGGCCAGCGGATCGCCAGCGCGCCGATAAAGCTGCCGAATACGCAGCCCAGCAGTCCCAGCAGGATCGGCCAGAAGAGAGGACTCACCATGATGCCGCCTATCCCCTGCCCGACCCGCCGACGCAACGCCGCTGGCATCCCCCGAACCCACGCCCTAGATACGGTATCAAACGAAACATAATCGTGTTTGGAGAGCCCCGATGTCCGATCCCGTCGTCATCCTGTCCTATGCCCGCACGCCGATGGGCAGTTTCCAGGGCAGCCTTGCCGGGGCGAGCGCGACGCAGCTCGGCGCGACGGCGGTCGGTGCGGCGGTCGAGCGGGCCGGCCTGTCGGGCGAGGCGATCGAGCGTATCTACATGGGCTGCGTCCTGCCCGCCGGCTTGGGACAAGCCCCGGCGCGACAGGTGGCGCTGGGCGCGGGACTGCCGACCCATGTCGAGGCAACGACGGTCAACAAGATGTGCGGATCGGGGATGCAGGCGGCGATCATGGCCGCCGACGCGCTGGCGGCGGGATCGGCCGAGCTGATCGTCGCGGGCGGCATGGAGAGCATGACCAACGCGCCGTACCTCTCGACCCGCCACCGCTCGGGTGCGCGGATCGGCCACGACCGACTGCTCGACCATATGTATCTCGACGGGCTGGAGGACGCCTATGATCCGGGCCGGCTGATGGGCAGCTTCGCCGAGGAGACGGCGGCGGAGTATCAGTTCACCCGCGCCGCGCAGGACGACTATGCGATCGAGTCGCTCTACCGTGCCCAGCGCGCGCAGAAATCGGGCGCATTCGATCGCGAGATCGTCGCGGTCGAAGTGGCCGGCCGCAAGGGCACGACGACGGTGCGCGAGGACGAACAGCCCGCGCGTGGCGACGTGGCGAAGATCCCGACGCTGAAACCCGCCTTTGCGAAGGACGGCACGATCACCGCCGCCAACGCCTCGTCGATCTCGGACGGCGCGGCGGCGCTGGTGCTGACGCGGCAGTCGCTCGCCGACCGGCTGGGGCTGACCCCGATCGCGCGGGTCGTGGCGCATGCCGGCCATGCCCATGCCCCTGCGAAGTTCGCCACCGCCCCGGTGTTCGCGATGCGCAAGGCGATGGCGCGCGCCGGCTGGTCGGTGGGCGACATCGACCTGTTCGAGGTGAACGAGGCGTTCGCCTGCGTCGCGATGATCGCGATGCGCGACCTCGGGCTGTCGCACGACACGCTCAACATCCACGGCGGGGCCTGCGCGCTCGGCCATCCGATCGGCGCGAGCGGCGCGCGGGTGCTGGCCACGCTGTTGTCGGCGCTGGAGACAACCGGCCAGCGGCGCGGCCTCGCCTCGCTGTGCATCGGCGGGGGCGAGGCGACGGCGATGGCGGTGGAACTACTCGACTGACGACTTCCCTTGTCACCCCGGACTTGTTCCGGGGTCCACCTGCCCGCACGCGCCGTCCCGCGATCGTCAGATGGCATCGTTGGCCGATCGGTGGACCCCGGAACAAGTCCGGGGTGACGACAGGACGACAAGCGGAGCGTACCCTCCCACGCTACAGCGGAACTTTCCAGCATCCCCCGGCGTAGCCTACGCTTAGGCGTAGCCGGAAGGAACAAGCGTGGCGGATCGCGAAGATACGGTTGGATATGACGGTCCGGCCGGCGGCTGGGGTTCGGTCAAGGGCATGTCGAAGATTCTCGGCAAGGAGAAGAACCGCCCCGCCGCGCTGGCCCAGCTCGCCCGCCAGAACAAGTCGAAGGGGTTCATGTGTACCTCCTGCGCATGGGGCAAGCCCGCCGAGCCGCACCCGTTCGAATTCTGCGAGAATGGCGCGAAGGCGACATTGTGGGACCTGACCCCCAACCGCTGCACCCCCGAATTCTTCGCGAAGCACAGCGTCACCGAACTGAAGCGCTGGAAGGACTTCGACCTCGAACACGAAGGTCGCCTGACCCATCCGCTGCGCTACGACCATGCGACCGACCATTATGTCGAATGTAGCTGGGATGAGGCGTTCGCCGCGATCGGGGCCGAACTGAAGGCGATCGATCCGAAGAAGGCAATCTTCTACGCCTCGGGTCGGGCCAGCCTTGAAACCTCGTATCTGTGGGCGTTGTTCGCGCGGCTTTATGGCCACAACAACCTGCCCGACAGCTCGAACATGTGCCACGAGACGACGTCGGTCGCGCTCAAGAAGACGATCGGCGCGCCGGTCGGCACCTCGATCCTCGACGATTTCGAATCGTGCGACGCGATCTTCTTCTTCGGGCAGAACACCGGATCGAACAGCCCGCGCTTCCTCCACCCCTTGCGCGACGCGGTGAAGCGCGGGTGCAAGGTGGTGACGTTCAACCCGGTCAAGGAACCGGGGCTGATTGCCTTCACCGATCCGCAGAACCCGTTCGAGATGGCGACACGCGCCGAAACCAAGATCTCGTGCCAGTACCATCAGGTCCGCCCCGGCGGCGACGTGGCGGTGATGATCGGCCTCGCCAAGCACGTCCTCGCCGCCGAGGACAGGAGCTGGGCCGAGCACAGGGTCCATGTGCTCGACGTCGATTTCATCGAACAGCATACCAACGGCTTCGACGAGTTCGCGAAGATGGTCCGCGCGACCGACTGGGCGGCGATCGAGGCGGAGAGCGGCCTGACCCGCGCCGCGATCGAGGCGGCGGGACAGGTCTATGTCGAGGCCGACCGGACGATCGGCATCTACGGCATGGGCCTGACGCAGCAGGTCAACGGGTTCGACAATGTCGCTACCTACGTCAACCTGTTGTTGATGAAGGGCAATATCGGCCGCGACGGGACCGGCATGTCGCCGGTGCGCGGGCACAGCAACGTGCAGGGCCAGCGCACCGTCGGCATTTCGGAAAAGCCCGAACTGGTGCCCAACGACCGGCTGCGCGAACTCTACGGCTTCGATCCGCCGATGGAGCATGGCCACAACACCGTCACCGCCTGCGAAGGGATATTGAAGGGCGAGATCGACGCCTTCGTCTCGCTCGGCGGCAATTTCCTGCGCGCGATCCCCGATCTCGAACGGATCGAGGCGGCGTGGCCGGCGATACGCCTCACCGTGCAGATCGCGACCAAGCTCAACCGCAGCCACCTCATCAACGGCAAGGTCGCCTATCTCCTCCCCTGTCTCGTGCGCACCGAGGTCGACGTGCAGGCGGGCGGCGAGCAGATCGTGTCGATCGAGGATACGTTCAGCCACATCCACGGATCGATCGCGACCCATCCGCCGGCCAGCGAGCATCTGAAATCGGAGATCGCGATCCTCGCCGGCATCGCCAAGGCGACGCTGGCGCCGAACCCAAAGGTGGACTGGGACGGGTGGACCGCCGATTATGCGAAGGTCCGCAAGCAGATCGAGCTGACCTACCCCGAGGAGTTCCATGATTTCGAGGAACGGATGTTCACTCCCGGCGGCTTCTATCGCGGCAATTCGGCGCGCGAGCGGGTGTGGAAGACGCAAAGCGGCAAGGCAGAGTTTACCGTGCCCAAGACGCTGTCGGGTACCGACATTCCCGATGCGCCGGGCCGGCTGCGGCTCATCACGCTGCGGTCGAACGATCAGTTCAACACGACGATCTATGGCTATGACGATCGTTTCCGCGGCATCTCCGGCACGCGCGACGTGGTGCTGATGAACCCGAAGGAGATCGCGAAGGCCGGGCTGCACAAGGGACAGGTGGTGACGATCGTCGGTGACGGCGACGACGGCATCGACCGCCGCGTCGGCGGATTGAAGGTCGTGCCGTTCGACCTGCCCGACGGCTGCATCGCCGGCTATTATCCCGAACTCAACCCGCTGATCCCGATCGGCTGGCACGACCGCGAATCGAAGACCCCGGCGGCCAAGGCCGTGCCGGTCCGTATCCACGCAGGATGAGCGATGCCCCCAGCGCCATCCGCAGCTTCGCGCGGGTGGCGGCTGCCGGCACCCCCTCGACCACCGACCAGCCGGTCGCGGTCGAGGCCCCGGTCGCGATCGAGATCGATGGCCTTGGCTATGCCGTGCTGATGGCGACGCCCGCCGATCTGGCCGATCTCGCGACCGGGTTCGCGCTGGCCGAGCGGCTGATCGACCATGGCGGCGAGCTGGTCGAGGTGGACGCGCATGCGACCGATCGCGGCACGCTGCTGCGCCTCACGCTGGTCCCCGACCGCCATGATCGCGTCGCCGAACGGGTGCGGCATCGCGTGTCCGAATCGTCGTGCGGGCTGTGCGGGATCGAGAATCTCGAACAGACGCTGCGGCCGCTGCCGCCGTTGACCGCGCGCTCGACCGCGACACCGGCGGCGATCCTCGCCGCCGCCGCTGGCTTGCGCGACCATCAGCCGCTGTCGCGCGCGACGGGGGCCGCGCATGCCGCCGCGCTGTGCGCCGCCGACGGGACGATCCGCCTCGTCCGCGAGGATGTCGGCCGGCACAATGCCTTCGACAAGCTGATCGGCGCGATGCGGCGCGAGGGCCATGACTGGGACGGTGGTTTTGCGCTGCTCTCATCACGCTGTTCGTTCGAGCTGGTCGAAAAGGCGGTGCTGGCCGGCTGCCCGCTGCTCGCCACCTTGTCGGCCGCCACCAGCCTCGCGATCGACCGCGCCGCGGCCGCCGGGCTTCCCTTGCGCACCGCCGTGCGTGGCGGCACGCTGCTGGCGTCGTGATGCGGGTGCTGGGCGCGATCATCGCCGGCGGACAGGCCAGCCGCTTCGGCAGCGACAAGGCGCTGGCGGTGCTGGACGGACGCGCGCTGATCGACCGGGTGGCGGACGCGCTTGCCCCACAGGTCGATACGGTCGTCGTCGTCGGGCGCGATCATGGCACGCTGGCGTCGGTGCCCGATCGGCCTGCGCCGGGTCTGGGGCCACTCGGCGGCATCGCCGGGGCGTTGCATCATGCGGCGGCGCAGGGGTTCACGCACGTCCTCACCGTGCCGTGCGATGCGCCGTTCCTGCCCAAGAACCTGCGCGAATTGCTGAACGCCGCTCCCCTCCCTGAAAGGGAGGGGTCGGGGGTGGGTCGGCCCGTGGCGGGCGGAGCGTTTCCTCACCAACCGACCCACCCCCAGCTCCTCCCTTCCAGGGAGGGGAGCGCCGCCTATCTCGCTGACCTGCCCGTGATCGGCTGGTGGCCCGCCACCGCGCTGCCCGCGCTCGATACCCTCCTCGCCGGAACCGGATCGCGATCGGTCCGCGCGTTCGGCGACCGGATCGGCGCGACCGCCGTCGCCGCGCCCGCCATCGCCAACGTCAACACCGCCGACGATCTCGCGCGGCTCGCGCAACACGACTGACAGGCCGCCGCCCGATCGATATAGCCCGCAGGATGACCGGCCCCTTCCTGATCCTGCGCACCGGCGCACAGCGGCTCGCGCTGCCGATGGCGGCGGTGCGTGGCGTTCTGCCGCTGCTGCCGGTCGAGACGACGCCAGGGCTGCCGCGCCCGCTGCTGGGCTTCATCGATCTGCGCGGGCAAATGGTGGCGGTGCTCCACCCGCTGGCGCTGCTCGATCCCGCCGCGCCGGTCGGGCCGGTCGGGCTGTTCGCACACCTCGTCCATCTGAAGGGCGCGGACGCTCCCTGCCTGCTGGTCGACCGCGCGGAAGATGTCGTGTCGGGCGAGATCGGCGACATCGACCCCACGCTCAGCCTGAACGAAGCGATCATCGGCGAACTGGCGGTCGGCGACACGGTCGCGCATGTGATCGATCCCGACCGGCTGCTGCTGTCGGCCGAACGCCATGCGATCGACCGGCTGGCCGCCGCCGCCGCCGCGCGGCGCGACCAATGGGTGGCGGCATGACGCTGCCGCAGAATGATCCCGTCTTCGCGCAGGTGAAGGCGATGGTGATCGAGCGCACCGGCCACCATTATTATATCGACAAGGACGGGCAGCTTTTCGAACGCATCGCGCAGCGCATGGCCGATCGCGGCGACGCCACGCTCGCCGCCTATCGCGACCGGCTGCTGCGGGCCGATGGCGACGAATGGCCGCGCCTCGAAAGCGCGGTCACGATCAACGAGACGTTCTTCTTCCGCTTCGCCGAACAGTTCGACGCGCTGCGGACGCATATCCTGCCCGCGCTGATCGAGGCGCACCGGATGGACAAGCGGCTGCGCATCTGGAGCGTCGGCTGCTCGACCGGCGCGGAAGCGCATTCGATCGCGGTGCTGCTCACCGACCTGCTGGGCGACGCCATAGCCGACTGGCGGGTCGCGCTGACCGGCACCGACATCGACGAGGCGGCACTGGAGGTCGCGCGGCAGGCCGACTATGGCGCATGGTCGCTGCGCACGCTGGGCGAGGCCGAACGCGCCCGGCTGTTCGACCGGACCGGCGATCGCTACCGGTTGAAGGACCGCTATCGCGGGATCGCCCGGTTCGAACGGCACAATCTGATGGCGATGATCGCCGATGCCGCGCCGCTGCATTTCGCGGGCTACGACCTGATCCTGTGCCGCAACGTGCTGATCTATTTCGCGCATGACGATGCGACGCGGATCGTCGGCGCGCTGGCCGATCGGCTGGCGGGCGACGGGCTGTTGCTGCTCGGCCATGCCGAACCCAATCCGACGTTCGATGCCGTGGCCGATCCGGTGCAGGTCGGCGGCATCCTCGCCTATCGCCCGCATGGTTCGGTGCCGCGCCCGTCAGCGCCGGTGCCCGAAGCACCCCGCCCGGTCGCGCCGCCGGTCCGCCGCGAACCGCGCATCGCGCTGCCGCCCCGCGCCGTGCCGCCACCCCCTGTCCCGCCACCGATCGTCGCGCGCGCGCCCGATGCCGTCGCCTGCTACCTTACCGCGCTCGGCGCGATGGCAGCGGGTGAGCGCGAGCGGGCCGAGCGCGGCTTTCGCGACGCGCTCTACCTCGACCGGTCGTTCGCGATGGCGCATTATCTGCTCGGCCGGCACCTGCTGGCGCAGGGACGCACCGACGATGGCCGCCGCAGCCTGACCAACGCGCTGCGCGTCGCCGCCGCCCTTCCGCCCGATGCCGAACTGGCCGAGGGCGAGGGGATGACCGCCGGCGCGATGGCCGCCGCCGCCCGCCACGCGATCACCACGCTGTGACGGCGCTCACCATCATCGCCGACGGGCTGGACGACGCCGTAATCGCCGCCGTGCTACGCGATCGGCAGCGACGGGTGGCGCAGGCAAGCGATACCGCCGCCCATCCGACTGAAACGCTGCTCGCCTTCGATCTGGGCGGCATCGCCCATGCCCTGCCGATCGGCGACGTGCGCGCCGTCGCCGCGCTGCCGCTGGTGTCGCGCGTACCGCAGACGCCGGGCACCTTGCTTGGGTTGGTCGCGTGGCGCGGGGCGGTGGTGAACCTGTTCGCGCCGGCGGCCGCACTGGGGCGCGAGGCGACGGCAGCGGGGGCGATGATCGTGCTGCGTCACGATGCGCCGCGTATCGCGCTGGCGGTCGACCGGCTGCTCGGCGTCGTCACCGCGGGCGTGGATCCGGCACCCCCGACGCTCACCCGCCTGGTCGATACCGGCGGCGGTGATCGCTTGACCCGGATCGACCCTGCGCAACTGATCGATCACCTGCTCCCGAAGCGCCTTCAGGAAGGATAAGCCTTGTCCGTTTCCACCCGCATCGCCGCGGGGTTCGCTGCGATCACCGCCATCCTGCTTGCCCTCGGCCTCTATGCGCTGGCGCAGATCGGCGACGTGCGCACGACCGTCGACCAGATCGTCGGGCGCGACCTCGCCTCGATCCAGGCGCTCGGCCGGATCGATCAGGCCTTGTCGCGCAAGGTCGAGGCGCGCGGCACGATCGTCCGCGCGTTCCTGACCAACGATACGGCGGGCGTGCGCGACGGCACGGTCGCATGGCGCGCCGCGATCGACGATGCGACCCGCGACATCGCCGAACAGCAGCGTGCCGCCGAAAGCTACCGCGCCGATGCGATCACCAACGCGCGCGCCGAACAATGGACGCGGATGGTCGCGCAACTGGGCGACGCCGAAGCGGCGCTGTCGCGCACGCGCGGCGATGTCGAGGCGCAACTGGCGGCGGTGCGCGGCGGGGATCGCGCGGCGGTGCTGGCCGCCGAAACCGGCATCGTGCGCGATCATGCCGCGACCATCGCCCGGCTGGCGCAGGCGCGCGAGACGCTGAACATCGCGATCCAGCGCGGCAGCGAGGCGACGCGCGACGTATATGATACCAGCCGGCGCTCGATCCTGATCGGCCTGCTGCTCGCGGTCGTCATCAGCGTGGTAGTCGCGGTGACGATCCGCCGGTCGGTGGTAGGCCCCTTGAGCGAGTTCATGGGCTTCGTCGGCCGGATCGGCGGCGGCGACCTGTCGACCACCACCGCCGCCACGGGCAAGGACGAACTGGGGCGGCTGGGCGTTACCCTGAACGACATGGTTTCGGGGCTACGCACCATCGCCACCCAGAACCGCGCCGCGACCGAAAACCTGAACGCCGCCGCCACCGAAATCCGCGCCTCGACGCAGGAACAGGCCGCTTCGGTCGAGGAACAGTTGGCGGCGGTGCAGGAAACGGCGGCAACCGTCGACGAGATCACCCACAGCGGCGCGCAGATCAGCCGCCGCGCGCAGGAAGTGATCGCCGCCGCGCAGGCGACCGCGCAGGTGAGCGATTCGGGCCTGACCGCCGTCGCCGACACCGCGCGCGCGATGGACGCGATCCGCGATCAGGCAGAGGCCGTGGCGACCAACATCGTCGCCCTGTCCGAAAAGACGCAGGCGATCGGCGACATCATCGCCACCGTCAACGACGTGTCGGAACGCTCGCACTTGCTCGCGCTCAACGCCTCGATCGAGGCGGCGGCGGCGGGCGAACAAGGGCGCAGCTTCGCGATCGTCGCGGCGGAAATGAAGATGCTGGCCGATCAGGCGAAGGGCGCGACGCGCAACGTCCGCTCGATCCTGGGCGACATCCAGCGCGGCATCAATTCGTCGGTGATGCTGACCGAGGAAGCGGTCAAGCGCATCGCCTCTGGCAAGGAACGCACCGATCAGGGCCATGCCGCGATCGAGGAACTGGCCGCGCGGGTGCAGGAGAATGTCCAGACCTTCCAGCAGATCGTCGCGTCGACCAACCAGCAGCAGATCGGCATCGAACAGGTGACGATCGCGCTGCAGAACATCCGCCAGGCATCGCAGCAGACCGCCGCCTCGACCCGCCAGCTCGATCAGGCGGCCGGCGACCTCAGCGACCTGTCACGCACGTTGGTGTCGCTGACCGAACGCTACCGTCTGTAACCGCCGTGGACGAGCTTGAGGCCGAATTGCTGGCGGCGTTCGCGTCGGAACTGGCCGAGCATATGGCGGGCATCCGTACGAGCCTTGCCGATGCCGATGCCGGCCGCGCGGTCGACCTGCGCGAATTCAGCCGCCGCGCGCACAGCCTGAAGGGAGCGGCGCGTGCCGTCGACCTGCCCGATACCGAAGCGGCGGCGCACGAGATGGAGGCGCTGCTGCTCGGCGTCGAGCGCGGCGAGGCGGCACTCGATGCCGCGACGATCGCCGCGCTGCGCGCATATGCCGACGCGATCGAGGACGGCGCGGCCCCCGCCCCCGATCCCGCGCTGCCCGTGGCGGAGGATGATCGCCGCGTCGCGCTGCCCGGCCACCGCGTCGAACGGCTCGGCCGGTCGCTGAGCGTCCTTGCCACGCAGATCGCCGATCAGGGTGCCGTCACTGACCGGTTGCAGGCGCTGTGCGACGATCTGGCGGGATTGCAGGCGCTGGTGGCGCAGGGCGGCAATGCCGAGGCGGTCCGCCGCGTCGCGCAGGCGACGACCGAGGCCGAGCGCATCCGCCGCCTGCACCGCCGGTTGGCCGACCAGCTCGAACGCTCCTCGGCCGAACTGGAACGCGACGGCGAACGGCTGCTGCTGCAACCCGTCGCCACGCTGTTCGACGGATATGAACGCGCCGTGCGCGACCTCGCCACCGCCGAGGGCAAGACCGCGCGGCTGCTGCTGCCCGACGTGGAGGGCGAGGCTGACCGGCGGGTGCTGGCCGCCTTGCGCGATCCGCTGCTCCACCTGCTGCGCAACGCGGTGCGCCATGGCATCGAACCGCCCGGCGTCCGCGTGGCAGCGGGCAAGACCGACGAGGGGCTGATCGCGATCGAAGCGCGGATCGATCGCGGCCGGCTGACGCTGACCGTGCGCGACGACGGGCGCGGGCTGGACGACGGCGCGATCCTCGCCCGCGCGCGCGCCGCCGGCCTGATCGCGCCCGATGCGCCGCGTCCCGCCCCGGCGGCACTCCACGCGCTGCTGTTCGAACAGGGGTTTTCGACCGCCGATCGGCTGGACGAGGTCGCCGGGCGCGGCATCGGCCTGTCGGTCGTCGCGGAGACGGCGCGGCGGCTGCACGGATCGGCGACGATCGCCCCGGCGGCGGGCGGCGGCACCGCGATCCGCCTCACCGTGCCGCTCACCCTCACCCGCCGCACGCTGTTGCTGGTCGAGGTGGGCACGATGCTCTGCGCGCTGCCCGCCGACGCGGTCCGCCACGTCCGGCGGATCGCACCCGCCGACCTGCACGCCAGCGGCGATGCGACGATGCTGGTCGTGGATGGCGATCCGGTGCCGGTCACGCGGCTGGGCGACGTGCTGGGCGAAGCGCACGGCGCCGGGAGTACGATGCTGAATGCCCTGGTGCTCATTGCCGACGGGCAGCGCCGCGTGCTGGTGGTCGATACCTTGCGCGAAGTCCGCGCGCTGCTGGTCGGCGATCCGCAGGCGATCGCCGCCGACGTGCCGCTGGTGCTGGGCACGGTGCTGGTCGGCGGCGCAGTCGTCCTCGTGCTCGATCCGGCGCAACTGGTGCGCGACCGCCCCGGCATGCCGCTGCTGCCCGCCGCGACCGCCACCGATGCGGCGCGCACGCGCACCATCCTGGTGGTCGACGATTCGATCACCACCCGCACGCTGGAACGCAGCATCCTCGAAGCGCAGGGCTACCGCGTGCTGGTCGAGGTCGACGGCCTTGCCGGGCTGGAGCGGCTGCGCTCGGGCATCGATGCGATCGACCTCGTCGTCGCCGATGTCGAAATGCCGCGCATGGACGGGTTCGGATTGCTTGCTGCAATACGGAACGATCCGGCACTGAAAACGCTACCCGTCGTCATGATGACCTCGCGCAACAGCCCCGACGACATCGAACGCGGCTTCGGCCTCGGGGCCGATGCCTATGTCACCAAGCAGGATTTCGATCAGGGAACGCTGATCGGCGTGGTCCAGCAACTGCTCTGACGTCCCTCATGCCACGTCGCACCACCCCCGCCCGCGTGATGATCGTCGAGGATTCGGCGGTCGTCCGCCGTCTGTTGACCCATATCGTCGCGGGCGATCCGCGCCTGACCGTCGCGGCGGCGGTGGCCAGCGCGGAGGAAGCGATCGCCGCGATCCCGAGCGTCCGGCCCGACGTCATCTCGATGGACATCCGCCTGCCCGGCATCGACGGGCTGGAGGCGACGCGACGGATCATGGCCGATCATCCCACACCGATCGTCGTGATTTCCGCCTCGATCGATCGCGGCGAACTGGGCAACAGCATGGACGCGCTGCGCGCCGGTGCGCTGTCGGTCGTCGAAAAGCCGGTCGGGCTGGCGGACGCCGCCTATGTACAGGTCGCCGCCGAAATCCGCACGCAACTGGCGATCATGAGCGAGGTAGCGGTGGTTCGCCGCCGGATGCGCGAACCGGCGCTGTCGCCGCCGGTCATGCCGCCGCGCACCCGCGCACCCCGCGTCCTGCTGGTCGCCGCCTCGACCGGCGGGCCGCCGGCGCTCGCCCGGCTGTTCGCCGCGCTTCCCGCCGACTTTCCGCTGCCGATCCTGCTCGTCCAGCACATGGGGGCGGGCTTCATGCAGGGCTTCGCCAACTGGCTGGGCAGCGTCGTGCCGCAGCAGGTGGAACTGGCGCGTCACGGCGACCTGCCGCGCCCCGGCACCATCCATGTGGCACCGGGCGACAGTCACCTGACGATCGGCCGCGCCGGCACGATGACCGTCTCGACCGACCCACCGGTCGGCGGGCAGCGCCCCTCGGCCACCCGCCTGATCGAAAGCGGGGCGACCGCGCTCGACGGCGCGGCGCTCGCGATCGTGCTGACCGGCATGGGCGATGATGGCGGCGCCGGGGTCCAGACCCTGCTCGCTGCCGGCGGATCGGCGGTGGCGGAGGACGCGACCACCGCCGTCGTCTATGGCATGCCCGCCGCCGCGCAGCGCGCCGGTGCCCTCTCGCTGCCGCTCGGCATGATCGGCCCGCATGTCCGCCGGATCGTGGAACGACGGGCATGAGCGACGCCGCGTCGATCCTGCTGGTCGAGGATTCGGATACGCAGGCGCTGCAACTGCGCCGCATGTTCGAACGCGCCGGCATGACCGTCGAGCGCACGCGCGACGCCGAAACGGCGCTCGGCATGCTCAACGTCCGCCGCCCCGACCTGCTCGTCGTCGACTATCGCCTGCCCGGCATGAACGGCGACGAACTGGTCCGTATCGTCCGCCAGACGACCGCGACCCGTACCCTGCCTGTCCTGATGCTGACCGGCGACGATGCGTCCGACATCGAACGGCAGGGGCTGGACAGCGGTGCCAACGCCTATGTCCCCAAGCGCGGCGGCGGCGAACTGATCGTCTCGCGGGTTCGCGCGCTGCTGCGGCAGGCACGGTCCCGCCCGGTCGAGGACGGCCCCGCCCCCGCGCTGCGCCGCGCCCGCCTGTTCCTGCTGGGCGGGGTGAGCGCGGACCGCGACACGTTGTTCGCGCGGCTGACCGCCGATGGCTATGACGTCGGTGACATCGGCACGCGCGTCGCCGCACTCGCCGCGATCGACACGGACGGGGCCGACGGCATCCTGATCGTCGAACATGACGGCGCGACCCGGTTCCAGACGACGCGACTGCTCGACGCGCGCCGCACCGCGCGCGCCAGCGGCATCGCGCTGGTCGCGCTGACCGACGATGCCGATCCCGCGACCGTCCTCGCCGGGCTCGCCGCCGGGGCGGACGACGTGGTGCCGCAGGGGCGCGACGGCGACATGCTGCTCGTCCGCATCCGCGCGATCGTCCGCCGCAAGCTCGCCCGCGACGAGGAAGCAGCGGCGCTGGAGCGCGACCGGACACAGGCGGTGGCGCTGGCGCAGGCGCGGGCCGAAGCCGAATCGGCCGAACGCCTCGCCCATGCCAATGCCGAACTGGCTGGCGCCAACGCGCTGCTGCGCGAGACGCAGGCGCAACTGGTGCAATCGGCCAAGATGGCGTCGCTCGGCGAACTGGTCGCCGGCATCGCGCACGAGATCAACAACCCGCTCGCCTTCATCCTGGCGCATCAATCGACCGTCGAACGCGCAGTTGGCGCGGCGCGCGGCGCGACCGACGATGCGACGCGCGAGACGCATCTGACCAAGGCGTCGGACCGGCTCGACTCGATCCGCTCGGGCCTTACCCGTATCCAGGAACTGGTGGTAAAGCTGCGCCGCTTCTCGCGGCTCGACGATGGCGAGGTATCGCGGATCGACGTGCCCGAAGCGATCGATTCGGTGCTGACGCTGCTCGCCCCGCGGCTCGGCACCGTCGGCGTGACGCGCGACTATGGCCCGGTGCGGCTGCTCGAATGTTCGGGGGCGCTGGTCAATCAGGTGGTGATGAACATCGTCGCCAATGCCGCCGACGCGGTCGATCCCGCCGGCGGTCACATCACCGTGTCGACCGCGTCGGACGGCGGCCGCTTCACCATCCGCATCGCCGACAACGGCCCCGGCATCCCGCCCGACCGGCGCGAACGGGTGTTCGAACCGTTCTTCACCACCAAGGACGTCGGGGCCGGCACCGGCCTCGGCCTCGCCATCGCGTACGGCGTGGTCCGCTCGCACGGCGGGACCATCGCCATCGAAACCGCCGCGCAGGGTGGCGCGGCATTCGTAATCACGATACCGGAACGGCCGTAATGGAAAAACCCGGCACCCCGCCCCTACTGCTGCTGGTCGATGACGAGCGCGAGATCCTCGTCGCGCTGACCGATCTGCTCGAGGATCGCTACCGGGTGCTCGCCACCACCTCGCCGGTCGAGGCGCTGGGGCTGGTCGCGGCGAACCCCGACATCGCGGTGATCGTCTCCGACCAGCGGATGCCCGAATTGACCGGCAGCCAGTTTCTGGGACAGGCGCGGCCGACGACCGATGCGGAGGCGATCCTGCTGACCGGCTATGCCGATCTGTCGGCGGTCGTCGCCGCGCTCAACGACGGCGCGATCAGCGGCTATGCCAACAAGCCGTGGGACGGCGACGCGCTGCGCGCGATGATCGATGCCGCCGCGACCCGCTTCGCGTTGCGCCGGGCGCTGGCGTTCGAGCGGGCGGCGTTCGACGGGCTGATGCGCAGCTCGGGCGACCATGTCGTCATCCTCGACCACGAGGGTGCCGTCGTGCGCGGCGACGGCGCCCCCGCCGACTTCGCCGATCGGGCCGCACTGGCCGGCGAGGCGATGGCCGAGGAGGAACGGCAGGACGGCGAGGCCGGCGGCGGCGAACGCTGGACGCTGGTTCAGCGCATCCCCTTCGGCCCGACCGACCGGCGGTTCCTGCTGCGGATCGAGCGTGACGATACCGAACGCCGCCTCGCCCAAAGACGTCGGCATCAGTCGGAAAAGCTGGAGGCGCTGGGGACGCTGGCAGGCGGGATCGCGCATGATTTCAACAATCTGCTCGCCGCCATCCTCGGCAATCTCGAACTGGCGCAGCGGCGGATCGACGATCCCGTCCGGCTGCAGCGTTTTCTGTCCGCCGCGCGCGAAGCGGCGGGCCGGGGCAGCGCGATCACCCGCCGCCTGCTCAGTTTCAGCCGCCAGCGCGACCTTGCCGCCGAAACCTTCCACCCCGATACGGCGATCCGCGCGGTCGAGGAACTGATCGTCCGCACCGCCGCCGGGCGCATCCACCTCGCCTATGATTTCGCCGATCCGGCGTGGGCGGTACGGACCGATCCGGGGCAGTTCGAACTCGCGCTCCTGAACCTCGCGATCAACGCGCGCGACGCGATGGGGGGTCAGGGGATCGTGTCGATCGCCACCGCCAACATTGCCGACGCCACCGGCATGGCCCCCGGCCTGTCGGGTCCGTTCGTCCGCATCTCGGTGGGCGACACCGGCACCGGCATCGACGATGCCTTGCGCGAACGGGTGTTCGAACCGTTCTTCACCACCAAGGCGCAGGGGGTCGGCACCGGGCTCGGCCTGCCGATGGTGCGGGCGATGGCCCGGGCGGCGGGCGGCGAGGTGACGATCGACAGCCGTTTGGGGGAAGGCACCACCGTCCACCTCTGGCTCCCGCCGGTCGCTGCCGAAGCGCTGGCCGCACCGGCGGCCGCCGCCGGGCCGGTTGCGCCGCGCCACGTCCTGCTGGTCGAGGACGATGCCGAGGTGCGCCACGTCGTCACCGCGCAGCTCGAGGCGATGGGCCATCACGTCACCGCCTGCGCCACCGCCGACCGCGCGCTCGCCGCGCTCCGGCCGGGCTATTGCTGCGACCTGCTCATCACCGATTACGCCATGCCGCTGCTGTCGGGCGTCGAGCTGGCACAGCGGGTCCATGCCTGTTGTCCGGGACTGCCGGTGCTGCTCATCACCGGCTTCGCCGAGATCGGTGAACGGCAGGTCGATCTGCCCGTCCTGACCAAACCGTTCAGCAGCGATCAGTTGCACGCGGCGATCGCCGGCGTCCTCAACGTGGACAGCGCACCCGGCGGATAGGCGCGCCCTCGCCCGCGATCGTCAGCACGTCACCCGCGACTCGCAGCGTCTGCCGCGTCGTCCAGCGTTCGCCCTCGCCGCTATAGGCCACCGCGATCGACACGCCCCCGGCGACCGGCGTCACCGCCGTCACGTCGCCAAGGCTTTCGTGGAAGCGCAGCTCGCGCGGGGAGATCGTCACGCCTTCGATCGAGGTGGCGGGCGCGGCACAGGCCGCCGCGTCGCGATCCCACCGCCCGAGGAACGCCGCCGGGATCGTCGCCTGCGCGCGCGGCGTCGGAAAGGCACAGCCGCGCGCGGTCCGTCCGCCCACCGTCAACACGCTGCGGAACGGGCGCGGCTCGCCCGACATGTCGTCCGCGCACGCCTGATCGATCACGGTGACGGTCACGCCCTCGGCCCGCCAGCGCCGCCCGTCCGGCACCGCGTCGCGCGCGACGATCCCCAGCCGCCGTTCGGGCAGGTCGACCCCCGACAGGCGGATCGCATCGCCATCGATCGCGGCAGAATAGAAGGGCTCGTTGGTCGTCGCCGTCACCGCATCAGGGATTGCCGAGGTCGCGGTCGGCACCGGCACCGGCGTGGGCGTCGCCACCGACATGACGACGCTGGCGGTCGGTTCGGGCGCAGGGACAGGCGCGCCACCACATCCGGCGAGCATCGCCGCCAGCCCGATCGTCACCCTACCGCGCACGCCCGCCCCCGCCGCTCACCCGGTCGTCACGCGCCGCCAGCATGCCCGCGATCGTGCCGTCGAGCACCGGCACCGCATCCGCCGGACGCCGCGCCGGAAAGGCGATGACCTCGTTCACCACCGCCACCTGCCCGCCCAGCCGCGTCACCTGAAACAGCGCGCGGGCGAACGGCGTCGGGATACGGATGCAGCCGTGCGACGCGGGGTATCCCGGCAGGCTGCCGGCATGCAGCGCCACCCCGCCCCAGGTGAGGCGCTGCATGAACGGCATCGGCGCGTTGTTGTAGAGGTTGGAGCGGTGGAACGGCCGCTTTTGCAGGATGACATATTCGCCGATCGGGGTGCGCTTGCCCGGCTTGCCGGTCGACACGGTCGACGCCCCGACCAGCCGATCGCCGCGATAGACGAACGCCATCTGCATCGGCACGCTCACCACCATGCTGACCTCGCCGCCCTGCGCCGGATCGTCGGCCCAGCGATGGTCGCCCGGCCGCATCGTCAGCACCGCCCGCTCGATCGCCAGCGTGTCCGCGTCCTGCGCCATCGCGGGGCACGACACCATCGACAGGATCAGGGCGAGACGCAGCCGCATCGCGACCTTATCGGACAGCATATCCGGTTTGGCAAACGCGCCGTTAACGATACGCAGGCGACCGGCCGTTGCAACGCTGCGGCAGACGGCGGAACGCACAAACCGCCGACAATTGAACCGGTTCCAGTAGTCGTTTAATTATACGGAACAGCGGAATCATGAGGATGTGGATGCAGGACGCAGAGGTTCGGTCGCGGCGAGCGGTATTGAAGGCGGCGGGCGGGCTCGCCGGTCTGCTGCTGACACAGGGCTGCGTCCGTCCATCGGTTGGTCCGGTCGCCTCGGCTCCGGTGCCGCATGCGCCCTATCCGTCGCTGGCGCGGATGCCCGCCCAACCGGTGCGGACGATGGCCGCGCCGGCCACGGTCAATCCCAAGCTGTTCGAACGCGCCGTCGCCGCGCTCGACCGCCACTCGCACAGGCTGCGCCGCACCGATCGCATCGTCATCGCCGACTTCGCGCTCGATTCGGCGCACCCCCGGTTCCAGTTCATCGACATGCACAGCGGCGTCGTATCGGCGATGCGCGTGACGCATGGCAGCGGATCGGACCCGGCGCATCGCGGCCAGCTCGAACGCTTCAGCAACATCCCCGATTCCAACGCGACCTCCGAAGGCGCGTTCACCACCGACAACTACTATATCGGCAAGCATGGCCGCTCGCAGCGGCTGGTCGGGCTCGATCCGACCAACGACAATGCGCTGATGCGCGCAATCGTCATCCATGGCGCATGGTATGCCAACCCGGAAATGATCGCCCAGCACGGCAAGCTCGGCCGCAGCCAGGGCTGTTTCGCGGTCGCCGAGGGCGATCTGGCGCGCGTGTTCGACCTGATCGGCGAAGGCCGGATGCTGTACGCCGCCAAGGTGTAACTTCCTTCCCCGCGCACCCCGCCGGACACGCCAACATCACCCCGTACCCCGTCGTCACCCCGGACTGGTTCCGGGGTCCACGGTTCAACAGGCGATGGCGATCGCGCCTCCATCGCCTGCGGCGAGGTGGACCCTGGAACCAGTCCGGGGTGACGGGCAGGGAGTGACGAACAGCCTCCCCAAACCACCACCCCTTCGCGCTGGCATCCCCCCACCCACGCCGGTACAACCGCGCCCATGACCGCGCACCCCTTCGCCTCAATCCACACCCATGGCCTGCTCCGCGTCGGGGCCTGCACCCCGCCCGCCAGCGTCGGCGATCCCGCCGCCAACGCCCGCGCCGCGATCGACCTTGCGCGCGAGGGGCATGAGGCCGGGGCCGACCTGCTGGTCTTTCCCGAACTCAACCTCACCTCCTATGCGATCGACGACCTGCACTTGCAGGACGCGCTGTGCGCTGCGACCGAAGCGGCGCTGGCCGAGGTGGTCGCCGCCAGCGCGGACCTGAACCCCGTCCTGCTGCTCGGCGCGGCGCTGCGGCGCGGCGGCCGGCTCTACAATTGCGCGGTGGCGGTATCGCGCGGGCGCATCTTGGGCGTCGTGCCCAAGACGTACCTCCCCAACTACCGCGAATATTACGAGAAGCGCTGGTTCGCCCCCGGCGTCGGCCTGACCGGCCTGTCGATCCGCGTCGCCGGACAGGACGCGCCGTTCGGCACCGACCTGCTCTTCGCGGCCAGCGACCTGCCCGACTTCGTGTTTCACGCCGAAATCTGCGAGGATTACTGGGCCCCCCTCCCCCCCTCCACCGCCGGGGCGCTGGCGGGGGCGCTGGTGCTGTGCAACCTCAGCGCGTCGAACATCGTCATCGGCAAGGCGCGCGAACGCGAACTGCTGTGCGCCTCGCAATCGGCGCGCACGCTGTCGGCCTATGTCTATTCGGCGGCGGGCATGGGCGAGAGCACGACCGACCTGTCGTGGGACGGCCAGGGCATGATCCACGAACTCGGCGAACTGCTCGCCCAGTCGCAGCGGTTCGACCGGGCGAACGGCGCGATCTATGCCGATGTCGATCTCGCCCGGCTGCGGCTGGAGCGGATGCGCAACGGCACCTTCAACGATTGCGCCGCCGCCAACGGCCACCCCGAAACCCGCTTCCGTCGCATCGCCTTCGATCACCGGCCGGACTTCGCCGACATCGGCCTGATGCGCGCGGTGCGGCGCTACCCGTTCGTGCCCAACACCCCCGACCGGCTCGACGACGACTGCTACGAAGCGTTCAACATCCAGGTCGAGGCGCTGCGCCAGCGCCTCGTCGCCTCGGGTGCCAAACGGCTGGTGATCGGCGTGTCGGGCGGGCTGGACTCCACCCATGCGCTGATCGTCGCCGCAAAGGCGTTCGACCGGCTGGATCGCCCACGCAGCGACATCCTCGGCTTCACCATGCCCGGCTTCGCAACCGGCGAGGCGACCAAGGCCAATGCGTGGACACTGATGCACGCGCTCGGCATCACCGGCGCGGAGATCGACATCCGCCCCGCCGCGCGCCAGATGCTCGCCGACATGGACCATCCCTTCGCGCGTGGCGAAGCGGTGTATGACGTCACGTTCGAGAATGTGCAGGCGGGGCTGCGCACCGACTATCTCTTCCGCCTCGCCAACCAGCGGCAGGGGATCGTGCTCGGCACCGGCGACCTGTCCGAACTGGCGCTGGGCTGGTGTACCTATGGCGTCGGCGACCAGATGAGCCATTACGGCGTCAACGCCGGCGTGCCCAAGACGCTGATCCAGTATCTGATCCGCTGGGCGATCCGCACCGACCAGTTCGACGCTGCGACCGACACCGTGCTCGACGCGATCCTCGGCACCGAAATCTCGCCCGAACTGGTCCCCGCCGACGATCAGGGCCGGATGCAGAGCACCGAGGACCGCGTCGGCCCCTATGCGCTCAACGACTTCTTCCTCCACCATATCGTGCGGTACGGCATGGCCCCGTCGAAGGTCGCCTTCCTCTGCCACCACGCCTGGGCCGATGCGACCAAGGGCCACTGGCCGATCGACTTCGCCGAGGATGCGAAGGGTGCCTACGACCTGCCGGTGATCGCAGGCTGGCTGGAGAAGTTCCTGTGGCGCTTCTTCCAGACCAGCCAGTTCAAGCGCTCGGCGCTCCCCAACGGCCCCAAGGTATCGGGCGGCGGCGCGCTCTCCCCCCGCGGCGACTGGCGCGCGCCGTCGGACGGCGTGGCGCGGGCGTGGGTGGAGGAGTTGAGGGCCGGGTTGCCGCCGTTGTAGGCATAACTTTCAAAGCTAGTTTCGATGGATCGCAGAACGACCGCTTATTGGCGAAGGCGACGCATTTGATCCTTCAGCGCATCCCAACGACCGTATTCGAACGCCGTTACCGCCAGTTGAGCGCTGTCGCCGTCATGAAACCCAGTAAGTGTCAAACCTAAGTTGCAAAGGACAATAAATCCGAGTGTTTCTTTTGCATCTCCGTCGAGCTCGGCCAAGTCACGCCAAATCTCGCTATTCGAGAAAATTGAGCGTCCTCGAAAGGTAACGTCCACCGGTGGGACAAGGGCGACCTCGACGGCGCGATCGTGCCGAAACACGACCCGGACGTGGTTGCCATGGTAGCGGAATGCCTCTTCACCGTTAAGGCTTGCACGATCTACTTTCGGATGATCGCCAAGAACTTTGTCGACTTGTGAACGTGTCATGCCGAGTAGCGCTGGGCGTAGCCCACCCTCATCAATCTGAAAGCTTAAATTCGCCATGCTGCGCTCCAGATTGGAAAGTTTGTGGCAGAACTTCCCAATCTCGGCAACTACGCTGTAGCAGACATCCGCCTACCCCTGCGCCCGCGCCGTCTTCTCCGACGCCGACCCGTTCAACGCCCAGCGCAACACCCGCGCCATCCCCTGCGCGCCCGTGCGCGCCGCGACCCGCGCCCCGGCGCTGCCGGCATCCAGTTCCAGCATCGCCCGCGCCCATGGCGGCAGCAGGTCGATCGCCGCCGCCGTATTGATCGCGCCGAACCCGCGTAGGAACGGACTTTTCAGCGGCTGCTTCACCAGCGCATCGCGCACCGCCTGCGTCCGGTGGTCGAAGCGCAATTCGCGGCGCATGCCGAGCAGATAGGCGTCGACCGCCGCCCGGCTGTCGGGCACGTCCACCGCGCCCAGCGCCTGCGCCACCACGACATTCTCGGCGAAATACCGGTCCTGATCGGCGCGCGACAGCATCGGATCGCGGTAGCGCAGATAGCCGCGCAGGAAACAGTCGACCTCGGCGACATGCACCCACGTCAGCAGATGCGGATCGTTCGCGCTGTACGCCGTGCCGTCGGGCAGCACGCCGTGGACATGATCGTGGATCGTGCGCACCCGCCCGATCAGCCGCTCCGCCTCGGCGGTCCCGCCATAGGTGGTGGCGGCGATGAACTGCGCGGTGCGCTTCAGCCGGCCGAGCATGTCGCGGCGGAAATCGCTGTGGTCCCACACCCCGGCAAGCGCGCCGGGATGCAGCATCTGCATCAACAGCGCGGCGGTGCCGCCGATCATCATCGACGAAAAATCGCCATGCACCCGCCAGCTTACCGACCCCGGCCCGAACAGCCCGTCGTCGCCCGGCGCGCGGATCAGGTCGATCGCGCCATCGCCCGCACCGGTAAGGGCGCGGACCTGGGTGGCGATGGCGTGGCGTACGGGATTCATGCGAACAAAACGTTCCGATCGCGGGCAAAGGTCCGTATCGCACGCGGAACAAAACGGTACGCCAGCGGCTTTGACGGGAAGTTTCGAACCGGTAGAGTACCCCCATGGCGAGCCCTGCGAATACCGAAACGGGCGCGACGGGCGGTCCGCCGCCGCATCTGGCGCAAGCCAACGACGACATGCGCGATCCGAACAACGAAATCTTCTTCGCGGCGGTCAAGACGACGCGCATGCCGATGACCGTCACCGATCCCAACCTGCCCGACAATCCGATCATCTTCGCCAACCCGGCGTTCCTGTCGATGACGGGCTATGGCTGGGACGAACTGATCGGCAGGAACTGCCGGTTGTTGCAGGGGCCGGAAACCGATCGCGACACCATCGACGAGATTCGCCGCGCGATCGAACAGCAGCGCGAAACCTCGGTCGAGGTGCTGAACTACAAGAAGAACGGCAGCGCCTTCTGGAACGCGCTGTTCATCTCGCCGGTCTTCGACAAGAACGACAAGGTCCGCTATTATTTCGCCTCGCAGCTCGACGTCAGCCGCCGGCGCGATGCCGAGGACGGGCTGCGCCAGGCGCAGAAGATGGAGGCGGTCGGGCAGCTCACCGGCGGCATCGCGCATGATTTCAACAATCTGCTGACGGTGATCCAGGGGTTCACCGACATGCTGCTCAACCAGATCGACCGCGCCGACGACCGGCCGATCGATCCCGCCCGCGCGCGCCGCTCGCTGAAGGCGGTGATGCAGGCGGCCGAACGCGGCGCGGGGCTGACGCAGCAGCTCCTCGCCTTTTCGCGCAGGCAGAAGTTGCAGGGCCGCGTCGTCAACGTCGACGATCTGGTCGATTCGATGATGCCGCTGTTCGCACGCACCATCGGCACCGCGCGGCTGGCGATCGAGCTGACGCGCTGCGGTTCGCACTGCAACGCGCGGATCGATCCGGTGCAGGCGGAAACGGCGATCCTCAACATCCTGCTCAACGCCCGCGACGCGATGCCCGGCGGCGGCACCGTGCGCATCACCGTCGAAAAGGCGCGGATCGATCCGTCCGACGCCGGTTTCGGCGACGTGGCCAGCGGCGACTATATCGAACTGGCGATCAGCGACACCGGCACCGGCATTCCCGCCGCCATCCGCGACCGCGTGACCGAACCATTCTTCACGACCAAGGATCAGGGCAAGGGCACCGGCCTCGGCCTGTCGATGGTCTATGGCTTCATGAAACAGTCGAACGGCGCGCTGCGCATCGAATCGGAAGAAGGCAAGGGCACGACCATCCGCCTGCTCTTTCCCGCCGTCGACAGCGCGGCCGATCCGCTTAGCCAGCGTATGCCGCGCGCCGAAGCCGAATCGCAGGGCAGCGAAACCGTGCTGGTGGTCGAGGACCAGAGCGACGTCGGCGATCTGGCGGAGGCGATCCTCGGCGACTTCGGCTATCGCATCCTGCGCGCCTCGAACGGTCCCGATGCGGTCGCCATCCTTGAAAGCGGCCGACCGATCGACCTGCTGTTCACCGACCTCATCATGCCCGGCGGCATGAACGGGGTGATGCTGGCACGCGAGGCGCGGCGGCAACGCCCGCGCCTGAAGATCCTGCTCACCACCGGCTATGCCGAGGCGTCTATCGAACGGGTCGATGCGCGCGGCACCGAATTCGATCTCATCAACAAACCGTACAAGCGCGTCGACCTTGCCGCCCGCGTTCGCCAGGTACTGGATGGACCGACCGGCGTCGGATGATAAGAAGCGGTATATCACGAAAATGGTACGACCCTCGCCGGCATATCGGGCGGGCAAGACATGTTGTGGAAAGGCGCGGGTTTGGCGACGATTCCTGAAGTGCATACCCCCTTCGATCCGGTCGACGCGCGATCCCCCTCCGCGCTGGGGCAGGACCTGACGGCCTGCGACCGGGAGGCGATCCATGTCCCCGGCGCGATCCAGCCGCACGGCGTGCTGCTGATCGCCGATGCCGACAGCCTGATGGTCGTCGGCGCGGCGGGCGATTATGCCCCGCTGGTCGGCACCGTCTGGTGGAACACGTCGCTCGCCGCCGTGTTCGGCGAGGCCGGGGTCGCGATCCTCGCGGGCGAGGGCACCACCCACACGCTGACGCCGCTGATCGGCGGCGACCGGTCGGCGGTCGCCCACCGCGAGGGGCGCCACTGGCTGATCGAGCTCGAACCGCGCACCCCCGGCGCGCCGGGCACCGACGACGCGCTGGCGTGGATCGCGCGCGGCGCGGAGGAGTTTTCGCGCGCGATCGATCTGGAGGATCTGGCGGCGCGCGCCGCGGCGATCTTCGCCGACCTGACCGGGTTCGACCGGGTGATGATCTATCGCTTCCTCGACGATGATTCGGGCAAGGTCGTCGCCGAACGCCACGCCGATGGCATGGGCAGCTTTCTCAACCACCATTTCCCCGCCTCCGACATTCCGCGACAGGCGCGCGCGCTCTATATCCGCAACCGGGTGCGGGTGATCCCCGACGTCGGCTATGCCCCCGCGCCGATCGTCGCGTCCGATCCGGCGCTGGCGCAGGTCGACCTGAGCGATGTCGGCATCCGCGCCGTCTCGCCGATCCATATCCAGTATCTCCACAACATGGGCGTCGCCGCCTCCGCCTCGGTGTCGATCGTCAAGGACGGGGTGCTGTGGGGCCTCGTCGCCTGCCACCACCGCAGCCCGCGCGCGCTGTCATGGCTCCAGCGCAAGACCTGCGAACTGGTCGCCGCTACCCTCGCGCAACAGATCCGCGCCAAGGAAGAAGCCGCCGACTATCGCGAACGCCTGCGCCTGCGCGCCGCCGAGGATGCGCTTGGCCTGCGGCTGGCGCAGGACGGCGATCCCGATCAGCTCGCCGCGCTGGTCGGCCACGAGCTGCAACGGATGCTCGGCGCGGACGGTTTCGCGCTCCACCGGGGAACCTCGCTCCACACCACCGGCCATGTGCCCGCGCGCGAGGACATCGCCGATATATCGGCATGGGTCCGGCGACAGGGGGTCAGCCCGCTCCACACCGCCAGCCTCGAACAACGCCTGCCCGCCGCCCGCGCCTATCGCGATCTGGCGAGCGGCCTGCTCGCCATCGTCCTGTCGGTCGACGAACCGGTCGTCCTGCTGTGGTTCCGCGCCGAGGAATTGCAGACCGTCAAATGGGCCGGCAACCCGCACAAGGCGGTCGCCGTGGCACCGGGCGAGCACCTCACCCCGCGCGCCTCGTTCGAGGCGTGGAGCGAGGAAATCCGCGGCTGGGCCCGGCCATGGTCGAATGCCGAGATCGAGGGCGCGCACCGCCTGTCGCGGATGTTCTTCGACCTGCGCCAGCGCCGCCGCATCACCGATCTCAACCGCGAACTGAACCGCGCGGTCGCCGACAAGGACGTGCTGCTGGCGCAACAGGACACACTCATCAAGGAGGTCAACCACCGCGTCCAGAACAGCCTGCAACTCGTCGTCGCCTTCCTCGCGATGCAGGCCAATGCCGAGAATGACGAGACGCTGACCCGCCACCTGACCGAAGCGCAGCGGCGGCTGTCGGCGGTCGCGCTGGTCCATCGCCGGCTCTATTCGGACGACACTGTCACCGCCGTCGACCTCGGCCGCTATATCGAGGACCTGCTGGGCGAGATGCAGGGATCGATGGGCGACGAATGGCGCGGGCGGCTGACGATGGACGTGGCACCGATGCTCATCAACGCCGACGCGGCGGTGCAGGTCGGGCTGATCCTCGTCGAACTGGTCATCAACGCGCAGAAATACGCCTATGAGGGCAAGCCCGGCCCGATCGCGGTGACGCTGGAGCAGTTCCGCAACCGCTTCCGCCTGACCGTCGCCGACCGGGGGCAGGGCCGGCTCGGCACGCGGCAGGGGTTCGGCACCCGCATGCTGAACGCGATGGTCCAGCGGCTCGACGGCACGATCGAGGAGATCGACAACGCGCCGGGGCTGCGCTTCATCGTCTCCGCACCCGTGGGCGTGCCCGAGGACGCATGACCGCTTCCCAGGCGCTGCGCGCGGCGACGGCGGCGGCGCATGACGCGGTCGACGCCGCCTATGCCCGCTTCGACCTGACCGACCGCGCCGGCTATGCCGCGTTCCTCACCGCCCACGCCCGCATCCTGCCGCCGGTCGAGGCGGCGCTGGCGGCCTGCCCCGCCCTGCCCGGCTTCCGCCCGCGCACCCCCGCGCTCGCCGCCGATCTCGCCGCGCTCGGGCAGGCGATGCCCGCGCCGAAGGCCGTCGGCATCCCGCACGATCCGGCGGCGGCATGGGGCATGTTCTACGTCGTCGAGGGATCGCGGCTCGGCGGCGTGATGCTCGCCCGACAGATCGCCCCCGGCCTCCTCCACGCCTATCTCGCCGCCGGGCACGGTCCCGGCGACTGGCGCACGATCCGCGCCGCGATCGACGCTGCCGCCACCGGCGCCGATTGGACCGCACGCGCGGTCGCGGCGGCGGAACGGTGCTTCGGCTGGTATGGCGCCGCGGCCGTGACTCCCGCATGACCGAATGACTGATCGCCCACGACCTGCTCCCCTCCCTGACAAGGGAGGGGTTGGGGGTGGGTAGGCCGGTTGTGGGGCGTGTACGTTTCCTTACCGGCCAACCCACCCCCGCCCCCTCCCTTGTCAGGGAGGGGAGGTGCCACGAACCGCGGCGCGGTTGAATGTCGATCGGTTCTAACGCCGCCGGTCTGGGCCGCGCGGTATCGCCTGCACCGATCGATCAGCGCTTTCTACCACGGCCGGACGATGCCCGGCATCCCGGACATGCCGGCGTTCGATGGACGCCACGCCCCAATACCGGCCGCTGTCCTACAGCGCCGACGATCGATAGGGTCGCGCTGCGTCACGATCCTGCCCCAAATCTCCAGCACCACGGGGCCGGACAGGCGATCCGGGTGGAGACTGCGACGAATGCGAAAATGGTTGTCGATGGCGCTCGGTGTCCTCCCGCTCGTCGCGTGCTGCGTCACCGCCGACGCCGCCCCGCGCGCGCGCCAGCCGTCCGCCCGCGCGACGGTGCCGCCGGGCGGATGGGGCACGCCCGTCACCGGCCGGTTGCGCAACGGCGTCCGCTTCGCGATCCTGCCCCGGCGCGGCGGTGAACCGGGCGTCGGCATATTGATGCGCAACGAGGGCGGCTTCATCGCCGAACGCCGCCCCGGCGAGCGCGGCCTTGCCCATCTGATCGAGCATGTCGTGTTCCACAGCCCGACACGCGGATCGCCCGACGATCGCGATCACTTCATCCGCATCGGGCTGCAACACACGTTTCCCGCCCCGGAGGTCGCGACGACGAGCTGGCGCGAGAGCAATTATTTCCTCTCCACCAAGACGCGCTCGCCGGCCGATCTGGAAGCCACCGTCGCGCTGCTGCGCGAAGCCGCGAGCGACCTGACCTTTCGCGCCGACGCGGTCGATGGCGAACGTGCCTCGGTCATCGCCGAAATGGCCGACAAGCGGCAGGGCAACGCCATCTATGCCGATTACATCGCGGCGGTCGCCCCCGGTTCGCCCAACGACCTGCTCGACGCGCAAAACTCCGACGACGTGCCGACCGCCAGCGTCGCCACGATCCGGGAGCTGTATCACCGGCTCTACCAGCCCCAAAACATGATGCTCGTCATCGTCGGCAATGTCGAACCGGCCGCGATGCGCTCGCTGATCGAACGGCATTTCGGACACTGGGCACAGACCGCGCCGCCGTCACGCCCCGCCCGCTATCCACAGTTCCGGCCCGATCGCATCCGCCCGGTCAGCGTCGCCACCCGCGCCGACGGTCGCCGCGCGGCCCTGCTCGCCGTGGTGATGCCGACGCCCGCCCCGCCCGCCTCGCGCGACCAGCAACGCCGCGCGCAACTGATGGACCTGCTGCTCACCCGTGCGGTGGGCGACCGGCTGGCGGCGCTTGACCCCGGCAGCCCGCCGGGCAAGCGCGGCGTGTTCATCGAAAACGGCGAACAGGGGCATCGCCAGATCATGGTCTGGGATCATTTCGCCGAGGGGCAATGGCAAGCGGCGGCGCAGGCGTTGCGCCGGACGACCTGCGCGATCGCCACCACCGGCTTCACGCCGGGCGAATGGGATGTGGCACGGCGCAACCTGCTCGCCGATCTGATGCAACGCGCGACCGACATGCCGAAGGCGACGAACGTCGTGATCGCCAAGGACCTGTCGCATGCGCTGGCCGACGACCGGGCGCTGATCCCGCCCGACGAACTGCTGCATCACGCGCGGACGCTGCTGCCACGTATCGACGTTGCGACCGGCAACGACTGGTGGCGGGCGCAATGGCGCAGCGGCACCGCACACCTCCGCGTCGAGGCTCCCGAACTAGCCGGCGTCGCCGATCCCGTCGCGCTGGTCGGACAGATAGCACCGCCCTGCTGACGCAAACGATGCGTGGTTAGTGTAAACTTTGTAAACTTTGGCGGTTCCCGGCGCGATCGATCGCCCTGCTCGATCAGTCGGCGACCATGAAAAAGGGGCGCGGCGACCATGAAAAAGGGGCGCGGCGACCATGAAAAAGGGGCGCGGCGACCATGGTCGCCACGCCCCCGCATTCACCGGGCAGGTGCCCCGCCGATTACTCGGCGGCGGTCGCCTTCGCCGGGCGCGGATCGCGACGCTCGGCGATACGCGCCGACTTGCCGGTGCGGCCACGCAGATAATACAGCTTGGCGCGACGCACGACACCGCGACGCACGACCTCGATCGAATCGATGTTGGGCGAATACAGCGGGAAAACGCGCTCGACGCCTTCGCCGAAGCTCATCTTGCGGACGGTGAACGACGAACCCATGCCGGCGTTCGACCGGGCGATGCACACGCCTTCGTAGTTCTGCACGCGGGTCCGCTCGCCTTCGACGACCTTCACGCCGACCTTGAGGGTGTCACCGGCGCGGAAATCGGGGATCGACTTCGATTCGAGGAACTTGGCGATCTGTTCCGCTTCGAGCGTCTGGAGGAGGTTCATTGCTTGTGACCTTCGTCTTTGTCGTGCGCGCCAGAGGGCGACTGGACCCGAGCGTCGACATGACGCTCCCACAGGTCCGGCCGCCATAGCCGTGTGTCGGATTCCGCCTTGGCCTTGCGCCACGCGGCGATCCTCGCATGATCCCCCGATCGCAACACTTGCGGGATCGTGCGCCCCTCCCATTCATTGGGACGGGTGTACTGCGGATATTCGAGGAGGCCGCTTTCGAAGCTTTCCTCGACACCGCTGGAAGCCGCGCCCATTACGCCGGGAAGCAGCCGAACGCAAGCGTCGAGCAGCACCAGCGCGCCCATCTCGCCGCCCGACAGGATATAGTCGCCGATCGATACCGGCTCGATGGCGCGCCCCTCGAACAGCCGCTCGTCGAACCCCTCGAACCGCCCGCACAGGATGACCGCGCCCGGCCCTTGCGCCAGCGTCCGCACCCGGGCCTGCGTCAGTCGCGGCGCACGCGGCGTCATCGCCAGCACCGGCCGGCCGGGTTCGACGCTGTCGAGCGCGCTGGCCAGCACATCGGCGCGCAGCACCATCCCCGCGCCGCCCCCCGCCGGGGTATCGTCGACCGACTTGTGCTTATCCGTCGCGAAGTCGCGGATCTGCACCGTGTCGAGCGACCAGCGCCCCTCGCGCAGCGCCCGCCCGGCGAGCGACACGCCGAGCGGTCCGGGAAACATCTCGGGATAGAGGGTCAGGACGGTCGCGGCGAAA
This sequence comes from Sphingomonas sp. Leaf4, assembly GCF_920939515.1. Taxonomy (NCBI): domain Bacteria; kingdom Pseudomonadati; phylum Pseudomonadota; class Alphaproteobacteria; order Sphingomonadales; family Sphingomonadaceae; genus Sphingomonas; species Sphingomonas sp. Leaf4. The sequence continues at coordinate 67,206 of NZ_CAKLBB010000006.1, read as the reverse complement.
CTCATGGCCGCTCCCCTGCCAGCATGCGACCGGGAACGAAAGACCGCGCGCACCATTTGCGCCCGTACCAATACGAATGGAACGACATGCCCGAAGCACCGGCGGACTGCATCATCATCGGCGCCGGCCCCGCTGGCCTCACCGCAGCGATCTATCTCGCGCGCTTCCACCTCTCGATCCGCATGTTCGATTGCGGCTCCAGCCGCGCGGCGCTGATCCCGCGCACCCACAACCACGCCGGCTTCCCCGGCGGCATCGCCGGCACCGAGTTGCTGAAACGAATGCACGACCAGGCAGCGATGTACGGCGCGACCTGCGAGGCGGCGAGCGTCACCGCGATCGAGCGCGACGGCGAGGACTTCGTCGTCCGCACCGCCACCGGCGCCACGCGAGGTCGCACCGTACTGTTGGCCACCGGGGTGGTGAACCACCGCCCGCGCGGCCTGACCGACGCCGTCCATGACGAGGCGCTACGGCGCGGACTGCTGCGCTACTGCCCGATCTGCGACGGCTATGAAGTCACCGACGCGCGCGTCGGCGTGATCGGCACCAGCGACCACGGCATGCGCGAGGCGCTGTTCCTGCGCGGCTATACCGCCGATGTCACGCTGATCGCCCCCGACAGCGACCACGACCTCGACGACACCTGCCTTGCCGCGCTCGACGAAGCCGGGATCGAGCGGGTCGATGGCCCGTGCGGCGACTATCGCATCGACGGCGACCGGTTCGTCGTCCGCACCGCGGCGGGCGACCGCAGCTTCGACAGCGTCTACCCGGCGCTCGGCTCGCACATCCGGTCCGAACTGGCGGTGGCGGCCGGAGCCGCCGCGACTGCGGACGGCTGCCTCGAGGTCGACGATCACCAGCGCACCTCGATCCCCGGCCTGTTCGCGGCGGGCGATGTGGTGAAGGGCCTCGACCAGATCAGCCACGCGATGGGCGAGGCCGGCGTCGCCGCCACCACGATCCGCAACCTGCTCTCCGAACGCCGCCCGCTGCGCCGCTGAGCGGTTGCCGCCATCGGGACGTCGGCCTATCGTCGCGGCACCGACGAGGACCGGAGATCGCACGATGCGCTGGCTGCTGACGACGCTTGCGCTACTCCCCGCCCCGGCCGCCGCCCAGTCGATCGACCGCATCCTCGCCGCCGCCGCCGAACGCGCCGCCGCCGACGAATGCCGCTCGACCGATCCCGACACGCTGGTCGTCTGCGCCCGCGACGACCACCGCCACCGCCTGCCCCTCGCCACCCCACGCGAACCCTTCGCCGAGGGGGCGGTGGCGGGCGAACCCGCCCGCACCGCCACGACCGATCCGTTCCGGCAAGGCTGCGGCATCTTCGCCGGCCAAGTCCGCTGCGCCCGCCGCGAGATGGAAGCGTACGGCTACAAACGCGGAGCCGATCCGGTGACGTTCGTCGGCCGCCTGCTGACGAAGGCGATCGACCCAGATGCCGACATCGGCCCGCCACCCCCCGACCCGCCCAAACCGCGCGGGCGATAGCGCCCGGCCCCCACGACTTGCTTTCGCCCGAACGCTACCACCAGATATTCCCTTGGCGCATGCATCAGCTCGACCGCTGACGTTGATCCATTGAGGCGGTGTTGGCCGGCATCCATGCCGCTTCGATCAGGATATGCTTCCCGGACAGCGCCGGCGTCGTGCTTGTCGTCGCCGGCTGGATCGGCGTGCGGCTGATGCTCGGGCTCGGCTGGCCGTTGACGGCGCCGGGGTTCTGAGTGGACGGTCCGCGCCCTTGATCCTGCCCGGACGCGATCCTATTCCTTTCGGGTGACCAACGTTCCCCTGCGCCAGATTTTCTACGCCAGCCTGTGCGGCGATCCTATCGATCTCGACGACATTCTGCAGCAATCGCGGCATAACAATGCGGTCGACGGGATCACCGGACTGTTGTGGTTCAACGACGGCCATTTCCTGCAAGTGCTCGAAGGTCCGGCGGACAGCGTCGCCAACGCCTATGCCCGGATCGCCGCCGATCGGCGACATCACGACATCCGCATCCTCTCCGACCGGAGCGTCGCGGCGCGCGAATTCGGCTATTGGAGCATGGAGCGCGGGTCGGCCTGTGCCGACACGGGCTTGCGCCAGCGGCTTGCCCGGCGGCTGTCGGATGCCCCGGCGGACATCCGCGCCGCCTTTGCCGCCAGCCTCGCCGACGACTGACACACTATTCGACGGCGAAGATCGCCTCGATCACCAGTCGGTCGTCGTTCCATTCGGGCACCGCATGCGGCTGCATCGGCACCATGAAGCGCTTGCCCGTCGGCCGTTCGATCTCGATCACGTCGCCCGCGCCGAAATCGTCGATCGCGACAATCTGTCCCAGCGCCTCACCGGTGGTCGACACCGCCGGCAGGCCGAGCAGATCGGCGTGATAATATTCGCCCTCGCCAAGCGGGGGCAGTTCGTCGCGGCCGATCCACAGCTCGGTGCCACGCATCGCCTCGGCCTTCGTCCGATCGGCGATCTCGCGAAAGCGGCCGATGACGCCGTTGGTCGCCGGACGCACCGACTGGAGCGTCAACGCACCGCCGTTCAGTCGCGAATAGCTGGACAGATCGTCGGTGAAGAGCTTCAGCCGCACCTCGCCGTTCAGCCCATGGGCACCGGCGATGGCGGCGAGCACCACCCGCCGCTCGCCGCCGCCCGGCTTATCCGGGGGAGTCTGCGTCGCCTTCGGGGGCGTCGTCGCGGCCTTCGGCGGGGTCTTCCGCCGAACGGCCCTGGTTGGTGGCGTCGTCGTCATGCGCTGGGCTGGTTTCCGGGTCGGTCATGCGGCCATGCTCCTGTCGTGGGACAGGCGATAACGCGCAGGCGCGACCAAAGGCTGCCCGCGTCCGCCGACGTGCGGCGGACGCGGGACGATGCCCTTATGCTTCGGCGGGAGCGTTGGCGGCTTCTTCGGCGGCCTTCGCCTTTTCGGCGCGCTCCTCGGCGCGCTCGACGGCCTTCTCGCCCGGCTTGCCCTTGTTGGGATTGTCGCGGGCAGCGCGTTCCTTCACACCGGCCTTGTCGAGAAAGCGGGCGACGCGGTCGGTCGGCTGCGCGCCGACGCCCAGCCAATGGGTCGCACGCTCGGCGTCGAGCACGACGCGCTTCTCGTCTTCCTTGCCGAGCAGCGGGTTGTAGGTGCCGATCTTCTCGATGAAGCGGCCGTCGCGCGGGCTACGCGCATCGGCAACGACGATGCGGTAATAGGGACGCTTCTTCGAGCCGCCACGCGACAGACGGATGCTGAGTGCCATGTGAATCTTCTTCCTTCGTTGGTTCGTGTAAGCCGGATCGTTGCCGGCGGTTACTTCTTCTTGATGAGATTGCCGAAGCCGGGGGGAAGCTGCGGCATGCCGCCCTTACCGCCCATGCTGCTGCCCAGCCCCGGCAGGCCGGGCATCTCGCCCCCCGCCTTGCCGAGCAGATCGCCCAAGCCCTGTCCGCCCAGCGCATTGCCAAGGCCGGCCATGCCGCCGCCCGGACCGCCCTTGCCCAGCATCGCCATCATGCCCTTGATGCCGCCCATCTTCTTGAGCTTCTTCATCGCGGACTGCATTTCCTGGTGCATCTTGAGCAGCTTGTTGATGTCCTGCACCGTGGTGCCGGAGCCCTTGGCGATGCGGATCTTGCGCTTGGCGTTGATGAGTTCGGGCTTGGCGCGTTCCTTGACCGTCATCGACGTAATCATCGCGTCCATGCGCAGCAGGATCTTTTCGTCCATCGCGCCCGACGCCATCGCCGCCTGCGCCTTCTTCATGCCGGGGATCATGCCCGCCAGCGCGCCCAGACCACCCATCCGCCGCATCTGCGCCAATTGCCCGCGCAGGTCGTTCATGTCGAACTGGCCCTTGGCGAGCCGCCCGGCCATGCGCTCGGCATCCTCGGCCTCGATCGACTCCGCCGCCTTCTCGACCAGCGAGACGACGTCGCCCATGCCGAGGATACGGCCAGCGACGCGCTTGGGATGGAACGGCTCGATCGCGTCGAGCTTCTCGCCGGTGCCGGCGAACTTGATCGGCTTGCCGGTAACAGCGCGCATCGACAGCGCGGCGCCGCCGCGCGCATCGCCGTCCATCCGCGTCAGGATCACGCCGGTCAGCGGCACCTGATCGGAGAAGTTCTGCGCGACGTTGACCGCGTCCTGACCGGTCAGCGCGTCGACCACCAGCAGCGTTTCGTTGGGACGGGCGATGTCGGACACCGCCTTCATCTCGTCCATCAGCGCCTGGTCGACGTGCAGCCGGCCCGCCGTGTCGAGCATGACGACGTCATAGCCCTGCAGCTTCGCCGATTGCAGCGCACGCCGGGCGATGTCGACCGGCTGCTGGCCTGCCAAGATCGGCAGCGTCGCGACCTCGACCTGCGTGCCCAGCACCGCCAACTGTTCCTGCGCCGCCGGGCGATTGACGTCGAGCGACGCCATCAGCACCTTCTTGCCCTCGCGCTTGCTCAACAGCTTGGCGAGCTTGGCGGTGGTCGTCGTCTTGCCCGAGCCTTGCAGGCCGACCAGCATGATGACGGCGGGCGGCGTGACGTCGACGTCCAGCTCGGCGGTGTCCGGCCCCAGCATGTCGACCAGCGCGTCGTGGACGATCTTGACGACCTGCTGCCCCGGCGTGATCGATCGCAGCACGTTGTGACCGACGGCGGCCTCGGTCGCCTTGTCGACGAACTGGCGGGCGACCGGCAGCGCGACATCGGCTTCGAGCAGCGCCACGCGGACTTCGCGCATCGCGGTCCGCACATCGGCCTCGGTCAGCGCGCCGCGACCGCGCAGGCGATCGAACACCCCTCCCAGCCGGTCACTCAGACTCTCGAACACGCGGACCACTCCATCCTGACACCCCCGGAAAAGGCTCAAGCAAAACACGCCGGCGGACGAAACCTCGTCGGCCGGCGTCGCCCATGGGCGGCAATGCTGAACGCTTCCCGGAAGAAACGATCCGCTCCCCTACCCCAAAGGGTCGCGCCATGCAACCCGCCGGCGGAATGCGTTGATGCGCGTCCTGCGGTGCCGGCTCGGAACTCGTGCTTCCACGAGGTCCCAAACAGCTTCTTAACAACTTCTATACTCCTCGGACGGCATCCTTGTCGCCGCATGGAACCGGACCGCCCCCGCGTCATCGACGTCGCACCCGATCCGTCGCCCCCCGAGCGGCGGCAATGGTGGGCGCTCGTCTTCAGCGCGGCGGCAACCCTCCTGTTTCTGGGCGTCGGCGCGGCGGTGGTGTCGAGCGCCGTGGCCTATCGTTTCGCCGGCGGACCGCCGATCGAACGGTCGCTGGTCGTGGCCCTCCTGCTCAACATGGCGCTGATCCTGTTCGGCTGGTTCCGCCACCGCGCCTTGAGCGAGGAGGTTCGCCTGCGCGCCGCCGCCGAGGAACGCGCGCAACTGCTCGCCGCGCGCGATCCGCTGACCGGCTTCCTCAACCGCCGCAGCCTGGGCGAATCGGGTGCGGCGCTGCTGTCGTTCGCGGCGCGGCGCAAGATGGCGGTCGCGCTGCTGATCGTCGATCTCGACCATTTCAAGACCGTCAACGACATGCACGGCCATGTTGCGGGCGATGCGGTGCTGCGCAGCGTCGCGATCGGCATCGCCGCCGCCATGCCGCCCGCCGCGCTCACCGCGCGGTTCGGCGGCGACGAATTCGCCTGCGCCTTCGTGTTCGACGCGCGCCATCCCGAAACCGTAGACGCGATCGCGCGTCGGCTGGTCGAATCGCTCGCGCAGCCGGTCGAGGCCGATGGCCTGCGCTGCCACATCACCGCGTCGATCGGCATCGCCCGGTCGGACAGCGACGGCGCGACGATCGACGCACTGATGCGCTCGGCCGACATCGCGATGTATGGGGCAAAGAAAGGCGGCCGCAATCGCTATGCGTGGTTCGACCGGGCGATGGAACGCGCGCTGAACGACCGCAACGATGTGGAGAGCGGACTGCGCATCGCCATCCCCGCCGGACAGGTCACGCCCTGTTTCGAAGCGCAGGTCGATCTGGCGAGCGGCCGGCTGACCGGCTTCGAGGTGCTGGCGCGCTGGACCCATCCGACGCATGGCGAGATCACCCCCGACCGCTTCATTCCCGTGGCGGAGGAAACCGGGCTGATCGGCGACCTGTCGCTGTCGATCATGCGACAGGCATTCGCCGCCGCGCGCGACTGGGACCCGGGGCTGTCGCTGTCGATCAACATCTCGCCGGTCCAGTTGCGCGACGCATGGCTGGCGCAAAAGATCATCAAGGCGACGATCGAGGCCGGTTTCGCGCCCAACCGGCTGGAGGTGGAGATCACCGAAAGCGCGCTGTTCGACAATCTGGCGCTCGCCCAGTCGATCATCGGCAGCCTGAAGAATCAGGGCGTCCGCGTCGCGCTCGACGATTTCGGCACCGGCTATTCCAGCCTCGCCCACTTGCGCGCGCTGCCGTTCGACCGGATCAAGATCGACAAGAGCTTCGTGTTGTCGTTGCTCGACAGCGCCGATTCGGCGGCGATCGTGAAGGCGATCATCGGTCTGGGCGACAGCCTGAACCTCCCCGTCACCGCCGAGGGGATCGAGAGCGCCGCCATCGCCGAACGGCTGGCGGCGCTCGGCTGCGTCAAGGGTCAGGGCTGGGCGTACGGCCGCCCGACCTCGATCGCCGATACAAGGCGGATGCTGGGGGCACGCGGACTGCTGCGCGGCGGCAGCGATCCCGACGTGCCGACGATCACCAGCCGGCGTCTGGTCGGCTGAGATAGGCGCGTTCGGCGTCTGTCGATTCGCGACCCAGCGCGGCGTTGCGCGACGGATAGCGGCCATAGGCATCGATCACGGCGGCATGGTCGCGCGCGAACTTCAGGTTGTTGGCGACGCCGAGCGATTCGAAACAGCGCAGCGAGAAGCGCGCGACGCCGCGATCCTCACTGTGCATCAGCGGCATGTAGAGGAACGAGCGTTCGAGCGGCTTGAACTCGCGGTCGTCGCCCCGCGCGATCCCGATCAGCGCCAGTTCGAGCGCCAGCGGATCGGCGGCGAACGCCTGCGCGCTGCCGCGATGGATGTTGCGCGAGAACTGGTCGAGCAGGACCACGGCGGCGAGCAGATGGTGTTCGTCGTCGCGCCACGCCGCCGCCTCGCTCGCCAGCACCGCGTCGCGCAGCGCGCCGAACCGCTCGGCAATCGTCCGATCGAGGCCCGCGTCCTTGGCGAAATGCCGGTCCTCGCCCACCTCGTCGAACCAGAAGTCCAGCACTTGCTTCGCTGCCGCGTGGACTTCCCCCGCGCCTGTCCCTAGATCACCGCCCATGCCATCCTCCGTTGGTCCCACCATGATAACGCTCGGCTGCCGGCTGAACATCGCCGAAAGCGATGCGATCCGCGCGATGCTGGGGACCCGTGACGCGGTCGTGGTCAACAGTTGCGCCGTCACCAACGATGCGGTCGCCAGCACCCGCCGCGCGATCCGCCGGGCGCGGCGCGAACGGCCGGGGGCCGAACTGATCGTCACCGGCTGCGCCGCGCAGATCGATCCCGCCGCCTTCGCCGCCATGCCCGAGGTCGACCGGGTGATCGGCAATTCGGACAAGCTCAAACCCGCCGCATGGGCCTCAACCGATGCGGTGGTCGTGCGCACCATCGACCGCGTGCTCGACACCGCGCCGCACCTGTCGGCCGGGTTCGCGGGCCAGACCCGCGCCTTCGTCGAGGTGCAGAACGGCTGCGACCACGCCTGTACCTTCTGCGCCATTCCCGCCGGACGCGGCCCGTCGCGCTCGGCCACGGTCGACGGCATCGTCGCGCAGGTCGCCGCGCTGGTCGACGCGGGCCATGGCGAGGTCGTGCTGACCGGCGTCGACCTGTCGAGCTATGGCGACGATCTGCCCGCCACGCCGCGCCTCGGCGATCTGGTCGCCGCGATCCTCGCGCGCACCGCCCTCCCCCGCCTGCGCCTCTCGTCGCTCGACCCGGCGGTCGTCGATCCGCTGCTGTTCGAGCTGCTCACCACCGAGCGGCGGGTGATGCCGCATGTCCATCTCTCGTTTCAGGCGGGCGACGACATGGTGCTGAAACGGATGCGCCGTCGCCACAGCCGCGCCGATGCGGTCGCGCTGGTCGACCGACTCAAAACCGCGCGCGGCGAGATCGCAATCGGTGCCGACCTCATCGCCGGCTTCCCGACCGAGGACGAGGTGATGGCCGCGAACAGCCTCGCGCTGATCGACGACTGCGACATCGTCCACGCGCATATCTTTCCCTACAGCCCCCGCGCCCGCACCCCCGCCGCGCGGATGCCGCAGGTGCCGCCACCGGTCGCCAAGGGTCGCGCCGATCGCCTGCGCGCCGCCGCCGCCACACGGCGTCAGCGCTGGTTGCAGGGGCAGGTCGGCACCACCGCCGCCATCCTCGTCGAACGGCCCGGCACGCGCGGGCACACGCCCGGCTTCGCCGACGTCCTCCTTCCCCCCTCGCCGCCCGGCACGATCGTGTCCGCGCGGCTCACCCATGTCGAAGGCGATCGCTTGATCGGTATGCCCCTATGAGCCTTTCGTGGCACGAACGCCTGCTCGGCGGTCTGAAAAAAACCTCCGACCGCCTGACCGGCAACCTCGTCGGCCTCTCCGCCGCACGCCTCGACGATGCGACGCTGGACGAGATCGAGGAGGCGCTGATCGCGTCCGACCTCGGCCCCGCCACCGCCGCGCGGGTCCGCGCCCGGCTGGCCGACGGGCAATATGAGCGCAACATGGAGGAACTGGGCATCCGCCTGGTGGTCGCCGAGGAGATCGAGAAGGTGCTGGCCCCGGTCGCCCGCCCGCTCGAGATCGAGGCGTTTCCCCGGCCGCAGGTGATCCTGGTGATCGGCGTCAACGGATCGGGCAAGACGACCACCATCGCCAAGCTCGCCAAGACATTGGTCGATCAGGATTACGGCGTGATGCTGGCGGCGGGCGACACCTTCCGCGCCGCCGCGATCGGCCAGCTCAGGACATGGGCCGACCGCATCGGCGTGCCGATCGTCAGCGGAGCGGAGGGCGGCGACGCCGCCGGCATCGTCTACGAAGCGGTGAAACAGGCGACCGCCACCGGCATCGACGTGCTGATCGTCGACACCGCCGGCCGCCTTCAGAACAAGCGCGAGCTGATGGACGAACTCGCCAAGGTCCGCCGCGTGCTGGGCCGGCTCAACCCCGCCGCGCCGCATGACGTGGTGCTCGTGCTCGACGCAACTACGGGTCAGAATGCGCTCAACCAGATCGAGGTGTTCAAGGAAACGGCGGGTGTCACCGGCCTCGTCATGACCAAGCTGGACGGCACCGCGCGCGGCGGCGTGCTGGTGGCGGCGGCGGAGAAATTCGGCCTGCCGATCCACGCGATCGGCGTGGGCGAGACGGCCGACGACCTGCGCGGTTTCGACGCCAACGAAGTCTCGCGGATCATCGCCGGCGTCGAACGGGTGCGCAAATGACGACCGCCCCCAAACCCGCCTCGCCGCTGTTCCGCATGGCGCTCGACTATGGGCCGCTCGGCGTGTTCTTCGTCGCCAATCTGCTGGCGTCGAAGCTGTCGCTGCCCGACATGGTCGATTCGCTGGCGCAGGTCATCATTGCCAGCATCGCGTTCATGATCGCCAGCCTGATCTCGATCATCGTGTCGAAATGGAAGACCGGCCATGTCTCGCCGATGCTGTGGCTGTCGGCCGGCCTCGTCATCGTGTTCGGCGCGCTGACGCTGTATTTCCGCGACGATACCTTCCTCAAGATGAAGCCGACGATCGTCTATGCGATGTTCGCCTCGATCCTGACCTTCGGGGTGGTGACGGGCCGCCCGCTGCTGCAACAGATGCTGGAGACGGCCTATCCGGGGCTCAGCGCCACCGGCTGGCGCAAGCTGACGGTCAACTGGGCCTGCTTCTTCGCATTCATGGCGGTACTGAACGAGGTCGTGTGGCGGCACTCGACATGGGATTTCTGGGTCGGGTTCAAGCTGTGGGGTGCGGTCCCGCTGACATTGCTGTTCGCCGGGGCGAACATTCCGATGCTGCTGCGCCACGGTCTGCAACTGGAAAAGGACGCGCCGCTGCCACCGGCCGACTGACGTTGGAGCGAAACATCGGCCCGCCACTCGTCATCCCGGCGAAGGCCGGGATCCATTGTGTCGGGTGTTAGCGGCTTTGTGGAATCCGCCCGCGCCCATGGATTCCGGCCTTCGCCGGAATGACGATGGTGGCGGGCATAGCGCATGGAGAAAAAGGGGCCGTCCTCGCGGACAGCCCCCTCTCCCAACCCTCTCCCCTGAAAGGAAGAGGGCTATGCGATGATTTACTTCACCGCGGCGTCATACCGCTCGCCGACCTTGTCCCAGTCGACCACGTCCCACCACGCCTTGAGATACGCCGGACGCGCATTGCGATAGGTGACGTAATAGGCATGCTCCCACACGTCGTTGGCGAGGATCGGCGTGCCCTTGACCGCCGCGACATCCATCAGCGGATTGTCCTGGTTCGGCGTCGAGGTGATGGCGAGCTTGCCGTCCGCCCCCACGATCAGCCATGCCCAGCCCGACCCGAACTGGTTCACGCCCGCCGCGTTGAACTGTTCCTTCAGCGCGTCGACCCCGCCGAACTGGTCGTCGATCGCCTGCGCGAGCGCGCCCGACGGCTGCGAGCCGCCGCCCTTCATGGTTTCCCAGAAGAAAATGTGGTTCCAATAGCCGCCGCCGTTGTTGCGCAGCTTGGCCGACCCGCTACCGACATTCGCCAGCAGTTCCTCGATCGACTTGCCCTCGAGGCTGGCATCCTCCGACACCGCTTCGTTTAGCTTGTCGGTATAGGCCTGATGATGCTTGTCGTGGTGGAGCGTCATCGTCTCCTTGTCGATCGTCGGCTCCAGCGCGTCATAGGCATAGGGCAGCGGGGGGAGAGTGAATGCCATCGGGTCCTCCTGTGGGCACAAAACGTCGAGCAACCGAACGCCGCTCGAACGGCTTGGCTCCGGTCGTTACGTCCGGGCAACATCTAGGGGCGGCGAGCCGAGACGCAACCGCCTCTCATCCCCCCTGCCCCAATAATCCATGGCGTTTCAGCGCATGGCGCAACTGGTCGTAGGTCAACCCCAGCGCATCGGCACACGTCCGCTGGTTATAGCGGGCCTCGGCCATCGCTCGGGTCAGCAACTGCCGTTCGAACCGGTTGACCCGCGTCTTGAAGTCGTCGCCCGGATTGTCGCGCTCGGCCGGTTCCGCCGCCACCGCGCCCGGCGCCGCGGCGGCAGGCGTCGCCGCCGGCCCCCCGCGCGGGCGATAGGGCGAGGCGAACGGATCAATCTCGCACAGGTCGATCGGCCCGGGCCGTTCCCAGCGATAGACCGAGCGTTCGACCGCATTGCGCAGTTCGCGGACGTTGCCCGGCCAGCGATGCTCCATCAACTGGTCGACCGCATTGGGGCCGAACCCCGGCCATTCATCGCGCCCGATCTCCGCCGCCATCCGTCGCCCGAAGAAATCGGCCAGCACCATGATGTCGCCCGGCCGCGCGCGAAGCGGCGGCAGCGTCACCACCTCGAAACTCAACCGGTCGAGCAGATCGGCGCGGAACGTGCCCTGATCGACCCGGTCGGGCAGATGCTCGTTGGTCGCCGCCACGATCCGCACGTCGACCCGAATCGGCCGCGACGATCCGATCCGCGTCACCTCGCCATATTCGACCGCGCGCAACAAGCGCTCCTGCGCCCCCATCGACAGCGTCCCCAGTTCATCGAGGAACAACGTGCCGCCATCCGCCTCCTCGAACCGGCCGGTGCGCGCCTTGGTCGCACCGGTGAACGCGCCCGCCTCATGCCCGAACAGTTCGGCCTCGATCAGCGTTTCGGGCAGCGCGGCGCAGTTCATCACCACCAGCGGCTGGTCCCACCGCCCCGACAGGCGGTGGAGCCGCTCGGCGACCAGTTCCTTGCCGGTGCCGCGTTCGCCGATCACCAGCACCGGGCGGTCGAGCGCGGCAGCGCGGCTGGCGCGCTCCAGCGCGTCGAGAAACGGGCCGGACTGGCCGACGACCTGGGATGCACGTTCCATGGGGCGGATGTGTGGCGTAATTTCCCAACAATTCGCAAGTCGTCATTTCGCACTCGTATCCACCGCGACCAGAACCGACGCAAAACTGCCATTTTTGAAACTGGCACGGCTCCTGCAATGACTTGTGCAAGCCCGATACAGGGCGCACCATCTCAAGGTTTCAGGGAGACCCCCAATGCGCAACCTCTCGAACATCTCGCTTTCCCAATCGCTCGCCAGCATGGCCGGTGCGATCGTGGTCAGCCTGTTCGCCCTTGGGCTGACGACCGCTTCCGGTCCGTTCGCCTTCACCCTTGCCGCAGCGCCCATGGCGTGACGCGGCAGGCCGGGGCGGTTCTGCCCCGTTCCGCTCCGGCCACCCAATTCCTTCAGGAGTAACCGATGGGTATCTTTTCCCGCACCCGTGACATCATCGCCGCCAACGTCACCGACCTGCTCGACAAGGCCGAAGACCCCGCGAAGATGATCCGCATGATCATCCTCGAAATGGAGGAGACGCTGGTCGAGGTCCGCGCGTCCGCCGCGCGCACCATCGCCGACCAGAAGGAAATGCGCCGCCATATCGGCAAGCTCGACAAGCTTCAGGAAAGCTGGACCGAAAAGGCCGAGCTGGCGCTGAGCAAGGATCGCGAGGATCTGGCCAAGGCCGCGCTCGTCGAACGGCAGAAGGCGGTCGACATGGCCGAACAGCTCAACAGCGAGATCGTCGTGCTCGACGATGCGCTGCGCGCCTCGGAAGTCGACATCGCCAAGCTGCAGAGCAAGCTGCGCGAGGCACGGACCCGGCAGAGCGCCATCCAGACCCGGATGGAAACCGCCAACAACCGCACCAAGCTGCGCGAGATGTACGCGGGCAGCAAGACGGCCGACGCCTTCAGCCGCTTCGACGTGCTGGAACGCCGCGCCGATCTGGCCGAAGGTCGCGCCGATGCCGCCGGCATGGGCCAGGCGCCCAAGAGCCTTGAGGAAGAGATCGCCGAGCTGCGCTCGTCCGACAAGATCGATGCCGAGCTGGCCGCGCTGAAGGCCCGCCTCAACCGGGAGGGCTGAGCGCGATGGGCGAATTCCTGACCGTGGCGGTCGTCATCAGCGTCCTGTTCATCGGGCTGCCGTGGCTGATCCTCCACTATATCACCAAGTGGAAACAGTCGCCGACGCTGACGAACGAGGACGAACGGCTGCTCGACGACATGCACCTCACCGCCCGGCGGCTCGAGGAACGGCTCCAGACGATCGAGCGGATCATCGCCGCCGACAATCCGGACTTCCGCCCCTCGGCACCGCGCCGGGACTTCCCGGAAAATGATTTCCGCAACCACGATTATTCACGGAGGGACTGATGTCCGGCGCACGCACGAAATTCTATGTCGACAAGGCGAATGGCAAGATGTCGGGCGTGTGCGCCGGCATCGCCGACTATACCGGCGTCGAGGTCATGTGGATCCGCATCGGCACGGTGCTGCTGACGCTGGCCGGCGGCTTCCCCTGGACGGTCATCGCCTATTTCATGATCGCCTGGATGGCGCAGAAGAAGCCCTACGGCCTCTACGACAGCCATGAGGACGAGAAATTCTGGCAGGGCGTACGGTCGAACCCGACCCGCACCGCATCGGAAATGCGCTCGACCTTCCGCGACATCGACCGTCGCCTCGCCGATATTGAAATGTATTATACCAGCCGCAACACCCGTCTGGCGGACGAGATCGACAGCCTGCGCTGATCCGGTCCCCGCCGGGGCGCGAACGAGGGAGTGAGACGATGGGTTGGGGTGGACCGGGGTTCGTGCTGGCGATCATCGCGATCGTCATGGCGGCGGGCATCGTGAAGACGGCGATCCGCGCGAAGCACGGCTATCCGCTGGACGACGAGTATGAGGGCAAGGGCAAGCGTCACCGCAACCGCGACCGGATCGCCGTCGAACGGCAGGCGCTGCTGATGGCGCAGCAGAACGAGCAGTTGCAGGGCAAGGTCCTGCGCCTCGAAGAACGCATCGCCGTCCTCGAACGCATCGCCACCGACCCCGCCGTCCGCACCGCCCGCGAAATCGACGCGCTGCGCTGAACTTTCTGGAGCGATTGCCATGATGACCTACGTCGACAATGCGACCCCGGAAAAGGTCGCGATGATGCAGATGCTGTTTCCCTTCATCGGAACGATCGTCGCGATCTCGGTCGCGGGTTGGGTGGTCACGACCTGGCTGCGGATCAAGCACGGCTACCCGCTGCAAGGCGGCTGGGGCCAGAGCGTCTACCCCAAGCGCGACGACGAGACGATCGAGCGGGTGAAGCTGCTCAGCCAAGAAAACGCGCAATTGAAGGCCGAACTCGGCTCGATCAAGGACCGGCTGGCGAACGTCGAGCGGATCGTGACTGACGGCGCGCATTCGCTGAACCGTGAGATCGAACAACTGCGCGGCCGCGCGAACTGAAAGGAACGTCGATGAGTCCGCTTCTCATTCCGCTGCTCGGCGTATCGATCCCGATCATCGCCATCCTCGCCAATCTGGTGTTCAAGCCATGGCTGGAACACCGCGAACGCCGCCTGACCGTGGAAGCCAACGCGCTTGCCGAAAAGGCCGCGCAATATGCCGCGCAGACCGAACGCCTCGAACAGCGGGTCCGCGTCCTCGAACGCATCATCACCGACCGCGGCGTCGATCTCTCCGACGAGATCGACCGACTGCGCGACAAACCCCTCAACTGATCCCAAGGGAGCGTGATCCCCATGAACCCCACCTTCCTCTTGGCGCTCGCCCTCACTTCGCTCGGCGCGGTCGCCATCGTTTCGGTCACGATGCTCTCGGGCTGGCGCGGCTGGCTCTCGCTCCAGCAGCAGCGCCTGGGCGACAAGCCGTTCAGCGCCCCGGTGCCCAACGCCGGCACCCGGATCGAGATCGCCGACCTGAAGGAACGCATCCGCAAGCTGGAAGCGATCGCCGCCGGGGTGGAACTGTAGGGCGCAGCGGGTATAGCGGCGTCCATGCAGAGCATCGACGACATCCGCGACGACTATGACTTTCTCGACGGCGACGACCGCTACCGGCTCCTGATCGATCTGGGCCGCCAGTTGGAACCAATGCCCGACGCGCTCAAGACCGACGCGACGCTGGTGCGGGGCTGTTCGGCATCGGTCTGGGTCTATCCCCAGACGCGGGACGACGGCACGCTCCATTTCCTCGCCGACAGCAATGCCGCGATCACCAAGGGGATCATCGCGCTGGTCCTGACGACGGTGCAGGACCGCGATCCCGCCGCGATCCTCGCCACCGATGTCGACGCGGCCCTCGCCCCGTTCGATCTGCGCAACCAGCTCAGCTCGAACCGGACGCAGGGCATTCCCAACATGATCGCGCTCATCCGCGAAACCGCCGGTCGCCTTGCCTGAACCCACTGGCGGACGGCGCTTTTCCGACATAGGCTGCCCCCCGCGAACTCCGGCGATCGACCGGGCATGACGGGAGGCGTGGATGCTGGTGGGACTGCGCTGGACCGGACTGCTCGCCGCCGCCGGCATGGGCATTGTCCCGCCCGCCGCCCATGCCCCGCAGCCGGTGCCGCAGGAACCGGCGGTCGACGGCCCCGACATCGTCGTCATCGCCCGCAAGCTGCGCAAGGTCCGCATCCGGTATGCGACGAACGGCCGCTGGGTCCGCACCTGCGACATCGATATTTCGAGCGGCGACGAACGGATCGACCGCATCATGTGCGCGATCCTGCGCGCCTGCGTGAAATCGGGCCACCGGGAAGTCGACGAGGCAAAGGCATGCATCGCCGGCCGTATCGACTCGCTCGACGATGCGGCGGAAGCGGCGATGCTCGCCGATCCCGGCGCACGCCAGCCCGCTACACCACCGCCGACGCCCCGCGCCCCCGACGGTCCCGACATCGTCGTGACCGGCGAACAGCCCGACATCGTCGTCACCGGCAACGCGCCCACCATGCGCGGCGGCCTGTGGCGCTTCCGGCGCAGTGCCACACTGTTGCTCGGCGGTGGGGGAGTCGGAGCGCAGCCGATGAACTTCACCCAATGCCTCCCCTCGGGCGCGATCGAGGCGATGCTGCGCCGCGCGGCGAGCGAGACCAGCCCGATGCCGATGGGCGACCATTGCAACCGGATGAGGCTCGCGTTCGACAACGGCCGGATCGACGGCCGGCGCAGTTGCAGCAACAGCCGCCCGCCAGCCAGCGCCTTGGCGACCAGCAGCAGTTCGACGAGCAGCCTCACGCTGACCGGGCAATATGACGAACGCCGTATCCGATTGGTCTATATGGTGGAGATGGAACAGACCGGGGTGGATCGTGGCGGCGGTCCGGGGTGGAACCCCGCGCGACAGGCCGGCGCGCGCTGGCAAATCACCGCGACCCGCGAAGGCGAATGTCCTTCACGCGAACGCCGCGACCAGATCGACGTCAACGAAGCGGCGCAGGCGCTGTTCGGCGTCGGCGGCGGCACCGACCTGCCGCTTCCCTTCGACGACTGAACGCCTACCGCCCCATCCCCAGCCGCGCCGCCACCGCGTCCAGATCGTCGCCCGGCCGCACCAGCAGCCATTCGCCGGGGCGTTCGCTGTCGACCACGACCACCGCGCCCTTGGGACACACGTCGAGGCACTTGACCTCGACCACGCCCGCCGCCGCCTTCGGTCCGTTCTTCAGCTTCAGGTGACGGCGCAGCGCCTTGGCCAGCGGCTTGCCGTCATCGCCGAAACCGGTGTCGAGCTTCTTCGAGCATTTCGCGCACACCAGCACCGCCTTTTCCCAGCGCGAGCGGACGTCACGCTTCATGCCGGCTTCCAGCTCCGCCGTTCCTCGGCGACGCGCAGCACGTCATACGCCGCTTGGATCGCGTGGAACTGCTTCGCCGCCTCGGCATCGCCCGGCCGCACATCGGGGTGATACACCTTGGCCAGTTTGCGCCATGCCAGGCGGACCGTGTCGAAATCGGCGTCGGGATCGCACTCCAGCACGTCGAGCGCGCGCATCTCGTCGCGCGATCGGCTGCCGTCGCCTGATCCGGCCCAGGCGTTCGACGCCGACGCCGCATAGCCGTTGGCGGTCCGCCGCTCGTCCGCCTCGCGGGCCTTGGCCTCTTCCTCGTTCAGCCCCTCGAAGTAGTTCCAGCCCTTGTTATATTCGGCGGCATGCGTTTCGCAGAAATACCAGCGGTCGGGGCTGTTGGGCGATTTGGGCGCGGGCCGGTCGCCCGGCGCCTCGCAGCCGTGCCGGTCGCACAGCCGCACCGGCTGCGCCTCGCGCCCGGCGGTATAGCCGCGCCAGCGGGGAAAACCCCAGTCGTTCGATCGTGTGTGCCGTGCCATGGCCTGCCGAAATAGGCCCTGCACCGCCCGGCGCAACCCATTGCGGGTGATGTGGTACAGGCGGTGCCGGCCCGCTCCCCCTCCCGGCCACCCATCAAGGATACGCTGTGGGTGGCCGGGAGGGGGAGCGGGCCGGCACCGCATCCGCCGTCAGGCGGATCAAAAACCAGTGTCAGAGGGTCTATAAGCCGGGTTCTGTCCACCCGCGCAAGCGGGATAGGCGACCATTCCTCTCGGGCGACACTTGCGTGGCGCCTCCAGCAACCAACCCGGGCAGCGGGCCGGAACATGCCCCGAAGCGCGTTGCCACGCCCCATGCCGCCCCTATTCGGTCTTGCTCCCGGTGGGGTTTGCCATGCCGCGTCCGTTACCGTCCGCGCGGTGCGCTCTTACCGCACCCTTTCACCGTAACCCGGCCGAAGCCAAAGGCCGTCTGCTCTCTGTGGCACTGTCCCTGAACGTATCGCCGAAACGATCCGCCCGCCGGGCGTTACCCGGCACCGTTGTTTCCGTGGAGCCCGGACTTTCCTCGATACGCACGAAGCGCAGCGCGGCCGCCCGACCCTCTGACGCAGCCGCCCCTAGCCAATCGGCCGGCGCGATTCAATCGTCGCCTTGCGGCTTGGGCAACAACAGCGCGAGCAGGAGCATGCGGCATTCGCCGTCGACCACCCCGTCGATCACCTCGGGGCGAAAGCGTCGCTGGAACGCCGTCACTGCCGCCACCTCGTCGGTCACGTCATAGCCGAAGCGTTCGAGCGCCAGCAGGAATCCCGCGTCGCTCCAGCCGGGGTCCATCAGCCCCTTGGCCGGACGTGGCAGCGCAAGGCGCAATCGCGCCAGCTTCCCCCACGGGAACAACTCGCCCGGATCATCTTTGCGCGCCGGCGCGATGTCCGAATGGCCGACGACATTGCCACGGGTGATGCCGTGCCGTTCCTTGATCGCGTGGAGCAGCGGGATCAGCGCGCCTATCTGCGCATCGGGAAAGCCGCGATAGCCCCATTCATGCCCGGGATTGACCAGTTCGATGCCGATCGACGCGCTGTTCACGTCGGTGATGCCGCGCCAGTGCGACTTGCCCGCATGCCACGCGCGCTTGTCCTCGGCCACCAGCCGGTGGATGCAGCCATCCTCCTCGATCACATAATGCGCCGACACTTCGGCGTTCGGATCGGTCAGCCGCGCGATCGCCGACGCCGCATCGATCATGCCGGTATAATGCAGCACCAGCATCGTCACCGGCAGCCGCCGTTCGTTGAAATTGGGCGACGGCGTCTCGATCCAGTCCACTTGCCCGCACCCTCCATCACGCTTCGCATCCGGCTTGCGGCGGGACCGCGCGAAACGCAACAGGATTGGCCGCTACCGCAGCGCCGGTCGATAGAGTCCGCGATACCGCTCGGACGGGACCAGCGCGTCGCAATGCCCGATCACCGTCTCGCCCGCGCCCAGCACCAGCACGCCGCCGGGCCGCAGCGAACAGGCGATCCGGTCGAGCACCCGCCGTCGCATCGGCGGCGACAGGTACATCAACAGGTTGCGACACAGGATGATGTCGAACCGCCCGGCCATCGGCGGCTCGGCGATCAGATTTTGTTGCGAGTACAATATGCGATAGCGCAACTCCGCCTTCGCTTCCCACAGCTCGCCGCGCTGGTCGAACCATGTCATCAGCCGCCGGATCGGCAGGCCGCGCTGCACCTCGAACTGGGTATAGCGCGCGTCGCGCGCGCGCCGCAGCGCGCGTGCCGAAATATCGGTCGCGCGGATTTCGGGGATCGCCTGCCCGGTCGCCAGATGATGCTCGTGGAACAGCATCGCCAGCGACAGCGGCTCCTGCCCGGTCGAACAGGCCGCCGACCACAGCCGCACCTTGCGATCCGGCGTCTCGCGCATCATGTCGCCCGCCGCCCCGGCGACCAGTTCGAGCACGCCGGCATCGCGGAAGAACGACGTTTCCTGGTTGAGCAGCGCATCGACCACCGCGTCGCCCAGACCGCGTTCGGTGTCCGCCGACATCCGCGCGACCAGTTCGTCGAGCGTGGCGAGGCCGCGTTCGCGCAGCATCGGTTGCAGCGCGCTGTCGATCCGCCATGTCCGCCCGGCGTCGAGCTGCTGCCCGGTGCGTGCCTCCAGCAGCGCGACGATCGTCGCGACCGCCGATCCGCGCGGGGCGAGGGGCAGCGCCATCGTCATGCCGGCCGCCGGCCCTTCGCGATGAACGCGCCCAGTTGTTCGGGCGTCCCGATCGTCGTGGCCAGCCCCGCCTCGACCACCGCGCCCGGCATTCCCCAGACGACCGAGGACTGCCGCTCCTGCGCGGCCACCGCGCCGCCGTGCGCCTTCACCTGCGCCGCGCCGCGGCAACCGTCGCGCCCCATGCCCGACAGCACCACCACCAGCGCGCGCGCGCCATAGACCCGCGCGACCGATTCGAACATCGGATCGACCGAGGGCAGGCAACCGCTCGCCGCCGGGGTCCGGTCGAGCCGGATCGCCGCGCCGTCGGTCGTCGCTACCACCCGCAAATGCGCATCGCCCGGTGCCAGCACCATCCGTCCGCGCCGGATGCGCAGGCTGTCGGCCCCGACATCCACCGGTCGCCGCGCCAGCCGCGCCAGTTGCCCGGCGAAATAGCCGGTGAACGATGCCGGCAGATGCTGCGTCAGCAACATCGGCACGTCGCACTCGGCCGGGATCGCCGCCAGCAACGGGGCGAGCGCGTGGATGCCGCCGGTCGACGCGCCGATCGCGATGACGTCCCACGCATCCCGGGCGGCAGGGCCCGGCGACTGCACGGCATCGACCACCGCCGTCTGCAACCGTTCGGCGAACCGCCCGACCATCGCCGAGGAGGCGGGCTTGGCGATCGTCGCCACCGCGCCCAGCGACCGGGCGTGCAATGCCGCCGCCGATCCGTCGTCGCACGTCGCCGACAGCACCAGGATCGCCGCCTGCGGGGCCAGTGCCGCCAGCGTCGGCAACCCCGACAGTCCGTCGATCCCGGGCAGGTTCAGGTCGAGCAGGATCACGTCGATCCGCTCGCGCGCCAGCACCGCCAGCGCCGCGCCGATCCCGCCGACCGCCGCGACCACCGCATGCCCCGCCATCGCATCGATGATCCGGGCGACGATCACCCGCGTGACCACCGAATCGTCGATCACCATCACCCGCACGTCATGGTGCGTCATGGTATCGCTCGAAGGTCGGGCCAGCGCCATCACCGGGCCATTCCGACCGGCGCCTTACGAAACGCCGACGATCTGGAGCTTGCTCTCCAGCGTTTCGCGGTCGAACGGCTTCATGACATATTCGTCGGCCCCCGCCTCGATCGCGGCACGGATATAGGCCATGCCGTTCTCGGTCGTGCAGAACACCACCTTGGGCCGGTCGCCGCCCTCGCTCTGGCGCAGCGCGCGCAGGAAATCCATGCCGCTCATCACCGGCATGTTCCAGTCGAGCAGGATCACGTCGGGCGAACGCTCGGTGCAGCAGGCCAGCGCCTCGCGCCCGTCCGCCGCCTCGCGCACCTCGAAGTCGAGCGTCTCGAGGATATGGCGCGCGACCTTGCGGATCACCTTCGAGTCATCGACGACCAGGCAGCTCTTCATCGGATACCCTCTACCACTATCACGCCGTCACCATGGCCGAACTTCGTAAGCGTCGCGTTAAGCGCCGGATACGAAATGCTACGCAGCGATCCGCCCTTCGCCCGTCACCCGCGCGACGATGGCGGGCAGGTCGACGATCAATACCGGCGTGTCGCCACGCTCGATCATGCCGTCCGCCACCGCCGCCCAGCGCGGGCACAGCACCAGCCCGGGGGTGAGCGGCTGCACCTCGAACTCCAGCACGTCGTCCAGCGCATCGACCAGCAGCGCGTAATGATGCCCGTCGACCCGCGTCACCACCGCGCGACGACGCGGCGGCGGGGTGATCGCCTCGTCGAGCGCGACGCCGGTATCGATCACCGTCACCACCCGGCTGCGCAGCGCCGCCAGCCCGCGCACCGCCCGCCTCGCCAGCGGCACCGGCGTGACCGTGCCGATGTCGACCACCGATTCCACCTGATCGGACCGGATCGCCACCGCCTGTCCGTCGATCGTCGCCATCAGCAGCAGTTCGACCATCGTCATTCCCCCACCGCCATGCGCACCGCGCGCAACACGCCTTCGCGGTCGTAGCGATAGATGCTGCCATCGCCGCTGTCGGCCAGCGCCTCGCGCAGCCGCACTACCGGCGCGCCACCCGACGCGACATGCGCATCGCCCGCCTGCGCCAGCACGATCGCCGGCGGGGCATCGCTCTCCGCGCGGTCGATCGTGCGGTATCCCGCCTGTTCCAGCATCGGGCGCAGGAACGTCGCCATCCATCCGCCGCCATCGCTCAGCAGGCAGGTCGGCCGCGCCGCCCGCGCCGCCATGCTGCCTTCGGCATGCTGCTCGAACAGCCACAGCACGTCGATCTGCTCGGTCTGGTCGCCGTCCAGCATCACCACGCCCGCGATCGGCCCCGCCTGTCGCGCCGGCACCATCTCGGCCGGCAGCGTCACGATGTCGATTGCCTCGCGGATCGCATAGGCCACCTCGATCGCGCCGTCGGTCAGCCGCAGCACCTCGAGCGGCCCGGTCCCGTCGCATGGCCCCATCGCCTCGACCGGCACGATCCGCCCGTCGATCGTCATCCGCAACCGTCCCGCGCTCTGGCGCAGCGCGTCGCGCGGCACCTTTTCGATCCGGTCGATCGCCGCCAGCGGCAACACGCGCCGCTGCCCGTCGAGATCCTCGAAGAGCAGCGCGGCGATCCCCGGCTCCACGACCGCTTCCTCGACCGCCGCCTGCCGCAGCGTGTCGTCGAAGCGCAGCCCGGCCAGTTGCGCCGCGCCGGCGCAATCGAGTAGCAGCATCGGCTGGCCGGTATCGGGCAGCGTCTGCCCGGCATACAGGCCGCACGCCATCACCGACGGACAGGCCGGTCGCACCACCAGTTCCTCGGTATCGCACACCTGATCGACCGCCAGCGCGAAGTCGCCGCCGCCGATGCCGACCACCACCAGCATCTGCGCGCCCGGCGCGATGGTGCTGTCCGCGCCGATCAGTTCGCACAGGTCGACCACCGCCATCCGCCGGTCGCGCACCGCCGCCACCCGCGTGCCGCCGACGCTGTCGACGCGGATGTTGCGCCCGCGCTGGCTGACGATCTCGCTGATCGCCTGCCGCGGAATCGCGAAATGATGGCCGCCCGCCGTCACGATGATCGTCGACACGATCGACAGGGTCAGCGGCACCTGCATCACGATGCGCAAGCCCCGTCCGGGCATGTTGTCGAGCGTGATGCGCCCGCCGATCTGGTCGACCGACGCCTTGACCACGTCCATGCCGACGCCGCGCCCGGAAATCTCGGTCACGACGTCGCGCGACGACAATCCGGGCGCGAACACCAGCTCGCAGCGTTCGCGCTCGGACAGCGCGCGCAGTTCCGCCTCGCTCCGCCCGCCGCGCACCGCCTTGCGGACCAGCGCCTCGGTATCGATCCCGCGCCCGTCGTCGGCGATCTCGACGATGATCTGGTTGCCCGACTGGCGCGCGACGATATGCAGCCGGCCGGCCTCGCGCTTGCCCGCCGCGCGGCGCTCCGCCGGCACCTCGATGCCATGGTCGATCGCGTTGCGCACGACATGCAGCAACGGATCGCGCATCACCTCGATCATCTCGCGGTCGAGTTCGACGTCGCTGCCGTCGATCGTCAGCGTCACCGCCTTGCCCAGCGTCGCGGCGGTATCGCGCACCATGCGCGGCAATGCCGAGAACAGCGTCTCGATCTTCTGCATCCGCGTCCGGGTGACGGCATCGCGCATGTCGGCGACCGACGCCGACAGCCGTTCCACCGCCGCCTCCAGTTGCGGATCGAGGTCGATCTCGCGCAGCCGCCGCACCAGTTCGTTGCGCACCAGCACCATGTCGGACATGCCGCTCATCATGCGTTCGAGCAGATCGACGTTCAGCCGCACGCTGCGCTGCGCCACCCGCCCGGCGGCGGGCGCCGGCATCGCCACCGGCACCTCGACCACCGCCGGCCCGCCCTCGGCCAGCGCGGCGATCAGCCGGTCCTCGTCCCCGTCGCCCAGCGACGTACCCGAATCGATCGCCTCGACCAGCGCGCCGATCCGGTCGACGATCGCCAGCACCGCATCGACCAGCGCCCGGTCGGGCCGCCGCCGCCCGTCGCGCACCTCGGACAGCGCATCCTCGGCGGCATGGCTCAGGCGCGACAGGCGCGGCAGATCGAGGAAGCCGCAGCTTCCCTTCACCGTATGGACGAAGCGGAAGATCGCATCCAGCCGCGCACGATCGTCGGGCGCGGCTTCCCACGCCACGATCTCGCCGGCCAGCGGCTCCAGCGTCTCGCGGGTCTCCGCAATGAATTCCTGCAACAGATCGTCCATGCGGCTCCGCCCGTTCGTAAGGGGCAGCATGGACGACGGGTCGTTAAGAGGGGGTTAGGAGGCGGCGACCTGCAACGGCTGACAGACGACACTGGCGCGCGCCATCGCCGCCGTGGTGCCGTTGTCGAAAAAGCTCCGATCGGTCGCCACGCCCAGATAGTGCTGGAAGATCCACATCTGCCGTGCGGTAACGTTCAGTATCTCGGAGCGATTACGGGTTTCCTCGATCGTCGTTTCCAGCTCCGCCATCAGATCGCCTTCGACCGGCCCCGTCCGATTCTCCAGCACCCGCAGCCTCGCCCACGCCGACTGCTCCTCCCGTTGCATCTCGTCATAGGTTTCGACCATGCTGAAATACGACGTGATACCGTCGATCTGCCGACGTGGCAGATAGTTCAGCTCGCCGCTGCCGAGCAACGTGTTCCAGCCCGGTTGATAGAACGGCCGGATGTTCGGCTGGCCGATCGCGCCGATCGGCCGCAACCTGCCCGTCCGCCGCGCCGCCGCCAGCTCGGCGCGAAGCTCGTCGAGGCGGCGCAGGTAGCACCGCCCCTTCATCATCCGTTCCTCGAGGCTGACGCCGTTCCGGCCCAGGTCGGTCCGTATCACCGCCAGCGTCGCCCGCGCATTGACGCGGTGGCGCAACCCGTCGGCAACCTCGCCGATCGCCAGCGCGATCAGGACGCCGAGCACGATACTGCCGATTTCGCGCAACCATGGCCGCGCGGCTTCGCCTGTCCCGGATTCGCTCATCGATCACCCCCGCAGGAGGCATCGCAAAACGATCGTCGTTTCGCAATCGGTCCGATGGTCAGCGCAGCCGTGGGCCGGACGCGACATTCCTTCGCGCGTCGTCACCCCGGACCTGTTCCGGGGTCCACCTGGCCGCAAATGCGGTCGATCGAGGCTCAAGGCGTATCGCTTGCCGAGCCATGGACCCCGGAACAAGTCCGGGGTGACGAAAGGTGCGGCTGTTTCGGCCGGAAATGACGAGGATTGGCCGGAAATGCCGAATGTCGATCGGCCCTCGGGCCGGACGGGATATTCAGCCGATGTTACGCCTTTTCGTCGTTCCCGCGCAGGCGGGAACCCATAGACGCAACGGGCGCGATTCCATCACTGGCGTCGGCGTGTATGGATCCCCGCCTGCGCGGGGATGACGCGGGGGGGCAAATCCCCCCTGCCAAAGCTGAATACCCATCCCGTCTAGCGCGGCGGAAACGACGCCCCGAACAGCAAGACCGGCGAATCGACCGGCGACACCTGCAACTCGCCGTTCCCCTGCTCGACCAGTTCGCGCACCAGACACGCCGCCGCCGCGCGCGGAGTCATCATCGCCGCATCGCCCAGCAGCGCGCCGCGCAGTTCGGGGTCCAGCACGATGCGCTGCCCGTCGGCGCGCACCACGATCTCGACACCGCCACCGCCCGTCTCGGCGCCCACATCGAGTTGCCCGCCACGCACCAGCGCGTCGCCCGCGATCAGCGCAAGGTTCAGCAGCACCTTCACCGCCGGCTTGGGCAGCGACGGCGCGTCGACCATCCAGCCAAGCTTGACCCGGTGGTTGTCGACGAACAGCCCCTCGATCGCCGCCTTCGCCTCGCGCGTGTCGATCGAATCGCCAAAGCCGCCCGCCGCGCCGAACGCGAGGCGAAAGAATTTCAGCTTGTTGGCCGATGCCCGCGCGCTGTCCGCCAGCAGTTCGAGACAGCGGGCGCGCATATCGGGGTCATGTTCGTCGGCCAGCAGTTCCAGCCCGTTGTTGAGCGCCCCGACCGGGCTCAGCAGGTCATGGCACAACCGCGAACACAGCAGGCTGGCGAAATCGGCGGGGCTGAGGCTCAAAGCGATGTAATCCTTGACGGGCGGAACGACACTGTCCGTTCGCCATCCTCCATGTGGACCGCCAGACATTTTTTTTCAACGCGATTGGGCAGTTCGACCGTGAAAGCCACCGGATCGAACCGGCCATGCACCGCCCCGTCCGCCACCGCGCGCCACAGCCGGGCGGTGCGGTGGCCGACGATCAGCCAGAGCATGCCGTCCGCCGCCGCCTGCGCCGCGTCGGTCGGCGACGGGTCGGGCCGCCCGCCCGGATGGGTGTGATACCAGCCGGCGATTCCCGCGCCGCCGCCCCGCGCATCGCGGTGCGCCGCCAGCAGCGCGGCGGGATCGATCTCGAAATGCCGCGCCGGGTCGGGCGCGACGTTCGCCGTCGCGTCGGCACGCACGATCCGCGCACCCTCCCCACGCAGGATCCCACAGCGCTCGACCGGACTCGCCGCCCCCTCGTGCAGCAGGGCGAGCAGCAGTTCGCTTGAAAATACCGGCGTCATTCCCATCTCGTAACGGATGGACCGGGGGGTTTCCACGATCACCGCACGCATTCCCGATGGGCTGCACGGGCAACGGATCGACAAGGCGCTGGCCGATGTCGTCGCCGACCTGTCGCGCGAACGGATCAAGGCGCTGATGGCGGCGGGCCATGTCGCGGGCGATGCCGGCCCGATCACCGATTCGTCGCGCAAGGTCGCCGCCGGGCAGAGCTTCACCATCGCCGTTCCCGCCGCCGTGCCGCTCGACACGGTGGCGCAGGATATTCCGCTGTCGATCGCGTACGAGGACGATCACCTGATCGTCGTCGACAAGCCTGCCGGGCTGGTGGTGCATCCCGCCGCCGGCAATCTTGACGGCACGCTGGTCAACGCGCTGCTCCACCATTGCGCGGGGCAATTGTCGGGGATCGGCGGCGTCGCGCGGCCGGGCATCGTCCACCGCATCGACAAGGATACCTCGGGGCTGCTGGTCGTCGCCAAGAGCGATGCCGCGCACGAAGGGCTTGCCAGCCAGTTCAAGGATCACAGCATCGACCGGCGCTATCTGGCGGTCGTTGCGGGCCGGGTGACGACCTCGACCGGCAAGGTCGACGCGCCGCTCGCGCGCTCGCCCAACGATCGCAAGAAGATGGCGATCGTTCGTGCCCCCCATGCCAAACATGCGGTGACGCACTTCCGCCCGCTTCGCCCCTTGCGCGACGCGACGCTGATCGAATGCCGGCTGGAGACGGGGCGGACGCATCAGGTGCGGGTCCATATGGCATCGATCGGCCATCCGCTGCTCGGCGATCCGGTCTATGCCGGGCGGCGGCCCGCGCTCCAGTCGCTGCTGGGGCGCCTTGGCTTCCGGCGGCAGGCGTTGCACGCCGCACATCTCGGGTTCATCCACCCCGTGCTAAAAAACGCTTTGGCGTTCGATAGCGACCTTCCGGCAGACATGCAGGAACTGTTGGGGCATCTTCACGTATAAGGTCGGACACGCCGCACTGCGGCACGTCCTGACAGGGACAAAGGGAGTTTAGACGATGGCAACTGGCAGCAACGTCCCGGCGACGATCCCGGCGCTCGGCGGCGAGGCGAGCCTCAACCGCTATCTGTCGGAAATCCGCAAATTTCCGATCCTGGCACCCGAGCAGGAATATATGCTCGCCAAGCGGTTCCAGGAACATGGCGATCCCGAGGCGGCCGCGCAGCTCGTCACCTCGCACCTGCGCTTGGTCGCCAAGATCGCGATGGGCTATCGCGGCTATGGCCTGCCGGTCAGCGAGCTGATCTCCGAAGGCAATATCGGGCTGATGCAGGGCGTGAAGAAGTTCGAGCCCGATCGCGGCTTCCGCCTCGCCACCTATGCGATGTGGTGGATCCGCGCCTCGATCCAGGAATTCATCCTGCGGTCGTGGAGCCTCGTGAAGATGGGCACGACCGCCGCGCAGAAGAAACTGTTCTTCAACCTGCGCCGGATGAAGTCGAAGCTCGATGCGTTCGAGGACGGCGACCTCAGCCCCGAACATCTCCACAAGATCGCGACCGACCTCGGCGTCACCGAGGAGGAAGTGACCTCGATGAACCGTCGCATGGCGATGGGCGGCGATACGTCGCTCAACGTGCCGATGCGCGAGGATGGCGAGAGCCAGTGGCAGGACTGGCTCGCCGACGACAGCCCGTTGCAGGATTCGGTCGTCGCCGAGGCACAGGAAGCCGACGTTCGCCACGGCATGCTGGTCGAGGCGATGGACGACCTCAACGACCGCGAGAAGCACATCCTGACCGAACGCCGCCTGACCGACGATCCCAAGACGCTGGAGGAACTCTCGCAGGTCTATGGCGTCAGCCGCGAGCGCGTCCGCCAGATCGAGGTCCGCGCGTTCGAAAAATTGCAAAAGGCGATGATGCGTCTGGCGGGCGACCGCCGGATGCTGGCGGCGGTGTAACCACCGGGGCGGCGCGCAACCGCCGCCCCCTACCGTCATTCCGGCAAAGGCCGGAATCCATAACTTATGCCCTCCCGGCTCCAGCCGCGACCGCAATTGCCGACCCATCAGCGCACAGACGGCAGTCGAAGTCGCCAACGCACCCAGCAAGCAAACCCCGAAAGCACGAGAAGCATCAAGGCGGCACGCGACCGCCGCCCCACCTCCCGCCGCGATCGCAGTTGCCACCTTGCCCTCCCCCACCCCCAAAGCGTAGCGAGCATGGCATGGCCGCCCGCACCGCCCCCCGCTCCCGCCCCGCCGCCACGACGTGGCACCGCCGCCTCCTCGGCTGGGCGATCAAGCTCGTGCTGGGCTTCGTCGTGCTATCGGTCGTGCTGGTGCTGATCCTGCGCTTCGTCCCGCCGCCGATCACGCTGACGATGCTCGGCGATGTCCCCACCGGCCACGGCGTCACCAAAAGCTGGCGGCCGCTGTCCAGCATCGATCCCGACATGGCCCGCGCGGTCATCGCCGGCGAGGACAGCCGCTTTTGCGCGCACAACGGCTTCGACTATGCCGCGATCGCCAACGCCGCGCGCCGCAATCTGACCGGCGGGCGCATCCGCGGCGGCTCGACGATCAGCCAGCAGACCGCGAAGAACGTGTTCCTCTGGCAGAATGGCGGCTATTTCCGCAAAGGACTGGAAGCGTGGTTCACCGTGCTGATCGAGGCGATGTGGGGCAAGCGCCGGATCATGGAAGTCTATCTCAACGTCGCCGAAACCGGCATCGGCACCTACGGCGTGGAAGCCGGCACACAGCGCTATTTCAAACATTCCGCCGCGCGCATGAGCCCGCGCGAAGCGGCGCAAATCGCCGCCGTCCTGCCGCTGCCCAAGAAGCGCGCCGGCATTGCGCCGACCGGCTTCACCCGCCGCTACGCCCGCACGATCGAAACCCGCATCGGCGTCGTCCGCCGTCAGGGCCTCGACGGCTGCCTGAACTGAGCGGATCGACATTCCTTCGCGCGTCGTCACCCCGGACTCGTTCCGGGGTCCACCTGACCGCAAATGCAGTCAATCGAAGCTCAAGGCATACCGATTGCCGAGCCGTGGATCCCGAAACAAGTCCGGGGTGACGAAAGGGGTGGCTGTTGCGGCCGAAAATGACGAAGATCGGCCGGCAATGCTGAAGGTCGATCGGCCCTGACCGCTTACTTCGTCGCCCGCTCCACCGCGTCGCCGGCCTTGTCCGCAGCATCGCCAACGCTCTTGGCCGCCGATGTCACCGCACCGGTCCGCGCATTGTCGTTGTTCGCCTGATTAAGCAGGAAATAGGCCGCGACGATCACCGCGATCAGCACCGCCAGCCCGATCAGCAACCCGCCGCCCGACCCGCGCCGTTCGATGATCGTGGTATGCGGCGCGCCGTTCGTCGTCGTCTCGATGCGATCCTCGGCCATGGCTCAAGCTCCGTTGCGAAATGATGCAGCAACAACCGCCCGCCCGAACGCTTGTTCCAGCAGCGTATCAATCGTCCCCGACGGAGCATGGCAGAAGTCCATCTGCTCCCCTCCCTGGAAGGGAGGGGCCGGGGGGGGTCGGCCCGTGGCGAGCGCGACAGTGCCTCGCAACCCAACCCACCCCTAACCCCTCCCTTGTCAGGGAGGGGAGCCGTCCATCTGAACCGCCGCCATCAAAACGGCAGCTTGAACCCCGGCGGCAGCGGCAACCCGCTGGTCAGCTTCGACATCTCGGTCGAGCTCGCCGCATCCGCCTTCGCCCGCGCATCGTTGAACGCGGCGACGATCAGGTCTTCCAGCATCTGCTTTTCGGACACCTGCAACAGCGAATCGTCGATGTCGACGCCTAGGATGCGCCCCTTGGCCGACGCGCGGACCTTCACCAGCCCGCCGCCTGACTGGCCATCGACCTCGATCGTGTCGAGGTTCGCCTGCGCCTTGGTCAGCTCGTTCTGCACGTTCTGCGCCATCGCCATAATATCGTCGAGATTCTTCATCGTTCCACCTTCTTCCATTCGATCAGTTCGGCATCGGGAAACGCCCGGAACGCCGCCGCCACCAGCGGCGAGGCAAGGATCGCGGCACGCTCATCCATCGCGCGCGCTTCGTGCTGCTCGCGCAGCGTCGCCTCGCCCGCCCCCTCGCCGATCAGCACGCGCCAATGGACCCCGGTGATCCCTTTGAGCGCCTGTTCCAGATCGCGCGCGAAGTCGGCGGGCAATGGCCGGCTCCCGCTCAGCTCCAGCAGGTTCGGCTCCAGCCGCAGCATCCGCGCGCAATTGCGGAACTGCGCTTCGAGCGAATGGCGGCCGTGCTTCGAGAGCAACTGTGCCACCGCCTCCATCGTCTCGGGGCTGGGCGGCACGACCGGCTCGGGCGGCGCGGCGACCGGCGACGGAACGCTAGGCACCTGACCTGCGGCCAGTTGCCGCGCCAGCGCCCCCGGATCGGGCAGCGACGAGGCATGGACGATCCGCAGCAGCGCCATCTCGCACGTCTCGATCGGCAGCGCCGCGCGCGACACTTCCTCATGCCCCTTGAGCAGCAACTGCCACAGCCGGTGCAGCATCGGGAACGACAGCGCGCTCCACCCGTCGAACGCCGCGCGTTCCTCGGCCGACTGGCCCGCCCCACGATCCCCGCCGACCTTGACGATGGTGACGCCGTGAACCGTCTCCAGCAGCGTGCGCAGCACCGACGCCGGATCGACGCCCAGATCATATTGCTGGCGCAGCGCCCGCAGCGCCCCCGCCGCGTCGCTCTGCAACAACAGGTCGAACAGCGCCCTTATCGCCCCGCGATCCGACAGCCCCAGCATCTGCCGCACCGCATCGGCGCGCACGCCGTCACCCTCCAGCCCGCCGTGCGCGATCGCCTGGTCGAGAATCGAGAGGCCATCGCGCGCCGACCCCTCGGCCGCGCGCGCGATCAGTTGCAGCGCTTCCGCCTCGGCCTCGACCCCCTCGGCCTCGACGACATGCGCGAAATGCCCAGCCAGCAATTCCGCCGGAATCCGCCGCAGGTCGAAGCGCTGGCAGCGCGACAGCACCGTCACCGGCACCTTGTGGACCTCGGTCGTCGCCAGCAGGAACTTGACGTGCGCGGGCGGCTCTTCGAGCGTTTTGAGCAGCGCGTTGAACGCCGGGGTCGACATCATATGGACTTCGTCGATGATGTAGATCTTGAAGCGCGCCGATACGGCGGCATAGCGCACCGCCTCGGTCATCTCGCGCACGCTGTCGACGCCGTTGTTCGACGCGGCATCGATCTCGATCACGTCGATATGCCGTCCCTCGGCAATCGCGCGGCACGGCTCGCACACCCCGCACGGATCGATCGTCGGCCCGCCCTGCCCGTCGGGGCCGATGCAGTTCAATGCCTTGGCGATCAGCCGCGCGGTCGACGTCTTGCCGACCCCGCGCACCCCGGTGAGCAGGAACGCATGCGCCAGCCGCCCGCGCGCGATGGCGTTGCCCAGCGTCGTGACCATCGCATCCTGGCCGATGAGCTGCGAGAAGGTCTGCGGCCGGTATTTGCGCGCCAGCACCCGATACGGCTGCGCCGCCTCCGGCACCGCCGGCAAGTCGAGGTCGAGAAAGGAGTCGGACATTGTCGCTACCCCTAGCGCGTGGGGACGGCGGTGTCGAAGGGGCTGTGGTTCCTTTACGTCATCCCCGCGCAGGCAGGAGTCGACAACCGCAATCCCTTCACAACCTGCTCCCCTCCCTGACAGGGAGGGGTTGGGGGTGGGTCGGCCGGTTGGGGAACACTCTTCTTTCCTCTCGGGCCAACCCACCCCCGACCCCTCCCTGTCAGGGAGGGGAGAGGCCATGACCCGCCGTCCGGCTGAACGTCGATCGGTCCCAACGGAATGACGAACGGCTTGTTGCCATCGCCACCACCGGTGTACGGCACCCCGCCGCTACCGGAGTACGTGCCCCATGCCCCCCGTCCTCGGCCTCGATTTCGGCACCACCAACACCGTCCTCGCGCGGGCGGGCGACGACGGCCACGCCGAGCTGGTCCCGCTCGCCACGCCGCACGGTCCCGACAGCGTGTTCCGCTCGGCGCTGTGCTTCTGGCAGGACGAGGTGCCCGGCGGTATCGCCCACGCCGCCGGGCCATGGGCGATCGACGAATATCTCCAGTTCCCCGAGGGTTGCCGCTTCCTGCAATCGTTCAAGTCGGTCGCCGCCAGCGCCTCGTTCGACAGCGCCCCGATCTTCCAGCGCCGCTACCGGTTCGAGGATCTCGGCCGGACCTTCCTCGATCATCTCGTCAGCCACGCCGGCGGCGCGCTGACCGGGGCGAAGCGGATCGTCGTCGGCCGCCCCGTCACCTATGCCGGCCACCGCCCCGACGAGGCGCTGGCACGCACCCGCTACGACGCGATGTTCGCCGCGCTGGGCGCGCAGATCGTCTATGTCCACGAGCCGCTCGGCGCGGCGTTCAGCCATGCCGCGACGCTCGATGCCGCCGCGACGATCCTCGTCGCCGATTTCGGCGGCGGCACCAGCGACTTCTCGATCGTCCGGCTGGAGGCACCGGGGTCGGAACGGCGCGCGACCCCGCTCGGCTCGGCCGGCATCGGCATCGCCGGCGACCAGTTCGACCGCCGCATCCTCGACCGCCTCGTCCTGCCGTTGCTCGGCAAGGGCGGCACCTATCGTTCGTTCGACAAGGTGCTGGAAATCCCGCCCGGCCATTTCACCGACTTCGGCGACTGGTCGCGCCTCGCGCTGATGCGCAACCGCAAGACGCTCGCCGAACTCGAAACGCTGCGCCGCGCCGCGACCGATCCGGCGGCAATCGAACGCATGGTCGCGGTGATCGAGGGCGAACAGGGCTATCCGCTCTACGACGCGGTCGGCCAGGTCAAACGCGCGCTATCGATCGGCGACGAGGCGACCTTCGCGTTCGAAGGCGGCGGCATCGCGATCGAGGCCCCCGTCACCCGCGCCCAGTTCGAGGACTGGATCGCCCCCGACATCGAGCGCATCATGGGCGTTGTCGAACGCGCGCTCGACACCGCCGGCGTATCGGCCGACGCGATCGACCGCGTGTTCCTGACCGGCGGCACCTCGCTCACCCCCGCCATCCGCCGCGCCTTCGCCACCCGCTTCGGCGAGGGGCGGCTGGCCAGCGGCGGCGAACTCACCTCGGTCGCCCACGGCCTCGCCCTGATCGGCGCGCAGGAGGATGTCGCCGCCTGGGCGGCGTAGCGGCACACGATCCGTCATGTTGCCCCTTCGTCACCCCGGAACAGGTCCGGGGTGACGGTTTTGTGGGGTCTGGAACTGAAGGTCGATCGGCCCCACCCCCTGTCCTACACCGCCACGCTGCGGCAGGATGCCACCCGGACGCGACGCGACAGGAGGAACCCGCGATGGACAGACGATCGATCCTGACCGCCATCGGCGCGGCGGGCTGCGCGGCGATCCTCCCCCGCCCCGCCGCCGCGCGGACCTTGAGCGCCCGCCCCCGCTCGCGCGTCATCCTCGACAATGATTTTTCGGGCGATCCCGACGGACTGTTCCAGCTTGCGCACCATCTGCTCTCGCCCGCCGTCACCGTGCCGCTGGTGATCGGATCGCACATCCACCCCAACGATTTTCTCGACAAAAGCACGACGCAGGCCGACCATGCGGTGCGCGTCGCGAGCGAATTGATCGACCGGATGCGCCTCGCGCAGCGCCCCGTTCTGGTCGCCGGCCGCAACGCCGCGCCGACGCCCGGCGCACCGCCCGAAGCGACCCCCGCCGCCCGCCGGATCATCGCCGAGGCGCTGCGCACCGATACCGGCCTGCCGCTGTTCTACGCCGCCGGCGCGGGGCTTACCGATCTCGCCGAGGCATTGCGGATCGACCCGCGCATCGCCTCGCGCCTGAAGCTGGTCTGGATCGGCGGCCCCGAGCACGACGATCCGGTCCGCGCCGCCATCCCCGAATACAACCTCACCATCGATCTCGCCGCCGCCCAGACCGTGTTCAACGACTCAACAATCGAGATCTGGCAGGTCCCGCGCGACGTCTATCGCACGCTGCTCGTCAGCCATGCCGAACTGATCGAGGGACTGCGCGGCACCGGCGCGCTCGGCGACTATCTGCTCGACCGGATCGAAGCGACGATCGCGCTCGCCCGCTACCGGCTCGGCGAAACCTATGCGCTCGGCGACAGTCCGCTGGTCACGCTCACCGCGCTGCAATCGGCGTTCGACGCCGATAGTTCGTCGAGCGCCTATCGCGTTCGCCCGACCCCGCGCATTACCGATCGCGGCGGCTATGCCCCCGCAGCCGGCGGCCGGCCGATGCGGGTCTATACCGCGATCGACACCCGCCTGACGCTTGCCGACATGTTCGCCAAATTCCGCGCGGCAAGCGGATGATCGCGCCACCTCGGAATGCTACGCATTCGCAACGAACACGTCGCTAGTGTAAACTTTGTAAACTTTGAACCGGCTTTCGGTACGAAACGGCCCATTCTCCCCTCCCTTCCAGGGAGGGGAGCAAGTCCGGCCTAATTCCGCCCCGCCGCTGCCCGGTCGAGCAGCGCCCGCGTCACCCCGTTGGTCCAGCCGAACCCGTCCTGCAACGGATACTCGCCGCCCCCGCCCGGCCGCACCGCCTCGACATCGTATTTCTCGACCAGCTTGCCCGAGGCGGCATATTCGCGCTCGACCGTGGTCAGGAAGCTGCCCGCGATCCGGTCGGCCAGCACGCGCTCGCCGACCCGGTCGAGGCCGTGGACCCCCACCCATTGCAGCGGCGCCCAGCCGTTCGGCCGGTCCCACTGTTGCCCGGTCTGGACCTCGGTGCTGCGCAGGCCGCCGGGCGCGACCAGCCGCGTCTCGATCGTCCGCGCCACCCGCGCAGCGCGCGGCCCGGTCGTCAGCCCGACGAACAGCGGGAAGGCGGTGGCGGCGCTCGCCCCGCCGCGCAACCGTTGGCGGGCGACGTCGTAATCGCCATAGCGTCCCTCGCCCTCGCTCCACAGCCAGCGCTCGATCGCCTGCCCGCGCCGCGCGGCCCGCGCCGCAAAGTCGCGCGCGGTCGCCGCATCGCCGGTCCGCGTCGCCAGATCGGCGATCGATCGCTCCAGCCCCCACAACAGGCTGTTGAGATCGGCGGGCAGAATGTTGGTCGTATCGATCGTCGCCAGCGTCCGCCCATCGGCCAGCCAGCGCGACGAATAGTCCCAGCCGCTCTCCGCCCCGGCGCGCAGGTGGCGATAGACCTCGGCCGCCGGTCGCCCGCTCGCCCGCGCCGTCTCGACATCCTCGCGCCACGATTCGTCGCGCGGGGTATCCCTGCCATCCCAGTAATGCTGGAGCACCGCGCCATCGGGCAGCGTCACCGACCGTTCGGGCGCGGTGAAAAAGGCGTGCTCGCGCTTTAGCGCCGCCAGCCGCCGCTTGAGCACCGCCGGGTCCTGCACCTTCGACAGCCCCATCATCAGATACAGGAACGGCGGCTGCGACCGGCTGAGATAATAGCTGCGCGTGCCGTTGGGCACATGGCCATAGCGCTCGACCAGATCGGTGAAGCCGGCGACCATCGATTCGATCAGGTCCTGCCGCCCGTCCGCCGCCAGCCCGAGCATCGTGAAATAGCTGTCCCAATAGTACAGTTCGCGAAACCGCCCGCCGGGCACCACGAACCGGTCGCTGACCGCCAGCGCGCTCGACCCCGGCGGCGGCGTGACGGGATCGCGGGTCAGATGCGGCCACAGCTCGGCGATATGCCGCGCGATCGGCAGGCGCGGCCCGGTGGCGGACGCAGGCGGCGTCTCCAGCCCCGGCACGTCGAAATTGGCCAGCACGAACGCGCGGAGCGCCGCGTCATCGGCAAAGCTTCCACGGCGATACTCGGCAAGGATCGCCGCGTCGCTCCGCCTCGGCACCGCATCGACGAAGGTCTTGCCGTCGGGAAAGATGCGCCGCATCTGCACCGCCTCGAACAACGGCCCGAAGCGCTCGGCCGGTGTCGCCACCGCGCCCGCCCGCGATACCTGCGCCACCGGCGGCGCGCCCGGCATCGTCGCACACCCGGCGAGCAACAGCGGCAGCGCCCAGCGCAGCGGTTTGGCGTGAATCATGGCATGGCCCCCGACGGTTACGACTCCGCTACAAATCGTCGAGGGGCCACCCCCGTTCCCTTGAACGTTACCCGCCGACGACCTGTTCGATGACCCCGAAGATCGGATGATGCCGGTCGTCCTCGGCCCAGATGCGGACGGTATCGCCGCTTTTCAGGAACGGCGTCTCCGCCTTGCCGCCCCGGATCGTCTCGACGGTGCGCAGTTCCGCGAGGCACGAATAGCCGATCCCGCCGTCGCCCACCGGCTTGCCCGGCCCGCCATCGCCGTCGCGGTTGGACACGGTGCCCGACCCGATGATCGTCCCCGCCCCCAGCGCGCGGGTCTTCGCGGCATGGGCGATCAGCGTGCCGAAATCGAAGGTCATGTCCTCGCCCGCTTCCGCCCGGCCGAACGCCACGCCGTTCAGATCGACGCACAGCCGGCGGTGCAGCTTGCCGTCCCGCCACCAACTCCCAAGCGAATCGGGCGTCGCGAAGACGGGCGAGAAGGCCGAGGCCGGCTTCGACTGGAAGAAACCGAACCCCTTGGCCAGTTCGCCAGGGATCAGCCCGCGCAGGCTGACGTCGTTGGTGAGGCCCACCAGCCGCACCGCCGCCAGCGCCTCCTCGCGCGACGCGCCCATCGCGACATCGCCGGTCACGACCACCACCTCGCCCTCAAAATCGAGGCCCCAGCTATCGTCGCCGGCCGGGATCGGATCGCGCGGGCCAAGGAATCCGTCCGACCCGCCCTGATACATCAACGGATCGTGCCAGAAGCTGTCGGGCATCTCCGCGCCGCGCGCCTGCCGCACCAGCGCGACATGGTTCACATAGGCGGAGCCATCGGCCCATTGATACGCGCGCGGCAGCGGCGATGCCGCGTCGCGCTCGTGGAACCGGTCCTTGGGGATGACGTCATGGTCGAGATCGGTGGCAAGGTTGCGCAGGTCGGCCTCCACCCGGTCCCAATCGTCCAGCGCCGCCTGCAACGTCGGCGCGATCGCGCTCGCATCGGCATACCACGCCAGGTCGGTCGAAACGACGACCAGCCGGCCGTCGCGGCCATGCTTGAGGCTGGCAAGTTTCATGGGCACGCTCTCCTGCGATTATCCTGTGCGCCCGGTTGTGCGCGCGGGTTTCACGGATGTCGAGGGCGCGTATCCCTCATGCTTTGTTAGCGTTTTCATACGATCCATATGTATTGTCATCCGCACCGCACCGGGGGAATCGAGCGATGTTGCACCGGGATCGACTGAGCGAGGAACACAGGGCGATCGAAGCGGTCGCCGCCGGCTTGCTGGGCCTGTGCACCACCCGTCCGCTCGATCCGGGTGCCGTCGCCCGGGCCCGCTGGCAGCTCAGCCGCCTGCTGCTCGCCCATCTCGCGACCGAGGACCAACTGCTCTACCCGCTGCTCGAACGCGATCCGTCGCCGGAGGTCGCCAATCTGTCGCGGCGGATGCAGGCGCAGATAGGCGGCCTCGCCGATGCGTTCAAAGCCTATATGCGCGACTGGGACGGCACCGCCCTCGCCGCCGATCCCGACGGCTTCGTCCACGCTACCCGTGCCGTGCTCGCCGCGCTCGGCCAGCGCATCCGGCAGGAGGAATCGCAACTCTATCGTCACATTCCGCCGCCTTCGGCACCGCGCACGGTGGACGCGGCCCCGCGACGCGCCTAAGCGCCGTCCACATACGCGGACAGTATCGAGGAATTGGACGGAGTGGCCAACGTAGCGGTGATCGGCGCCCAATGGGGTGACGAGGGCAAGGGCAAGATCGTCGACTGGCTGGCGGAACGCGCCGACATGGTCGTCCGGTTTCAGGGCGGGCACAACGCCGGCCATACGCTGGTCGTCGGCGGCACCACCTATAAACTGTCGCTGCTGCCCTCGGGCATCGTGCGCGGCACGCCGTCGATCGTCGGCAACGGCGTGGTGCTCGACCCTTGGGCACTCAAGGCCGAAATCGAACGGCTGCGCGATCAGGGCGTCTCGGTCACGCCCGACACGCTGATGATCGCCGAAACCTGCACGCTGATCCTCCCCTTCCACCGCGATCTCGACGGGTTGCGCGAGGATGCGAGCGGCGCCGGCAAGATCGGCACCACCCGTCGCGGCATCGGCCCGGCGTACGAGGACAAGGTCGGCCGCCGCGCGATCCGCGTCTGCGACCTTGCCCATCTCGACCAGCTCGAACCGCAGCTCGATCGCCTGACCGCGCATCACGACGCACTGCGCGCCGGCTTCGGCGAGAGCGCAATCGACCGGGCGCAACTGATCGCCGAACTGCGCGAGATCGCCGGCTTCGTGCTGCCCTATGCCCAGCCGGTGTGGCGCGTGCTCGCTGACGCCCGTGCGAAGGGCAAGCGCATCCTGTTCGAAGGCGCGCAGGGCGTGCTGCTCGACATCGATCACGGCACCTATCCCTTCGTCACCTCGTCCAACACCATCGCCGGCACGGCGGCGGGCGGTTCGGGCATGGGGCCGGGCGCGGTCGGCTTCGTACTCGGTATCGCCAAGGCATACACCACCCGCGTCGGCTCCGGCCCCTTCCCGACCGAACTGGAAGACGCGACCGGCCAGCGGCTGGGCGAGCGCGGCCATGAATTCGGCACGGTCACGGGGCGCAAGCGCCGCTGCGGTTGGTTCGACAGCGTGCTGGTGCGTCAGGCGGTGGCGGTATCGGGCGTGACCGGCATCGCGCTGACCAAGCTCGACGTACTCGACGGGTTCGAGGAAATCCGTATCTGCACCGGCTATCGCCTCGGCGATCGCACGCTCGACTATTTCCCGGCCCATGCCGCCGACCAGATGGCGGTCGAGCCGATCTACGAAACCATCGCCGGCTGGTCCGAATCGACCGCGGGCGCGCGGAGCTGGGCCGAACTCCCGGCGCAGGCGATCAAGTACATCCGCCGGATCGAGGAGCTGATCCAGTGCCCGGTGACGCTGGTGTCGACCAGCCCCGAGCGCGACGATACGATCCTCGTCCGCGATCCCTTCGCCGACTGATCGCACATCGACCGACGCGAAAAAGGCCCGCCCGGAACCTCCGGGCGGGCCTTTTTTACGCAACCCTTGGGCGCGTCAGCGGGGCGTCGCGCCCGGCGGCGTGCCGACCGGCGTATCGCCGGTGGTATTCGGCGGGGTCGTGTCGTCGGTCGTGGTTGTCGACGGGTCGGTCGGACGCGCCGGATCGTCGGGCTGCGTCGTGGGTTCCGGCACCGGGTTGGTCGGACCGGTCGTCAGTGGCGCGGGCTGCGTCGGACGGGTCGGATCGATCGTGCCGGGTGTCGTCGTCGGCCGTGTCGGCGAGGTCGGGGTCTGCGGCACCTGCGCGACGGCGGCGGTCGATCCCGCGAGGATCAGCAGGCCGGTAAAGATGGTCTTACGCATCGGAAGTCTCCTTGCATCAAGCAGGAGGTTCAAGTCCCCGGGCGTCCGATTGGCTCCACCAGCGCCGCTCAACCCATCGCAGGATACCAACATTTCCCGGACCAGCCGTTGCCGATCGGCGATGGCCGGTCCGGCAGGTTCAGCCGGTTTGCCCGCGATGCCGCAGTTTCTGGTCGGCAAGCACCAGCGCGACCATCGCCTCCACCACCGGCACGCCGCGGATACCGACACACGGATCGTGGCGGCCCTTGGTCGCGATCACCGCTGCTTCGCCCTGCGGCGAAATCGTCTCGACCGGCGTCAGGATCGAGCTGGTCGGCTTGAACGCCACGCGCAGCCGCACCGGCTGTCCCGTCGAGATGCCGCCCGCGATCCCCCCGGCATGGTTGGCCAGAAACTCCGGCCCATTCGCGCCGGGGCGCATCGGATCGGCATTCGCCTCCCCCGACAGCGCCGCCGCCGCGAAGCCGTCGCCGATCTCGACGCCCTTGACCGCATTGATCGACATGGCGGCGCTCGCCAGTTCGGCATCGAGCTTGGCATAGAGCGGCGCGCCCCACCCCGCCGGCACGCCGACCGCTTCGCAGGCGATCACCGCGCCGAGCGACGATCCCGCCTTGCGCGCACCGTCGACCAGCGCCTCCCAGCGCTGCGCGGCGGCGGCATCGGGGCAGAAGAACGGGTTACGGCCGATCTCTTGCAAGTCGAACTTCGCCGGATCGATCGCATCGCCGCCGATCGATTCGACCCATGCGGTGATCGTCACTTCGGGAATGACCAGCCGCGCGACCGCACCCGCCGCGACCCGCGCCGCCGTCTCCCGCGCCGACGACCGGCCACCACCGCGATAGTCGCGAAAACCGTATTTCGCGTCATAGGCGTAATCGGCATGGCCGGGACGATAGGCCTTGGCGACGTCCGAATAATCCTTCGATCGCTGGTCGACATTCTCGATCATCAGGCTGATCGGCGTGCCGGTCGTCTGCCCCTCGAACACACCCGACAGGATACGCACCGCATCCGGCTCACGCCGCTGCGTCGTGAACCGGCTGGTGCCCGGTCGCCGCGCGTCGAGGAACGGCTGAATGTCATCCTCGCCCAGCGGCAACCCCGGCGGACACCCGTCGACGACCGCGCCCAGCGCCGGCCCATGGCTCTCGCCCCAAGTGGTGAACCGGAACAGATGCCCGAAGCTGTTGTGGCTCATCAATCGTCTCCGAGCGTCGCGAACGCATTGGCGTGGGTCGCCGTGCCGGGGGTGTGGATGCACGGCCCATCGTTCAGGCGCAGCGCCATGAAATGCTCGCCGGCATAGGGGCTGTCGAACCCTGCCGCGACGGCGGCATCGAAGCCGAAGCGGTCGTAAAACGCCGGATCGCCCAGCACGAACGCCAGTTCCGCGCCACCGCTGCGCAGATGGGCGATGGCGGCGGCGGTCAGCGCCTCGCCCACCCCTTGCCCTCGCGCCTCGCGCGCGACCGCCAGCGGCGCGATGGCGACCGCCGCCACCTCGCGGGCATCGGCGGTGACGTGCATCCGGCTGGCGGCGACCATGCCGGTGATCGCGCCGCCATCCTCGGCGACCAGCACCAGCACCAGATCGCCGTCGATGGCGAGGTGCTGCACCAGCCGCGCTTCCTCATCCCGTGGGAAACAGGTGCGCAGCAACGCATCGACCGCCGGAGCATCGCCGCCGGTCGCGGCACGGATCACCGCCACGGTGGCCTCAGGACAACGCGATGTCGGGTGCGTCCTCGGCCTTCATGCCGATGACGTTGTAGCCGGCATCGACATGGTGGATTTCGCCGGTCACGCCGCTCGACAGGTCGCTCAGCAGATACAGCCCCGCCCCGCCGACATCGTCGATCGTGACGTTCCGGCGCAACGGCGAGTTCAGCTCGTTCCACTTCAGGATGTAGCGGAAATCGCCGATGCCGCTGGCGGCCAGCGTCTTGATCGGACCCGCAGAAATCGCGTTCACCCGGATATTCTCCGGCCCCATGTCCATCGCCAGATATTTGACCGACATGTCGAGCGCCGCCTTGGCGACACCCATCACATTGTAATGCGGCACGACCTTTTCTGACCCGTAATAGGTCAGCGTCACCAGCGATCCGCCGTTGGGCATCAGCGCCCGCGCGCGCTTGGCGACGGCGGTGAACGAATACACGCTGATGTTCATCGTCATCAGGAAATTGTCGAGGCTGGTGTCGTAATAATGGCCGCGCAGCTCGTTCTTGTCCGAAAAGCCGATCGCATGGACGACGAAGTCGATCGTCGGCCAGCGCGCCGCGATCCGCTCGAACGCGGTGTCGAGCGATTCCATGGTCGCGACATCGCATTCGATCAGAAAGTCCGATCCCAGCTCGCCCGCCAGCGGCCGCACGCGCCGCTCCAGCGCCTCGCCCTGATAGGTGAAGGCCAGCTCGGCCCCCTGCGCGGCCAGTTGCTTGGCGATGCCCCAGGCCAGCGACCGATCATTGGCGAGTCCCATGATGACCCCGCGCTTGCCCTGCATCAGTCCGTTCACGCGACTTTCCCTTTTTCTTCGTCCGTCGGCCCCTCTAGCGCGGCTTCGGGCGTCTCCGCCAGCGCCGCGTTCAATTCCCCGCCGATCACCACGCCCAGCCCGACGATATAGAAGAAGAACAGCGCGATCATCACGCCTGCCAGGCTGCCATAGGTGCGGTCATAGCCCCCCAGCATGTCGAGCGCGAGCGGCAGGAGCTGCGTCGTCCCGATCCACACCCCGGCGGTCGCCACCGCGCCCGGCCATTTGGGGCAGCCCGACTGACGATATCGCTTGGGGGCCAGCGTATAGAACAGGATGTAGAGCGCCAGCAGCAGCGCCAGTGCCGGAAACAGCTTCGCGATCGACAGATACGCGGCATAGGGCGCGAGGAACGGTAGCGCGCGATAGATCAGTT
This sequence comes from Sphingomonas sp. Leaf4, assembly GCF_920939515.1. NCBI lineage: Bacteria > Pseudomonadati > Pseudomonadota > Alphaproteobacteria > Sphingomonadales > Sphingomonadaceae > Sphingomonas > Sphingomonas sp. Leaf4. The sequence continues at coordinate 24,707 of NZ_CAKLBB010000006.1, read as the reverse complement.
GCTCGACACCGACCAGCACGACCTGCAGGCTGAACGCTACCATCAACAGCACGACCGACCCGACGATCAGCCCAATCGATCCCAGCCGATATTCCCAGAACGGCCGCGAGAACGGCACGCCATAGGCTTGCCGCAGGATCGATCGCACCGTTTCGATGAACCCGGTGGTCGTCCACAGCCCCACCAGCGCACCGAGCCACAGCAGCGATCCCGACCGTGCTTGCAACACGTCGAGGATCGGCTGCTGCAGGACGCTCGCCACTTCGGCCGGCACGGTTTCGAGGAACGCGCTGACCGCATGGACGCTGTCGTCGCTGCGCCCGAACGCCCGCGCGATCGCCGCCGCGACGATGAAGAACGGGAACAGCGTCAGCAACGACAGATAGGCGAGGTTGCCGGCATGGGTGAAGCCGTCGTTGAACGTACCGACCACCACCCGCTTCGCCACCTCGATCGCGCGGACCGACGGGCGCAATCGCGACAGGGCCGGGCGGCCGCGCTGGTGGCGTGCTTCGGGGCTTTCGGGCGACGGCTGGGTCATGGCTGCTCCAGCCGGGTTCAGGTCGGCGTCAAACGCCGAAGCGGCCCCGGGGGTCCGTCGCCGGTCCGTCCCACCGCTGGACGAATTCGACCAGCGCATCGTCATCGACCGGCAGATCGACGAGCAACGTCACCAACTGATCGCCGCGCGTCGCGTCCTTGCGGTGGAACCCCCGCCCTTTCAGCCGCAGCGTCTTGCCCGAGGTCGATCCCCTCGGCACGCTCAGCATCACCGCGCCTTCCACGGTCGGCACGCGAATCTTAGCGCCCAGCACCGCTTCGGACAGCGTGATCGGCAGGTCGACGCGAACGTCGTCGCCGTCGCGGACATAGAAGCGATGCGGCTCGACCTCGATCGTCACGATCGCGTCGCCCGCCCCGCCGGGGCCTTGCTCGCCCTTGCCCGACAGCCGCATCTGCGTACCGCTCTCGACCCCTGCGGGCAGTTTCAGGTCGAGCGTCTTGCCGTCGGCCAGCGTGATGCGCTGCGGGCTGCGCGTCGCGGCATCCTCGAACGGGACTTTCAGGCGATAGGCGACGTTTGCGCCCTTGGGCTGCGGCCGGCGGCCGAACCCGCTGGCGAAGCCGCCGCCCGGACCACCCGCATTGCCGCGCCCGCCGAACAGCCCCTCGAAGATGTCCGAGAAATCGCCGCCCTGGCCCGCACCGCCCATGTCGAAGCCGCCGCGTCCGCCCGGCCCCGGCTGGAACCCGCCGCCGGGTCCACCGCCATAGCCGAACGGCGACGCCGGATTGCCCTCGCCGTCGATCTCGCCGCGGTCGAACCGCGCGCGCTTGTCCTTGTCGGTCAGCAGGTCATAGGCCTGCGTCACCTTGGAAAAACGGTCGGACGCCGCCTTGTTGTCTTTGTTGCGATCGGGATGCAGCTCCTTCGCCAGCTTGCGATAGGCCTTTTTTATATCCGCTTCGCTGGCGTCACGCGCCACGCCCAGGGTTGCATAGGGGTCTGCCATGGCCCGGTAGCTAGGGCGGGCGCGCGGAATCGGCAATGGCTGGCATCGCGAAACGGCCGCAAAAGCGTTCACGGTTCAACATCGGTTCACGGCAGGGACGGCACCGGAACGCGCGTGGCTGCGTTGGCAGCGCATTGGATTGTCCCTGAAGGAGACCGCATGCTCCAGTCCCCCGTTTCGCGTCGGCATATCCTGGGTGGTGCCGCGCTGCTGCTGCCGGTCGCGATGCTCGGCGGCTGCGCCACGCCGCTGGGCAGCTATGGCATCGACGAAGGCGTGCGCCGCCTCCTGACCCTGTCGAGCGAGCGCGCCTTTTCGCGGTTGATCCGGCCCGGCGGATTCTACGACGATCAACTGACCCGGCTGACGCTGCCCGACACCGGCGGGCAGAACAACGTGCTGGCCGCCGTGCTGCGGACCAACGCGGTGCGCTCGCGGATCGCGCTGGCGCTGAACGACGTGGCGGTCGATGCCGCCGACCGGGCGACGCCGGTGGTGCTCGACGCCATTCGCGGGCTGACGCTGGGTGATGCGCTGGCGGTGCTGCGCGGCGGGCCGACCGCCGCCACCGACCTGCTGGCGCGCGAAACGCGCGGCGCGGTGGTCGAGGCGATGTTCCCCGAATTCTCGAACGGCCTGCGCTCCGACGCGACCGAAATCCTCTCGGCGATCGTCACCGCGCAGACCGGGATCGACTATACCGCCATCGCCCGCAGCGCGGCGGATCAGGCGGGCGCCGCGATCTTCCGCGCGATCGGACGGGAAGAAGCCGCCATCCGCGCAGACCCGCGCCGGACCGGCGATCCGGTGCTGACCGCGCTGTTGCTGGGGACAGGGCGGTAAATCTTGTCGTAGACGCAGAGCACGGGAATCATAATCCTGGGGTCGGGGGTTCAAATGCTCCCCCGCTACCACCGTCATCCCCGCGCAGGCGGGGATCCATATGCACCAACGTTCGCGATCAATCGTAACCGTCAGCGTCAATGGATTCCCGCCTTCGCGGGAATGACGACGGTGGGGAAAGCTACTCCACCAGCACAACACCCTCACGCCGCGGATCATAGCCACCGTCGATCCGCCCATCGCGCACGATCACGCCGTGCAACCCCGAATCCTCGCCCTGCCCCGGCTGCACCCGCACGCCGCGCGCTGCCAGCGCCGACAGCACGGCGGGCGGGAACTTCGTTACCTCGCCCTGAAAGCCGTCCCCCTTGGCGACGAGGTTCGGCAACGCCAGCGCCTGCTGCATCGGCAGCTTCCATTCGACCGCGCCGACCAGCGACTTGCCGACATAGGCGAGGATCGCATTGCCCCCCGCCGATCCCAGCGCGCCGGCGAACTTGCCGCCGCGGTCGATCATCACCAGCGGCGTCATCGACGATCGCGGCCGCTTGCCCGGCGCCACCGCATTGGCCGCCGCCCGCCCCTGCGCATCGCGCGGGGCAAAGGCGAAGTCGGTCATCTGGTTGTTGAGAAAGAAGCCGTCGACCATCCGCCCGCTGCCGAAGAAGCTTTCGACCGTGGTGGTCATCGATACGACATTGCCCGCCGCATCGCCGACGATGAAGTGCGAGGTGCCGGTCGGCTCCAGCGTCGAATCGATCCCCGCCGTCACCGTGCCCGCCGGCATGCCCGCCGCCGGGGCAGGTCCGGCGACCGGGCCGATCAGCTTCGCGCGATCGGCGATATAGCTGGGGCTCAGCAGCCCGGCGATCGGCACGGTGACGAATGCCGGATCGCCGACATACCGGTCGCGATCGGCATACATCAGCCGGCTCGCCTCAGCGAAGAGATACCATGCCTGCGGATCGTTCGGCCCCCGCGTGTCGATGTCGGTCCGCCCGAGGATCGCGAGCAGTTCGAGCAGGCCGACCCCCGACGACGGCGGCGGCGGGGTGCAGACGATATAGACCCGCCAGTTGCCGCACAGCGGCGCGCGCTTGACCGCGCGATACCCGGCCAGATCGGCCAGCGTCATCCTGCCCGGCAGGCTGCCGCCCGTCGTCGCCGCGACGATCGCCTCCGCCGTCTTGCCGGTATAGAGCGCGTCCGGCCCCCGTTTGGCGAGCCGTTCGAGGAAGTCGGCATAGCGCGGGTTCTTGATCCGCGTGCCGGCAGTGACGAAGCCGCCGCCCTTCGTCCCGAAATAGCGCTTCACGTCGTCGGTCGCGAGCTGCGGCGACTTGCCGGCAAGGAACCGGCCAAGGCGCGGCGAGACGAGGAAGCCCTTGCCCGCCGCGCGCTCGGCATCGTCGAACAGGTCGCGCCAGCGCAGCGCCCCATGCTCGCCATGCGCGGTCGCCAGCATCCGCACCACGCCCGGAACCCCGGTCGCGCGGCCGCTCACCACGGCTTGCGCGAACGGCATCGGCTGTCCATCGCTCCCAAGGAACATCGTCGGCGCGGCGCCCGCCGGGGCGGTTTCGCGCCCGTCGAAGATTTCGACCTTGCCGGTCTTGGCGTTGAAATAGGTCAGGAACGCGCCGCCGCCGATCCCTGAGCTTTGCGGTTCGACCAGCGACAGCATCGCCTGCACCGCGATCGCCGCGTCGATGGCGCTGCCGCCCTTGCGCAACACCGCCATCCCCGCTTCCGCCGCCTGCCGGTTGGCGGCGACGACGAACTTTTGCTGCGCGGCGGCGGGAGCGGCGGTGGCGGGCCGGGCGACGGGGGCATCGACGGCGGCGGTGCGCGGCCGTCCTATTCCGAAACAACCGCCAAGCGAGAACGCGAGGGCGGCGGTGAGCGCGGTGGCGATGATCCTCATGGAGCAAGGGCTTAGCCAAGCCGGCCCGCCACCGCCACAGGAACATTGCCGTGTGCCCGAGCGCTGCCTAAACCAGCGGTCAGGAGAAGGACATATGATGGCCCGGCAACTGGAACATTTCCCCAATCTGGTCGCGATGTTCTTCGCACGCGCCGCCGAGCGCGGCGACGCCCCGTTCCTGTGGTCCAAGCGGCAGGGCACGTGGCACAGCATCAGTTGGGCCGATGCCGCGCGGCAGGTCGCCGCGCTGGCCAATGCGTTGCAGGCGATCGGGCTGAACCGGGGCGACCGGGTGATGCTGGTCAGCGAAAACCGCCCCGAATGGTGCATCAGCGATCTGGCAATCATGGCGGCAGGCTGCGTGACGGTGCCGACCTATGTCACCAACACCGTGCGCGACCATGCGCATATCATCGAGAATTCGGGCGCCTGCGCGATCATCGTGTCGACCGAGAAACTGGCGCGCACCGTGCTTCCGGCAGCGCTCAACGCCTCGCAATCGTCGGAAAAGATCATCATGATCGAACCGATGCGCAACGCGCAGCACGGCAGCCTCGAATTCCACGACTGGCACACGCTGATCGCCGATCATCCCGCCGATCCGGCGACGATCGCCGCCCGCGCCGATTTCGCGCGCGGCGACCTGGCGTGCATCATCTACACCTCGGGCACCGGCGGGAGCCCACGCGGCGTGATGCAGCACCACGGCGCGATCCTGCACAACGTCAACGGCTGCTGCACCGTCATCTCGGAAGATTTCGGCTGGGGCGACGAGGTCTTCCTGTCGTTCCTGCCGCTCAGCCACGCCTATGAACATACCGGCGGGCAACATTTCCCGATCGGGCTGGGCGGGCAGATCTATTACAGCGAAGGCCTCGACAAGCTGGCGAGCAATATCGAGGAGGTCCGCCCGACGATCATGGTCGTCGTCCCCCGCCTGTTCGAAGTGCTGCGCACCCGCATCGCCAAGGGCGTACAGAAACAGGGCAAGCTGTCGGGCTGGCTGCTCGACCGGGCGGTCGCGATCGGCGGGCGCGAGAACGGCCCGGCGCTGACCGACTATCCCGCCAAGCTACTGGTCGATACGCTACTGAAACCCAAGATCGCCAAGCGGTTCGGCGGGCGGCTGAAGGCGATGGTATCGGGCGGCGCGCCGCTCACCCCCGAAGTCGGCCTGTTCTTCCAGTCGCTCGGCCTGACTTTCCTGCAAGGCTATGGCCAGACCGAGGCGGCGCCGGTCATCTCGTGCAACCGTCCGCGAGCCGGCCTCAGGATGGATACCGTCGGCCCGCCGCTCGCCGAAACCGAAGTGCGCATCGCCGAAGACGGCGAAATCCTCGTGCGCGGCGAACTGGTGATGCACGGCTACTGGCGCAACGACGCCGAAACCGCGCGGGTGCTGAAAGACGGCTGGCTCCACACCGGCGACATCGGCGAGATCGATGCGAAGGGCCGCATCCGCATCACCGATCGCAAGAAGGACATCATCGTCAACGACAAGGGCGACAATGTCGCCCCGCAAAAGGTCGAGGGGATGCTGACGTTACAGGACGAGATCGCACAGGCGATGATCGTCGGCGACCGGCGGCCCTATATGGTCGCGGTGATCGTGCCCGACGCCGAATGGACCCAGCGCTTCTGCGCGAAGGGCGGCGCACGCTGCGACTTCGCCCGGCTGCGCGAGGACAGCGACTATCGTGCGGCGCTGGGCGCGGCGGTCGAGCGGGTCAACAAGGACCTGTCGGTGACGGAACGCATCCGCCGCTTCATCATCGCCGACGAACCCTTCGCGATCGAGAACCAGCAACTGACGCCCAGCCTGAAGATCCGCCGGCATGTGCTGAAGGACGTCTATGGTGAACGGCTCGACGCGCTGTATCGCGGATGAGGAACTTCCTGTTCGTGTGCAGCCAGAACAGGCTGCGCAGCCCCACTGCCGAACAGATTTTTGCCGATGTCGAGGGAATCGAGGTTTCGTCCGCCGGAACCAACCACGATGCGGAGAACCCGCTGACCGACGAGCTGGTCGACTGGGCCGACACGATCTTCGTGATGGAACGCGCGCATCGCAACAAGGTGCAGCGCCATTTCCGGCGCAGCCTGAACGGCAAGCGGATCGTCTGCCTCGAAATTCCCGATGATTATGACTTCATGCAGCCAGAGCTGGTCGCATTGCTGAAAGCACGAATGGCGCGACACCTGCCGGTCGCGCCATTCGTCGGCTAGGCCGGGGACGGCACCACGCCGCCCCCGCCCCGCATCAGAACCCGCGACGCAGCGTCACGAACCACTGGCGCGGCGCGCCCGCCAGCAGCGTCTGGTTGTCGCCGCTCGCGGTATAGCCGTTGCTGCCGACCGTCGCGACATAGGCCTTGTCGGTCAGGTTGGTCACGCTGCCCTCGATCGCGATCCCCTCCAGCACGCCACCGACCCCGCTCAGCCGATAGCCGATGCTGGCATCCACCAGCACCCGCGCACCGACCGACCGGTCGTTCAGATAGGTGAAGAACCGCTTCGACATATAGTCGCCGCCGACGCGCGCGAAGAAACGGTCGTCGTCATAGGCGATTTCGCCCTTGGCCATATGCTCGGGCGTGTCGACCACGGTCTTGCCCGCGATCGGCTGCAACACCACGCTGGCGGCATTGCGCACGTCGTCGCGATAGGTCGCCTTGTTGTACGAATAACTGGCGAACAGCGTCAGCGGCGGCATCACGCGGTAGCTCGCCGCCAGTTCGGCGCCATAGCTGCGCACGCTGCCGGCGTTGTTCAGCGTCGGCGGGTTGCCGATGATCCCCGCGCCATTGGCGAAGCCGAGCAGCCGGTCGGCGAAATCGACATGATAGCCGACCGCCGAAAGCTGCAACCCGCCCGATCGCAGCCGCACGCCACCCTCAATCGTCGTCGAGCGTTCCGGCTTCAACGTCGAGCGGATCGCGTCGAACCCGTTCTGCGTCGTCGCGAACGGACCCGTCGTCGCCGAGGAGACGAACGCGCGCATATTCTCGGTATAGCTCGCGAACACTTCCGCCCCGCCGCCGAGGCGATAGAGCGCGGCGGCTTGCGGCAGGAACCAGTCGCGCGCCTCGATTCGACCGGCGACCAGCGTGCCGACGCGCAGGTTGGCGCGGTTCTGCACGCGCATCCCCTTCCACCCGCCGCTCAGCGTCAGGTCGCCGAGGTCGAGCGTGTCGGCAACATGATATTGCAGCGTCGCGGTATCGTACTTCCCGTCCCATTGCGTGCGATACGCATTGCTCTGGAAGTCACGCGCGCTGCGGATCGCGGTCGCGCCGTCGTTCATGCCATAGAAGCGCCGCGCCTGCTGGAACGTATTGCTCTCCACCCAGCCGCCGACCTCCAGCCGGTTCGGCCCGGTCGTGAGCGCAATACGGGTCAGGTTGCCCGCCCGGTCGATGCCATATTCGGTGGTGCGAAAGCCGAGCGGCGAGGCGAGCCCGGTGGTCGAGGTCGCCGATGCCGCCAGCGCCACGCCATCGGGACCCAGCGCGCCGGCCGGGGTTGGCGAATAGGGGGTGATCCACGACCCCTGCCCCTTGTTATGGTGATAATAGCTAGTCGAGGTGAGCGACAACGCGTTCGTCAGCTTCGCATCGACGGTGAACCCGCCCAGCCAGTCGCGCCGCAGCCCGGCCGCGTCGTAATAGGCATCGTCGACCGTGCCGAACCCGGCCGGAAAGGTGAACCCCGCTCCGGTCCACGGCGCGACGAAGCCGATGGTCGATCCGTTGTTGGCGGCGGCATAGCCGCTGCGCGCCACCTGATTCTGGTAGACCTTGCCGATCTGCACCGCGAGCGGATAGTCGTTGCTGATATTGTCGGCACGCAGACCGCGCCGGGCGATGATGTCGTAGCTCAGGTCCTGGTAATCATTCTCGCGCCGGTCGGAGAAGTTGACGAAAGCGGTGATGCTGCCGCGCGTGTCGATCTCCTTCACCAGCTTGGCGTTCGCCTGATGCTGGCGCTGCGTGCCGAAGCCCTTCCACTTGTCGGTCGTCAGATAGCCGTAGGACAGATAGCCCTTCAGCCCGCCGCCCAGATCGCCGCTGTCGATCCGCGCAAAGGCACGGATGGTGTCGTTGCTGCCATAGGTGCCCGATGCCACCAGATCGGCCTCGTCCGACGGCGCACGGCTGACGAACGCCAGCGTGCCGCCCAGATTGCTGGTCGACGCGGTGCCGAGCGCACCCGCCCCCTGCGCCACTGTGGTCGACGCGAGATTTTCGGAGATCACCGCGCGGCTGACATGCAGGCCGTTGACGTTGCCATAGCTCATGTCGCCCAGCGGCACGCCGTCGAGCGTGAAGCCCAACTGGTTCTGGTTGAACCCGCGCAGGCTGATCCGCGTCGACCATTCATAGGCGCCGAACGCATCGCTCGACTGGAAATTGACACCGGGCAGCTTGGCGGCGGCCTTGAGCGGCGACGTGCCGGGGGTCAGCCGTTCCAGATCGGCGGCGGTGATCGTCTGCACCTGTCGCGTCTGGCCAAAGCCCAGCACGACGATCTCGTCCCCCTCGCCGTCCGCCGCGATCGGTTCGGTCGTCGGCACGTCGGGCGCGGCCATCGGCACGTCGCGGGCGGCGGCCTGCTGCGCGATCAGCGCCAGTGGCGCGACGCTGGCGAACCAGAATGAAATGGACATGCTTTCCCCGATCTTTTCACGATTATCAGGGCGCGCCGCTAAGCGGGTTGGATGACGGATGCGGGGCAGTCCCGCGACGGTTCGATGACGGGGCGTCACTATCCGCCCGCATGCTACGAATGGTTGATCCCGCCAAGGTTGATACCATATGGCCAGCTCGAAATGCTGCGATGCAGCAAACGGAGTCTGTCGCATGTCCGCCCAACGATCCCCCGCCCTCGTCCACCTCGCGCTCGCGCTCGGCGGGTTCGCGATCGGGACGACCGAATTCGCGACGATGAGCCTCGTGCCCTTCTTCGCGCCCGGTCTCGGCATCGACGAGCCCACCGCCGGCCATGTCATCAGCGCCTATGCGCTGGGTGTCGTCGTCGGTGCGCCGCTGCTCGCGGTGCTGGGTGCGCGCATGGCGCGGCGGACGCTGCTGATCGCGCTGATGGCCTGCTTCGGCATCGCCAATGCGGCCAGCGCGCTGGCCCCCACCTATGACGCGATGCTGGTGGCGCGGTTCTTCAGCGGGCTGCCGCACGGTGCCTATTTCGGGATCGCCGCGCTAGTCGCGGCGTCGCTGGTGCCGCCCGAAAAGCGGACGCAGGCGATCGGGCGGGTGATGCTCGGCCTGACGACCGCGACGATCGTCGGCGTGCCGTTCGCCAATGCGCTGGGGCAATGGCTCGGCTGGCGTTGGGGGTTCGGCGTGGTGGCGGTGCTCGCCGCCGCGACGATGGCGATGATCGCATGGGCCGCCCCGCGCGACGCGGGCGATCCGACCGCCAGCCCGCTTGGCCAGTTGCGCGTGCTGCGCTCGTCGCAACTGTGGCTCACGCTCGGCATCGGCGCGATCGGCTTTGGCGGCATGTTCGCGGTCTATACCTATCTCGCCTCGACGCTGATCGAGGTGACGGGCAGCGGACCGGCGATGGTCCCGGCCGTGCTGGCGGTGTTCGGCATCGGCATGACGATCGGCAACATCGTCGTGCCCCGCTTCGCCGATCGCGCGCTGATGCCGACCGCCGGCGGCCTGTTGCTGTGGAGCGCGGCAACGCTCGCACTCTATCCGCTGGCGGCAGGACAGCTCTGGTCGATGCTGGCGATCGTGTTCCTGATCGGCATCGGCGGCGCGCTCGGCACCGTGCTCCAGACGCGGCTGATGGACATCGCCCACGACGGGCAGAGCCTTGCCGCCTCGCTCAACCACTCAGCGTTCAACACCGCCAACGCCATCGGCCCGTGGGCCGGCGGTCTGGCAATCGCCGCCGGCTATGGCTGGACCTCGACCGGTCTGGTCGGGGCCGGACTGGCCTTGGGCGGCTTCGCGGTATGGGCCGTAGCCGTCGCCACCGCCACGCCGAAGCGGGTGGCGGCGACCGCCTGAACCGCTGTTCGCAGCGCCGGCGTTCGATCATCTGCACGGAAACGTCGCCCCGGCGAAGGCCGTGGCCTCAAGCGGTGCCAGAGCGGATCGACATTCAGGCGCGCATCGTCACCCCGGACTTGTTCCGGGGTCCACCTGGCCGCCAACGCGGTCAATCGAGATTGAGGGCATACCGATCGCCGAGCCGTGGACCCCGGAACAAGTCCGGGGTAACGTTCCCTTCAGGATAGCGTGCGTCTCCGGGTGCTTTCGAACGGATCCCCTCACTTCTTCTCCGGCACGACGACCATCGACCAGTCCTTGCCGGGCACCAGATATTTCGCGGCCAGCGCCTGCAACTCCGCCGGGGTCGTCCCCCGTATATCGCCCGCCAGACCGGGGATCGCCGTCAGCCGCACCGGGTCGCGCGTGCCGCCCGCCGTCTGGTTCATCCAGAACATGTTGCCGCTCGACATCCGCGCGATCAACTGCACGACCGGCAGCTTGGCCCGGTCCAGTTCGTCGGCCGGCACCGGGGTCTTGACCAGATCGGCCGCGATCTCGTGCACCAGTGTGAAGAAATAGTCGGTGCGGTCGGGCGGGACCATGCCGATCGCCATGATCCGTCCGCCGCCGGCCAAGCCGACCGGCCAGCCATTGTCGACGTTCGGCGAATAGCTGACCCCGGCCTGGCTGCGCAGCCGGTCGAGCAGCCGGTCGCGGAACACCGCCGCCAGCACCTCTAGCTTGCGGCTTTCGGTCAGGCCGGCACTGCCGCCGCCGGTCGGCCACGCGATCGCTGCCGCCGCCTGATTGGGCTGGCCGCTGTGCGTGCGCGTCACCGGCTGCGCAACGTGCGCCGGGAAACGGACCGGCGGCGGTGGGGTGGCGGCGGCGCTGCGCGGGGCCATCGCCCCAATCGTCGCCGCGACCGCATCGACGGCGGCGGCCTGCGTCACGTCGCCGAACACCTGCACCTCGATCGGGCCGGAGGCGAGCAGCGGCGCCCACAGCGCCTTGAACGACGCGGCATTCAGCGCCTCGATCGCCTTGCGGTCGGGCGAGCCCCAGCGCGGATCGCCGGCGTGGAGCAACCCGTCGAGGTCGCGCGCCATCACCCCGTCGGGCGACGAACCCAGCCCGTCATAGCCCGCCAGCATCACCGCCCGCGCGCGCGCGACCGGCTTGGGGTCCCATGCCGGCGATTGCAGCTTGGCCGCGATCAGCCGGAGCTGGTCGGTCAGGTCGGCGGCGGTGGTGACGCCCGACAGGGTAAAGGCGTCCTCGTCGATCCCGAACGACAGCCCGATCTGCCGCCCACCGGTCATCCGGTCGAGCTCCTCCTGCCCGAGCACGCCCTTGGGCGTCTGGATGCCCGAACTCACCAGCGCCAGATCGGCGGCGAAGGCGGGCGTCGTGCGATCGGCGGGCAGCGCGTTCAGCCCCCGGCCGAAGCGGACCCGGACATAGACCTTGCCTGTCTCCGATTCGTTGGGAAACAGCAGCAGCGACGATCCGTTGGCGAAGTCGACCCGTTCGACCGGCGGATCGGCCAGCGCCATGCTGCGCTGGGTGATCGTGCCGGGCTTGCCAAGTGCGGGCAGCCGGTCGAAGCCGATCGCCGCCTGTCGCGTGCGGCTGGCGGCGCTGGCGGTCAGCTTCGCCGACAGCGCGGTCGTCAGCTTTGCCTGCGCGGTCGGGTCCGGGGTGCGGGTGTTGACCAGCGCGCGGGTGGCGGTGCCGGCGAACACCTTCTTCGTCGCTGCCAGCACGCGCGCGGGCGTGAAGAACCGCTTGGTCACTGCGCCTTCGAAGATGCGCAGCGAGGTTTCCGGGCCGGCCACCGTCTCGCGGATGTCGGTCGCTGCGATCAGATTGTCGGCGAGCAGCGCGCCCGCCGTCACCGGTGCGGTGCGGACCTCGTTTTCCATGCCGGCGCGGATTTCGCCCACTTCGCGGTCGATCTCCGCTTGGGTCGGCGCGGTGCGCATCGCGTCGGCAATCGTCTGGCGCACGTCGCGCAGCGCCGCCGCCCAGTCGTCGCCGACCGGCAGGATCGACACCTGCGTGATATTCGCCGACCGCGACACATCGTCGAGGTTCGCGCCGGCCGAGATATAACTCGCCCCCGCCCGCGCCCGGCTCTCCAGCCGGCGGTTCAGGATGCGCAGGCCGATCTGGTCGATCATCCGATCCTGATTGAACACGATGGTATCGTCGCCCACGGTCCACGGCCGCAGCACCGCCATCTGGACGAGCGGCGGCACCGCCGGCTCGGCGGTGACGGCGGCGACCGGTTTGCCGGCGACCGGTGCGCCGAACTTCGGGTCGGCCGGGGCCGGGCTGGTGCCGGTCCAGCCGGCGAAATGCTTCTTCACCGCCGCTTCGAGGATCGCCGGATCGGCATCGCCCGCGATCACGATGATCGCCCGGTCGGGACGATACCAGCGGTCGTGGAACGCCTTCACGCTGGCGGCGGTCGCGGCCTGCAACGTCTCGACGTTGCCGATCGGCGATCGGTCGGCGAGCGGCTGCCCGGCGAAGAACAGCGCGCGGGTAGCATCGCCCATCCGCACCTGGGGTCCTGGCTGCTCGCGCTGTTCGGACAGCACCACCGGCCGTTCGGCGTCGAGCGCCGCCTGGCTCAGCGTCGGCTCGGTCATCATGCCCGACAGGATCTTCATGCTCTCGTCGAGCCCGGCGGGCGTCGCGGCGGGCAGGTCGAGCTTGTAGACCGTCTGGGTAAAGCTGGTCGACGCATTGCTGTCCGACCCGAAGGTGACGCCGAGGCGCTGCCACACCCGCTTCGATTCGCCGTCGGGAACATGCACCGATCCCCGGAACGAGAGATGCTCGATCAGATGAGCGAAGCCGCGCTCATTGTCGGTTTCCATCAGCGATCCGGTGCCGATCGCGACGCGGATCGCGATCTGCCCCGGCGGCACGCCATTCTTGCGCACGGCATATTTCAGGCCGTTGGACAGCACGCCATAGGTCCACGACCGGTCGGGCGGAATGTCGCTGCCCTTGAACAGCCAGGGCGTGTCCGGCCCCTGCGCCACCGGTTCGAGCGGCGGAAGCTGCCGGGCAGGAACGGGCGACGATGCCGGGGGAGCGGTCTGCGCGACAAGCGGCGCGGCGATCAGGGCCAGGGCGGAACACGCGCCCATGGCCAAACGAACGATGGATGCCATGGACCGGGGTGTAGCGCCGATGCAACGCCGCCACCAGTATCGACGAACACCCTGAAAGATAAAGCCGGATCGCCGCTCCGGTTCAGCCCCCGCTAAGCTTTATCGCGCCTCGCGGCGGAGATAGAGGTAATTGTCGTCGAACTCGGCCAGCGCGATCAGCCCGGCCATGTCGTGGATCGTCACCCGCTTGCTACGGAACTCCATCAATCCCCGTTCGCGCAGGTCGCGCAGCGTCCGGTTGACATGGACCGGCGTCAGCCCGGTGCAGTCCGACAAGTCGGTCTGCGTGAGCGGCAGGTCGAACCCGCTGTCGTCGGCCTGATCGACCAGCCCCAGCCGCACGCGCAGTTCGCACACCAGATGCGCGATCCGCTCGATCGCGGTGCGCCGCCCGAGCGACAACACCCATTCGCGGTGGATCGCGGCGTCCAGCGCGGTCAGGAACCAGTAGACCCGCGCCAGATGCGGGTGATGTTCGGTGATCGCCGTCAATGCGGTGTGCGGCATCAGCACCACGCGGCTGGCGGTCAGCGCCATGATATTATGGTCGAGCTGCTTGAGCGAAAAACTGTGCAGGTCGAGGAAATCGCCCGCGGTATGCACTTCGGTGATCTGCCGTTCGCCTCCCGGCAAGTCCTTGTAACGGCACATGAAGCCGTCGAGCAGCAGCGTGCTGAACGTCAACCGTTCGCCCGCGCGGATACAGGTGGTGCCCGCCGGAACGACCCGCACCTCACCGAACGACTGGCGGATCACCGCCTCTTCCTCCGCCGAGATCGTGTCGCGGGCGCGCAATTTTGCCAGGTGCCTGTCGATCATCGCGCGTTCGTTCCTTACAAGCATCGCCACCGGGCCTAGACAGTCCGTTACGCCGTTGCAACGGCTTGGCCGCTTTCGCGAACGTTGCGTTTCCGGCGGGCGGCCCTTGATCCGGTCGGACGCGCGCGCCAAATGGCGGCCATGTTGATCGAAACCGAACCGACGCCCAACCCTGCCACCCTGAAGTTCCTGCCGGGACAGGCGGTGATGGACAGCGGCACCCGCGACTTCGCCTCGCCCGAGGAGGCCGAGGCGTCGCCGCTCGCGACGCAGCTATTTTCGCTCGGCGATGTGGTGGGCGTGTTCTTCGGGCGCGATTTCGTGTCGGTGACGAAGGCGCCGGGCAGCGAATGGGCCGATCTCAAGCCCGATGTGCTGGCGTTGATGCTCGACCATTTCGGCGGTCGGATGCCGTTGTTCCATGCCGCCCCGGCGGCGGGCTTTTCCGTACCGGCCGACGACGCGACCTTCGGTGACGATCCGGCCGATGCCGACATCGTCGAACAGATCAAGGAACTGATCGAGACGCGGGTCCGCCCCGCCGTTGCCAACGACGGCGGCGACATCGTCTATCGCGGGTTCGATCAGGGCAAGGTGTATCTGCAATTGCAGGGTGCCTGTGCCGGCTGCCCCTCGTCCAGCGCGACGCTGAAGAACGGGATCGAGCAGTTGCTCAAATATTATGTTCCCGAAGTAACGGAGGTTCGTGCAGTCTGATGGCCAAGCTCGACGATCAGGCGCTCGATACGCTGTTCCGCGGTGCCCGCACCTTCAACCACTATACCGACCGGCCGGTCGACGAAACCGTGCTCCACGACATCTGGGATCTGATGAAATGGGGCCCGACCAGCGCCAACCAGTTGCCGGCGCGGATCGTCTGGTGCGTGTCGCAGGAATCGAGGGACCGGCTGGCGGCATGCTGCACCGGCGCCAACCCGGACAAGGTGCGCGCCGCGCCGGTCACGGCGATCATCGGCATGGACCGTGAGTTCCATCAATATCTGCCCGAACTGTTCCCGCATACCGATGCGAAGTCGTGGTTCGACGGCAACGCCGAACTGCGCGCCGCCTCCGCCTTTCGCAATTCGTCGCTGCAGGGGGCCTATCTGATCCTCGCCGCGCGGGCGCTCGGGCTGGATACCGGGCCGATGTCGGGGTTCGATGCCGGCGCGGTCGACAAGGCGTTCTTCGCCGAGACGCCGTCGGTGACGGCCAACTTCATCGCCACGCTGGGCTATGGCGATACGGACACGCTGCATCCGCGCTCGCCACGGCCGGACTTCGCCAAGTTCAACCGGATCGCCTGACGCTTCGCCGGTGCGCACCCTGGTGATCGAAACCGCGACCGCCGCCTGCTCGGTCGCCCTGCTGGAAGGCGACCGGGTGATCGCGTGCGACCATGCGGTGGTCGGGCGCGGTCATGCCGAACGGCTGGTGCCGATGATCGGCGCGCTGCCCGGTGGCGGCCGTGCCGACCGCATCCTCGTCGATTGCGGGCCGGGCAGCTTTACCGGGGTCCGCGTCGGCCTCGCGGCGGCGCGCGGACTGGGCATCGGCTGGGGCGTGCCGGTACAGGGCTATTCGTCGCTCGCGATCGTGGCTGCCGCCGCGCTGGCCGGGCGACCGGGCGACGCGATCGTGGCGGTGCTCGACGGCGGGCATGGCGAGGTGTTTCAGCAAGCGTTCGACGCCGACCTGACACCGCTGGGGCCGATCGCCTCGCGCAAGCCCGCCGACGCGGTCGCATGGCTCGCCGGACGGCGGGTGGTCGGGCAAGGCGTCGCCCGGCTGCGGCTGGCGGATCCGACGCTTGGCCATGACGATCGCCTGCCCGATGCCGGCGACGTCGGCCTGTTGCCCGACGCGCTGCGCACCCTGCCCCCCGCCCCGCTCTATGGTCGCGCGCCCGACGCGGTGCCGAGCGTGGCCGCGTGAGCGACACGCGCGACCCGGTCACGCTGATCGTGGGCACGCCGGCGATGATCGGAGCGGTCGACCGGGTCATGCGCAGCGCCTTCGACCCGCGCTATGGCGAGGCATGGACCCCGGCCCAGTGCCTTGGCATGATGTCGCTGCCCGGTGTCTGGCTGACGCTCGCCTGTCTCGACGACGACGTCGTCGGCTTCGCGCTCAGCCGGGCGATCGCGGGCGATGCCGAATTGCTGCTGATCGCCGTGCTGCCGGAGCAGCGCGGTCACGGAATCGGCGCGACGCTGCTGGGCGAAGCGGTCGCCGGCGCGGCGCGCCGTGGCGCGGTGCAGATCTGCCTCGAAATGCGCGCGAACAATCCCGCCACCCGCCTGTATCTGCGGGCCGGTTTCGTGAAACGGGGCGAGCGGCGCGGCTATTATGCCGGGACGCAAGGCGAGCGGTTCGACGCGCATACCTATGTCTGCCCGATTGCGTCGTGAAACTTCCAAAAAAGTAGCGAATATTATTGCGCGGCCCGGCATCCGCGTCGATAGCGTGCGCACGGCGCCAGTTTTGCCGCAGCGTAACGGTAAGGAAGACCATGGAACTCCAAGCGGAGCGGGACGACACGCTCATCGCCCTCACCGCCGACATCGTCGCGGCCCATGTCAGCAACAACAATGTCGAGGTCGCGGACATCCCGCAATTGATCCGCAGCGTCCATCACGCGCTGCACGGCCTTGGCACCACGCCTGAGGAAACGCCGGTCCGTGCCGATCCGGCGGTGCCGGTGCGCAACTCGATCAGGCCCGATTATATCGTCTGTCTGGAGGATGGGCGGAAGCTCAAGATGCTCAAGCGGCATCTGATGACGCATTACGACCTGACCCCCGACCAGTATCGCGCAAAGTGGAACCTGCCCGCCGATTATCCGATGGTCGCGCCCAACTATGCCGAGCAGCGCCGCGACCTCGCCAAGAAGATCGGCTTGGGAACGCAGCGCCGCACGCGCTGATGCGGGGCTTCCGCTGACGCGACCGGCGCGTTAGAAGGGGGCCATTCGTCAGGGAAGTCACAGGAACGCATGGCCCGCAAGATCGATCTCGAAGCGCTTTGTCATCAAAAGGGGCTGCGCATCACCGAACAGCGTCGGGTGATCGCTCGCGTCCTGTCCGAAGCCGAAGACCATCCCGACGTCGAAAAAGTCTATGAACGCTCGTCGGCGATCGATCCGGGCATCTCGATCGCCACGGTGTATCGCACCGTGCGGCTGTTCGAAGAGGCCGGCATCCTCGACCGCCACGACTTCGGCGATGGCCGCGCGCGCTACGAACCCGCGCCCGAGGCGCATCACGATCACCTGATCGATGTCGAAAGCGGGCGGGTGATCGAATTCGTCGACCCCGAACTGGAATTGCTGCAAAAGCAGATCGCCGAACGGCTGGGCTTCCGGCTGGTCGATCACCGCATGGAACTCTACGGCGTCAGCCTCGACCGCAAGGGTTGAGGCGCTTGCTTCTCTCCGCGCGCCTTCGATTGCTGCGGCGCGCGGGCGGGATGCTCGCGGCGCTGCTCGGCTATCTGGTACTGCACGGCGGCTGGCGGCTGGTCCGGCGCCGGTCGCCATGGCCGCCGCGCTTTCTCGGGCGGATCGCCCGGATCGTCGGCGCGCGCGTGCGGGTGGTCGGCACGCCGGTGCCGCGCGACGTGCTGTACCTCGCCAATCACCAGAGCTGGCTCGACATCCTCGCCATTGCCGGGGCGAGCGGCAGCGCCTTCGTCGCCAAGGGGGAGTTGCGCGACGCGCCGCTGGTCGGCTGGCTCTGCACGCTCAACCACACGCTGTTCGTCGATCGTGGCGACCGGCTGGGCGTCGCGCGGCAGATCGATACGCTGCGCCAGGCATTGGCGGCGGACCATCCGGTCACGGTGTTTCCCGAAGGAACGACCGGCGACGGCACGACGCTGCTGCCGTTCAAGGCGGCGCTGCTCGGCGCGATCGATCCGCCCCCGCCGGGCCTGCGGGTACAGCCGGTCTATCTCGATTATGGTGCCGGCCGCGACATCGCATGGGTCGGTGACGAACCGGGCACGGCGAACGCGGCGCGGGTACTGGCACGGCCGGGTCACGTACCGCTGACGATCCATTTCCTCGAACCGTTCGATCCGGCGGGCATGGGGCGCAAGGCGGTAGCGGCGCGGGCACGGGATGCGATCGTCGTGGCGATGGCGTCGCAGGCATCTGCGCACGACGCAGAGAAGCCGCAGCCCCTCCACGCCGCCTCCGCGCGAACCCACCCTATTCGCTGAACTCGCCCACCGTCACCCGCCGCCCGAGCAGGAAGGCATCGTTGACATGGACGAACGGCGACAGATCGACGTCACTTTCGCGCGCGGCCAGACATTGCGCGAAGCGGCGATACAGCCGGGCATATTCCGGTTCGTCACCGACATCGACCCCTACGCCATCGACCGCCATTTTCGACGCACCCATCGACAGTTTTAGCGACCCGTTATCGGTTTCGACGTCGATGTCCCATGTCTGCGGCCCGGTCTGGTCGAAGTCGAATTCCACCCGCACCGGCACGCCTGCCGTATCGGTGAAATCGAGATCGGCGGCGATCGGCGCATCGCGGTTCGACGGGAAGCGCAGTTCGGCGGTGTCGAGCAGCAGAGGGCGCGGCAGGATGCGGGTGATGACCGACAGCGCGTTGATTCCCGGATCGAACACGCCGATCCCCGGTTCCCAGATCCATGCCTGTCCCGGATGCCATACCCGGACATCCTCCTTCCAGTTGACCGCGACCCGCGTGATCTTGCGTTGGTCCAGCCATTGCCGGGCGGGTTCGACTGCCGCCGCCTCGCGCGAATGCCATGTCGCGAACAATACCTTGCCCGCCGCGTCGGCCGCGCGGGCGAACGCCTGCGCCTCGCTCAGCGTCGCCGCCGGCGGCTTCTCGACCATCACGTCGAGGCCGTGGGCCAGCGCTTCCTCGATCAGCGTCAGCCGGCCGCGCGGCGGGGTGCAGATCGAGATCGCCTGAACGCCCGGCACCGCCGCCATCATCTCGGCGATGGTGGTAAATCCCGGTACGCCCTCGGGCGGATCATGCCGGGTGACGGCGGCGACCAGCTCGAAATCGGGGCTGGCCGCGATGTGCGGGATATGCTGGTCGCGCGCGATCTTGCCGATGCCGGCCAACGCGATGCGGGTCGGGGCGTTTGCCAACGTCTCTCTCCTGAAGGTTTATTAATCAGACTTATCGGCGGCCGGGCGTTCCGGCAAGCGCCGTCATGCCGGCAGGGTGACGCGCGTGTCCTGAAACGCCATGTCGACCAGATCGGTCATCGCGGCATGGGCAGCGGCGCCGTCGCCCGCCTCGACCGCCTCGAACACGCGGATGTGATCGGGCAGCGGATCGCGGCGCAGCGGGCTGTTGCGTTGCTTGAACACCGTGGTCCACGCCACCGCCGCACCGACTCCGCTGGTCAGCGTGACGAGGAACGGATTGGCCGAGGCATCGAGCATCGCCGCATGGAAGCGCTGATCGGCGTCGCGCCCGGCATCGGTCGCCAGCGTATGGTCGGCCATGTCGGCCAGCGCCTGCCGCATGACCGACAGGTGATTCTTGTCACGGCGAAGCGCCGCGAACTGCGCGGCGGCAGGCTCGACGATCTTGCGCAACTCGAACAAGCTCCCGATCAGCCGCGCGTCGGGTTCGGTATCGAACACCCACGACAGCACATCGGGGTCGAGCAATTGCCACTGGTCGCGCGGCGACACGCGCGTTCCGGTCTTGGGGCGCGATTCGACCAGCCCCTTGGCGGCGAGCATCCGCAGCGCCTCGCGATAGGCGGTGCGCGAAACGTTGAGGCTGCCGCTGGCCGCGACCTCGCCGTCGAGCAACTCGCCCGGGGCCACCGCGCCCGAGACGATGCGGATACCCAGATCGCGCGCGATCGTGCCGTGGATACGCAGCGGCCGCGCTCGCACAGGCGTTGGTGCGATCATATCCCCCCCTCGACCGGGTCCCGCCCCGTGGCGCGCAGCCGTTCGGCCAGATCGGCGAGGCACTGGTCGACCACCGCCCGATCGGTCGCCCGCACCACAAAATTCGCGCCGGTCCGGCCTTCGCGAAAGAACGGATAGCTGCCGATCGCCACGCCCTCATGCGCCTTTTCGACGTCGCGCAGCGTGTCGGCCACCTCGCTCTCCCCCACCCAGCAGCCGATCGTGCCGGAGACGACGGGCAGCCCGCCCTCCAGCGTGCCGGTGAGGCTGTCGAGCATCGCCGCCGCGATATGCGGCACCCCGGCCATGATGAAGATATTCTCGACATGGATGCCGGGCGCGCCCGACATGCGGTTCTCGATCAGGTCGGCACCCTCCGGCACCCGCGCCATGCGCAGCCGCGCGTCGGTCAGGCCGCCGCGCGTCTCGTAATACGCTTCGAGGATCGCGCGGGCCTGGGGATGCACCACGACCGACCGGCCGAGCGCCGCCGCGATCGAATCGACGGTGATGTCGTCGTGCGTCGGGCCGATGCCGCCGGTGGTGAACAGATAGTCGTTGCGCGCGCGCAGGATGTTGACCGCCTCGACGATCGCTTCCTCGCGGTCGGCGACGACGCGCACTTCGGCGAGGCGGATGCCTTGCACGTTCAGCCAGCTCGCCAGTTGCGCGATATTCTTGTCCTGCGTCCGGCCCGACAGGATTTCGTCACCGATCACGAGCAGGGCGGCGGTCCAGATACGGTGCGTCATATCGGCTGGATAGCGCGTGGTCGCGCCCTCGCATAGCGCGTCGTGTCGCACTATAGGTTGGACATGAACGATTATCAGACCGTCACTGCCGACACGCCGCTGGCGCGGACCGGCGCGATCAAGCTGCACGATGCCGCCGGGTTCGAAGGGATGCGCCGCGCCGGACGCCTCGCCGCGCATATCCTCGACGCGATCACGCCGCATGTCGTGCCCGGCGTCACCACCGCCGAGCTGGACGCGATCATCTTTCGCCTGATGCGCGAGGGCGGCGCGGTGCCCGCCACGCTCGGCTATCGCGGCTATGCCCATTCGACCTGCATCTCGATCAACCACGTCGTGTGTCACGGCATCCCGTCCGACCGGACGCTGAAGGACGGCGACATCGCCAATATCGACGTCACGCCGCTGCTCGACGGATGGCATGGCGACAGCAGCCGGACCTATCTGGTCGGCAATGTGCCGATCAAGGCGCGCAAGCTGGTCGACGTGACCTATGAATGCCTGATGATCGGCATCGAGCAGGCCAAGCCCGGCAACCGCATGGGTGACGTGGCGCACGCGATCCAGCGCCATGCCGAATCGCACCGCTATGGCGTGGTGCGCGACTTTTGCGGCCATGGCCTCGGCCGGCTGTTCCACGATGCACCCGAAGTGATCCACGCCGGGCGGCCGGGGACGGGTCCCGAACTGAAGCCCGGCATGTTCTTCACCATCGAACCGATGATCAACATCGGCCGGCCGGACGTGAAGCTGCTCGACGACGGGTGGACGGCGGTGACGCGCGACCGGTCGCTGTCGGCGCAGTTCGAACATTCGATCGGCATCACCGACGACGGCTGCGAGATCTTCACGCTCAGCCCGATGGGGTTCACCAAGCCGCCGTATCTGTAACAGCAGATTGCCCGAAAACCGGGCACGCTGCCCCTTCGGCGGGCAATATCGACAGCGACACGCGGATGCCCGATGGTCGTCCACAGGGCGAATCGCCTGTTGGCACGGTATTTGATTAACAGGATGCAAACGGCCCCTGCGGGCCGACGTCCGGGGGATCGGCAAAGCGCATGAAAAAGATCGAAGCCATCATCAAGCCGTTCAAGCTGGATGAGGTGAAGGAGGCGCTGCACGAAGTCGGCGTGAGCGGCATCACCGTGACCGAGGCCAAGGGTTTCGGCCGGCAGAAGGGCCATACCGAATTGTATCGCGGCGCCGAATATGTCGTCGACTTTCTGCCCAAGGTGAAGCTGGAAGTCGTGGTCGAGGACGGTCTGGCCGAGCGCGTGGTCGAGGCGATCGCCGCCGCCGCGCAGACCGGCCGGATCGGCGACGGCAAGATTTTCGTCATTCCGGTCGAGACGGCCTTGCGTATCCGCACCGGCGAGCGCAACGACGACGCGATCTGACGCAGCGCAGCATTATTTCGATTAACGGGGCGTTCCGGAGCGATTGATTGCGCCGGAACGGGGGTTTCATTCAGAAAGGGCAGTTTTCATGGCTACTACCGCCAGCGACATCCTGAAGCGCATCCAGCAGGAGGAGATCGAGTGGGTCGACCTTCGCTTCACCGATCCCAAGGGCAAGTGGCAGCACCTGACCATGGTCGCCTCGCTGCTGGGCGAGGACGAGTTCACCGACGGCCTGATGTTCGACGGCAGCTCGATCGAGGGCTGGAAGGCGATCAACGAGTCGGACATGACGCTCATGCCCGATCTGGAAGCAGTGTATACCGACCCCTTCTCGGCAACGCCGATGCTGGTCGTGTTCTGCGACATCGTCGATCCGGTGACGGGTGAGCTGTACGCTCGCGATCCGCGCTCGACCGCCAAGCGCGCCGAGGCGTATCTCAAGACCACCGGCATCGGCGACACCGTCTATGTCGGGCCGGAAGCCGAATTCTTCATGTTCGACGACGTGCGGTTCGAGAACACCTATTCGTCGAGCTATTACAAGATCGACGACATCGAACTGCCGGGCAATTCGGGCCGCGAGTATGAGAGCGGCAACATGGGCCACCGCCCGCGCGCCAAGGGCGGCTATTTCCCGGTCGCCCCGGTCGACAGCGCCGTCGACATCCGTGGCGAGATGGTGTCGACCATGATCGAAATGGGCCTGCCGTGCGACAAGCACCACCATGAGGTGGCCGCCGCGCAGCACGAGCTGGGCCTGACCTTCGGCACGCTGACCACGACTGCCGATCGCATGCAGATCTACAAGTATGTCGTGCATCAGGTCGCGCATGCCTATGGCAAGACCGCGACGTTCATGCCCAAGCCGATCAAGGAAGATAACGGCTCGGGGATGCACACCCACTTCTCGATCTGGAACGGCAAGACCCCGCTGTTCGCCGGCGACGGCTATGCCGGCCTGTCGGACATGTGCCTGTATTTCATCGGCGGTGTCATCAAGCATGCCAAGGCGCTGAACGCCTTCACCAACCCGTCGACCAACAGCTACAAGCGGCTGGTCCCGGGCTATGAAGCGCCGGTGCTGCTCGCCTATTCGGCGCGCAACCGTTCGGCGTCGTGCCGCATCCCGTACGGCACCGGTCCGAAGGCGAAGCGCGTGGAAATCCGCTTCCCCGACGCGATGGCCAACCCCTATCTCGCCTATGCGGCGCTGATGATGGCAGGTCTGGACGGCATCCAGAACAAGATCCATCCGGGTGAGGCGATGGACAAGAACCTGTACGACCTGCCGCCGGCCGAACTCGCCGCCGTGCCGACCGTCTGCGCGTCGCTGCGCGAGGCGCTGGAAGCACTGACCGCCGACCACGACTTCCTGCTGAAGGGCGACGTGTTCTCGAAGGATCAGATCGAGGCCTATGTCGAGATCAAGTACGGTGAAGTGGCGCGGTGGGAAATGACGCCGAGCCCGGTGGAATACGACATGTACTACAGCGCGTAAGGCGGTCGTGCCGACCGCCGGTGGCGCAAAGCGCCATACGCGCTGTCGGCCGGCCTCGCGCACGCGAGGACCGACGACGTGGCTTCGCCACGTCGTGTGAGACAGGAGGCGTCGGGGGTTGGCTCCCGGCGCCTCTTTTCTTTGGGGTTGTGCTTGGGACTGCCCCTCCCCCGGCCCCTCCCCTGAAGGGGAGGGGGGATCGTAATCGTCCCGTCATATTGGCGTGGCTTTGGGGCTGGTCCCCTTCCCTGCAAAGGACCCTCCCCCATGACCATCCGTATCGACCGCCGTACCCTGCTCGGCGGGTTCGCTGTCGGGGCTGCCGGGCTGGCCGTGACTCCGGCGGCGGCGGCACCCAAGGGGTGCAGCTTCGCGGTATTGGGCGACTGGGGGCGCGATACGCCGGAGCAGCATCATGTCGCGGCGGCGATGGGGCGGGCGGCGGCGGCGGCGCGGAGCGATTTCGTGCTGGCGATCGGCGACAATTTCTACAGCGACGGGGTAGAATCGGTCGACGACCCGCTGTGGCAGTCGGTGTTCGAGGGGGTCTATACCCATCCGGCGTTGCAGGTGCCGTGGTATGCGCTGCTCGGCAACCACGACTATCGCGGCAATCCGCAGGCGCAGATCGACTATGCCGCGACCAGCAAGCGGTGGCGGATGCCGGCGCGCTATTACCGGGTGGCCGATCCGGCGCTAGAGCATAATCCGAACGGCGTGAATCGTTGAGGGATTCCCAAGGGGACTGAAGTCTGATTCAAGCCTGTCACCGGCGACAGGAGGCCGGTCAGATGGGCAAGCCGTTATCGATGGACCTGCG